>NZ_LVHK01000028.1:0-40904 GCF_001631965.1 Prochlorococcus sp. MIT 1303
CATCAATCTTGCGAAAGAGTTGTTGATTTACCAAGAAAAAGCCACCCCTGCGGGTGGCTTTTTTGATGTGCAAGTCAGTGTGATTTTTAAAGAAGATAATCAAATAGACACCAGAGCTCTTTGATTGGCTGGCGCTAGCGTTATTAGCAGTAGATGAATGTCAAGCGTGGAGCTTCGTTGGAAACGTTGGGCTAGATGGTTGGTCGCAAGTTTGTGGCGGGCTTACCTTCGCTGGATGCGTTGTGATTGTGTAGATCTTAGTGCTGCTTTTGCTTATTACACGTTGCAGTCATTTTTCCCAATTCTGTTGATCTCGCTGTCTGTGGCCTCTTGGTTTCTTGGCCGTCAGCATGGTCTTGATCAGCAAATTGTTGACTTTACTGCGCAGGTTCTCCCACCTTCTGTTGTTGGTTTGGTGGAATCAACATTGGTCAAACTTGTCAAGCAAGGCTTTGGTGCAGGATTGCTCGGAGCTGTGTTTCTGATGGTGACTGCTGGTAACGCCTATTTAACTTTGCAGCGTGGTGCTGATCGTCTTTGGCGAGACCTGTTGCCCCTGCCTTCAACACCTGCACCAGTTGTTGTTCAGCTAACCCGCTTCCTGCGTGCTCGAATTGAGGCTTTTGTGGTCGTAATCCTGGTCGGGCTGCTTGTTGTTGTTGATCAGGTCAGCGTCAATGTACGCATGATCCCAGGTGCTGTTTGGGATGAGCTGATTAGCACGACACCATGGCTTGCCGCTTTGTTGTCTCGAGTGCCTGTGCTTCAGGTAGGTCAGTTCGTTGTGCCATTACTTGGCCTCTCTGGGATGGCGTTGTTGTTGCAGGCTTTGCTACCTAGTAGACGTGTCCCACTGCGACCCCTTGTGCCTGGGTCTTTTTTGATTGGTACGCTTTTGACGATCCTCAACCTTGTCGTTAGCCGCAGCATTCTTTCGCTGGGCACGCGTTATCAGGCTTATGGCTTCATCGGTGGTGTTCTGGTGCTCACCTTTTGGGTTTGGATGGTCGGTGTGATCCTTTACTTTGGGCAGTGCTGGAGCGTGGTTCTTGCCAGTAGGAGTCGGCATCAATGGGGAGAACCGAACCCGCTAAAAAGCTGATTTCACAACGTCTTCAGTCAGCATAAAATTGATTTTTAATTGATTGTTGTGCCTTCTCTGATGCGAGCACGCTCTGCCCGGTTGCCGCCGGCCTTTGCAGGCATGGCTCTATTGAGTATGGCGATAGGTGCGGTTGTGCTGATTACAGGTCTTACTCTTTTGGCCGTGCCTGTAATGCTGCTGATCGGATTTGTGGTAGCCCTGGTTGCCGGACTCTTTTTTGGAGGCTGGGCTTTGATCGAAGTCTTAGCAGCCTTGGAGTCTTGGATGGAGCGGGATGCCCGCTTCCAACGTTGAAATGGCCAGGCCTTCTCCTCTGATTTGGTTGGCCCTTCTGCTGATCTTGCTGTTGCCCACTGCAGCCGGGCGGATTTTGCTTGATCTCGCTGGTGGGTTAATGCTTGTTGCTTTGGTCTTACCGTTTTTGCTAGCTGGCTTTGGTTGGTTGGGTTGGCGTGTTCTTCAGTCCCGCATGGTGACTTGTCAGGCTTGTGGAGTGCGCACTTTTGGGAACTCTGGTCAGTGTCCTGTCTGTGGTGCAGGGCTGTCTGATACTTCAGAGTTAGGTGATTTTAAAGATGATGGAGGGATTTCTACCCCTGCTAGTGCGGCCACAATTGATATTACGGCTGAAGATGCTGGTTCAGAGGGTTGATGATCTTTAAATACTAATCAGTTTGTCTATCCGCTCCTATTTAGGAGCGGGCTTTTGTTGAATAGGAGGTTGAAAAAATAAATTAGAGCTATCAACAGTGTATTTCTAGTTCTCGGCATGATTTCCCATTTCTTGGAGCCGACGTTCACGCAGGAAGAGAAATAATGGTGCGGCAAATGCGAAGGCAATTGTGATGCTACTTAAAAGCACGATCCATAGGTGCCGCATTTGAAGTCGTCGACTCTCTACAACGATCCAGATGGTTATAGCACTAGCACCTATGATCAGATCTCGGGATAAAGATTGTGCTGCAGGATTTGCATTCGATAGTGCTACAAATAAGCTGATATCAAAGTCTGGACCGTATTGCTGCATAAAGTCGATGTTGGCTAGTGTAGGAAGGATTGCTCCAGTGATTGCCAGGATCAAGTAGACCCATTGCAGCAAACTATTTGGTGCTTTCATGCCACTCGTGAGGTGATAGTCTCAACGCTAGTGAAGAAGCCATGTGAAACCACTGATTAGTTGTATATGTATGATTACTGATCTGAGTGTCGCCAGTGTCTTCATAGAGGCGAACTGCTGTTCAATGCGCTGGGCCTGAAGAACAAGTGGCAAAGTCTTGGAAATATCCTTTTTGCTTTGCTTGAATAATGGCCCTAAGATAACCAGCCATCACCTTAACGAATAGTGGTAACAATATATGGCTTTGAAGTGGTTAGAGCTGCTTGTTATTTTGGAGTTTCAATCAAGTTAGGGTAGATGCTTTTTGTCAATTGTCTTTATGGAATTGAAGTTGGCATTTAGATCATATTTCTCTAGTTGAATTTTGGCTGAAAGATTTTCTTGGCCCATAATTTTCAGCGTAAACAGATGACTTTCAATGATTACAGATGTCTGTTCTCGATGGCTAAACTCAAAGCGAATGCTGCCTCATGATTATGTTTTTAAATGGCGTTGCCAATCAAAGCAGAGATCGAATTGTCTTTGATTCTCAGCAGTCGTTAACGAAAGGCATGAAGTTGTTTCTTTACAGGCCTAAACTTGAAGGCTGGCTGATGAGTGGTAAATCGATGAAGCAGGCAATTGCTGAGAGAACAGCAGAGATGATGAGCGATCGGGTGGCGAATGTTGTACGGCCACTATTTCTTTGTAAGTCGAAGGCCTTGTTATTTGGAAATAATGGTTGGCAGCACCAACCTGCTACCAGTGCTACAAATGGCCAACTGATAAATGTCAGGAGTATGTAGTTGAGAACCATGCCCATTGATTTGCTTCGGCTGAAACCATTGTAGCGATACTTTATAGGTACTATTGATTTTGACATTTAAGAATTTTTGAGTGAAATAATTTTGAGCAAGATTTTCTTGATAGAATCTGTTCCTTGCTAGGTGCAAACAGCATCATTGGAGTGATAGTCTCTAGTGCTCGTCAAGGCATTTAGATCGTTTCTGATTTGAACAGATGAGCAATCATGCCAGGCAATGGGAAGCATGATTCATTGGCGATTGCTAGAAGTTGGCTTCAGTGATTGTGACTAGCCTTGTTAAGGAATCATGTCTTGGCTTATGGCTAAGTGCGTAACTGTTACCTCTTCAAAGTATTAATAATAGTTTTTTATTTCCGAATTATTCCGGGCCGTCTCTGACGACAGCCTTCAGTAATTGCAGGCTAGTCAATTAGTGATTTACTGAGGCATTGTAAGCATTGATACGCGATGTTCACTTTCTAGGGCTCCAATAGGTGCTTCTAATGCGATTGAATTTAAGCCTACAAACCCATCAGATAGCCTATTGCTGCTAGTTGATGATATGGTTTTGTTTGGCTTTATTGGTGATGCGTTGATTGATTGTGGGTCGCATGTCGCTTGCTCCCGTATTAGGTTTTACTCACAAGACATCATTTGCGGAATCAGTTTACTAAGCTAGTCGTAAGACCTGTGGGGAAATGTTAGTTTTCTCGAGCACGTGAGAACTCGTTCTTGAGCCTCGCTTTTTTGATTGGGTGGTGATTATTCCTGGCTCTTGCTATACTAAAGGCCATGGAATATGCATCATTAAGTCTGATCTCCCAGGTTTTATACGGATCAGTTGCTTTAAAGATAAGAGAGGACACTGGCATACTATTCGCATCGCTTGATGCATAGCTCCAAAGGGTAATATTGTGGCTGTTGAATCAGCTCCATTGGGTCGGGGATGGACTGGAATTTATAAGGTCAAATTCTTAAGAGATCGCAATAGACTTGTAATTTCTTTGGGTCATTAGGCTCTAGAAACTTGGACTCAAGACTTGCCTAAAGTGTAAACTGCTGATGAATTATGTGTCTGAATTAGGCTTTAGGTTGCTCGCGTCGAGCTGCAGCACGCTTTGTTCGACGGTATTAAGCAGTGATTCACAGTGCTCAAGGTAGACCTTCCCTTGTAAGTAGTGTCTTTGGAGATCTTCTACAGGAACGCTGTCATTCTGTAATTGAGTAAGGAGTAAATCGAGAGCTTGCAGAGATTCTTCGTAGCTGAGTGATTTCGCATCTTGGCGCCATTCTTTCAGCATGCTATCTAGCGTTGATTGCGCAGTATTGATGGCGTGCTTTTGCTGTTTAGAGCCGGAATCTCTCGGCGTCTTCTCAGATGATGAAGTGGCTTTTATCATGTCGAGGGCCTTTGCTGATTAATTTCTTCTGCGGTGGCATTGATCTGGCCATCACTGAGTTGGATGGTCAAATTGTCGAGCAGAGATACATCACCCACGCTTCGCAGAGTTTTGCCTTGCTTGTTCTTCACGATGGCAAAACCGCGCATCAACCAGAGTTCTGGTGATAGAGCTTGGAGCAGCTGATGCTTCTGGCTTAAGTGAATGCGCTGAAGCTCTATCTGTTTCAGCGGTTGTTGACACTCCAACGCTTTGCCTCGATCTACAAGCCGCTCACGTTCTTTGCGAATGAGCCAATTGCAGTGGTCTTTAAGTCGATGACGGCGTTGGATCAGCACATTTTGAGCTGACTCCCGACTGGGCAACAGGGCCACCATCGCTGCTGTTGGCGTCGCGGCTCTATGGTCAGCAACCAGATCAGCCACTGTTTGGTCATCCTCATGCCCTAGTCCAGTCACCACCGGTATTGGGAAACTGGCCAGGTCACGGCACAGGTCTTCATCATCAAACACCATCAGGTCTTCACGACTGCCACCTCCTCTGGCCAGCACGATCGCTGCAATCCTCAGCTCATCATGCTGATTAGCCAGAGAACGTAAAACGGATTGGATTTGTTTTGCTACACCACCTTGGACTGGAATTGGAATGATCAGCAATTGAGTGAGAGGCCAGCGCTCTTTTGCTGTACGCAGCATGTCTGCTAGGGCGGAACTGGGCACGCTGGTCAAGATGGCTACAACCTCTGGATATTTTGGTAACGCTCTCCGTTTCGATTCGTCGATGATGCCCTCTTTCAGTAGCAGGGCTTTCACAATTTCGAACTGACGTAACACCGTCGATAGGGACGGACGCAGGTCTATGACCTGCACGGCCAGGCTTGCTCGGGTTGCCCAGAAGTTGAGCTTGCCGACAATCGTTACCCCATCCCCTTCTGCAGGCCTGTAGGTGAGTTGCTGCAGCTTGGAAGCCCAAGCCACTGCCGTGATACTTGCGTTGCCGTCAGTCAGAGTTAGCCAGAGATGCCCTTTTTTGATCTGTGGCTTGGAGACTGACGCTTCCACCAGAAAGCGAGGTGCAAAGCCACGTTCCAGCAGAGTGCCAATAGCCGCGTTGAGATCGCGGACTGAATAGTTGGGAAGGGATTCAGCGGTCAAGGCGTCGGTAGGCCATGCCCCAGTAGAGGCAGATCACGACGCTAAGCGCAGCAACAGCTTGCCCCCAGGCATGATCCAGTTGGGTGGATGCGATTGTGAAAATCACCAGGGCGCTGCTTAGCAGCCTTGCGCCATCGCGTCGGTTGTTGACGAAGAGTGGGGGCAAGTTAATCACTCCAACGTTTCTCTACTGTGGCCCATCGTTATTGCAGGGCGCGCTTTACGCAAACTTTGTCGATTTACAGTGATCACCTCATATGGCTGCTACTGCTTGAAGGGTTGCAATGAGATTCAGCCAAGGCCCATCTGAGAGAGAATGCTTTGGCCGGTCAGAAGTTCGGTGCTGAGGCCGATGACGACGCCCATCATGGCTAGACGGCCGTTCCAGGTTTCTGCGAAGTTAACGAAGCCGAAACGGGGCTGATTTTTGTCGGCCATTTGTAACTCCAAGTTCTCATCAATGTAACAAAGCATGGAGATGGCTTGACCGTCTCCATGGCAATAGATTCCCATTTTTTAGGCAATTTCCCCCTTGTAGTCATCTCATCCGCCCATGCGCTTTTTGATGCGGGCGGTTGCTTGGGCTTCTCGCGGGTTCTCTGGCCAGGGATGCTTCGGGTAGCGACCGCGCATTTCGCGGCGCACGTCCTGATAGCTATCACTCCAGAAGCCTGCTAGATCTTTTGTGAGCTGCAGAGTACGCCTTGCTGGAGAGAGCAGTTCAAGGGTCACGGGAAGCTTGCCATTGATCAGTTTTGGACCGTCTTCGCAGCCAAACATTTCTTGAAGCTTCACCGATAATTTCACCTCTCCATCGCCATAGTTGAGTACAGCAGACCGACCAGAGGGAATGGTTAGCTGGTTTGGCAGCAGGATGTCTAGTTTCTGGCGCATCTCCCAGGGAAGCTCTCCCCAGAGAGCTTCTATTAGCCCTTCTTCACCCAGCTCATCCAAGCTATGGCAACCCAACAGCGGTTGATTGAGCCATGAACTTGGCTGATGGCCAAGGAATTTAAGGTCGCGAGGTGGCCAGGGGGTGCCTAGGTGGCGGTGGGCGAGTTCCAGGCGTGCACGCAGTTGTTGGCTGCGACGGCCCCAGGGGAGTTGCCCTAGACCCTGATGGCACAAGACATCGAGCAGGATCTTGCGGCAGTGTTCTGGTTCGGGCTGTGGCAGGCGTTCCCTTTGGATTAGTAGTTCGCCGATCTTCAACAGTCGCTCTGCGCGTATTCGCGAGCTTTTTTCATCCCAGCTCACTGATTCACTCCATTCCCCATCTGTTTGGCTCAGCGTCTCTACCCATTGCATCGGGAGGGGGATTGCGAGCTGGATGAGTGTGTTGGCCTGGCCAAGATCCACCCTTGCAACTGCTAGGGCAGGAGAAGATCTGAGAGGGTCATGCTGGCGGAGAATGGCGCCGCGTCCTTGTCGCAATCGATAGTGTCCGGCTTTTCCTGGTCGTTCCAAGGCCAACCATTCCGGGAAGGCTGTGGCAATGAGTTGTGCAGCGAGGGCATGTTCTGAGAGGTCTTTATTTGTTTGTTTGCTGTATTGATCGTCTGGCCTAATGGTCTTGAGTTGACCAAGCAGCCTTTGACTGAGACGGCGCATCTGTAGATGGCCTTGTCTGGCAGATCGATGAATGTCTCGCTGGTCCTGACGTAACCAATCCAGACGAGTCCTCAGGTCTGAGCCAACCTGATGGCTGTTGAGGGGATCTCGATCACCAAGTAAAGCGGCTAGTTCGGCTCCCAGGGCTTCGCATCCCCATCCTTTGGCTTGGAGCAACAGGATCCCTAGCCTGGGGTGTATGCCTAGTTTGCAGAGATGGCGGCCTAGAGTTGTGATCCGTCCGTCATGGGTGAGGGCGTTCAGATTGATCAGTTGTTGCCTTCCCTTCTGCAACGCTGATTGAGGTGGGGGGTCGATCCATGGCAGGGTTTCTCCTAAGCCAGCGCCCCAGGCCGCGAGCTCAAGCACCACGGGCATTGGATCGGCAACAAGTACTTCTGGAGGGGCATGTTCGGGCTTGCGCAGTTGTTCTGCTAGCGACCAAAGTCGAACGCATTGGCCTGGACCTTGGCGTCCGGCTCGCCCTTGGCGTTGATTAGCGCTTGCCAGGCTGGATGGCACTGTCTCAAGCCCCTCCATGCCAGTGTTGGGGTCAAAGCGACTTTGCCGACTCAGGCCGCTGTCGATGACCAGTCGAACCCCTTCGAGGGTGAGTGAGCTCTCCGCGATAGAACTTGCTAAGACGATCTTGCCTATCCAAGGCGATTCAGCCCCCAGCAATGCACGCGCTTGCACATGCAGAGGCTGTTGCCCGTGAAGATAGGCAAGATTCCAATGCGAAAGACTTTCTTGAGCCGCCAGTAGTTCTTGGGTGCGTTTGATCTCACGTTGTCCAGGCAGGAACACCAGCACGGTGGGGCGTGAACTGGTGCGATCGCTTGCTTCGGTGAGAGGTAGGGCATGGGCCTTAATGGCCCGCATCACCTGATGGGGTAACGGTTCGTCTGGGCGGGGTGTCTGATGATGGGTGGTGACGGGGAAGGCTTTCCCCTCGCTCTGTAGAAGGGTTGCTTCTGGTAGGCGATCTTGTAATTCGCCAAGATTGAGAGTTGCAGACATGAGCAGAAGCCGTAGCTCTGGATGGAGCAGCGGTCGGGCTTCAAGCAACAGGGCTAGGGCGAGGTCGCTGTCTCGCCGTCGTTCGTGAAATTCATCAAAGATCACGCAATCAATGCCGCTTAGGCTTGGATCACTCTGAAGGCGACGTAGAAACAAGCCGTCTGTAATGACCTCTAATTGAGTTCGTTTTGAGCGCAGTTGTTCATGTCGTATAGCGAAGCCCACGCGCTCCCCTAATGGCTCTTTCAAGCTTGCGGCTAGTCGCGAGGCTGCTGCTTTGACAGCTAATCGTCGGGGTTCCAGCATCCAGATTCGGCCTGGAAGAGGGGTGTGACCATCAAGGGCACCAAGAAGCGCAAGCGGAACTCTGGTGGTTTTCCCTGCCCCTGGTGGCGCTTGCAGCAGCACTGTGGCACTTGCAGCAAGGCTGTGGCAGAGCTGCGTTAGCAGCGAGTCGATCGGGAGATCTCCCAAGCTGCAAAGAAAGAGTTAGCTGATCAGATTGAGAAGAGCTAGCAGCATCAGACTGCTTAGGGCTCCTATTGCAAAGAGAAGCCTCACTAAAGGCGCCGTCGAAAGCTGCAGGCTGCTCATGAAGAAAACCTTAAGAGCCGGAACTGTACTGGTCTAGCCCCTTGCCCCTGTTTGTAGCCCTGGTAGTTCGCAGGGCTTCACATCCTTCACAGTCAGCGCACGTGGCGGGTGCCGTCAACGGGGTGATAGTCCTCGCCTGTGAGTTCTTCGTAAACGATTGCTGGTAGCCCTGTTTCAAACATGGTTTGTAGTGCTTCCTTGAGAAAGGGATTCCACCCCCCGGTGCTTACGTCGCCGTGTCGGACCGTCCAATCCCATGTTCCCTGCAAGTCTCTAGGGATGCGTCCTTCCCGGTCGCGCCGAGCCACCAGGTCAAGAGACTCCACCAATCCCACTTGGATCGGCTGTTTGCCGTAAGCAGGGGTGAGGCTTAGTTCAAGCCGAACGGGATCTTCTTTGACCAGCCGCAGTCGAAACCGCGGAGGCAACTTCACTGCTTTGATGACTGCAGCCACGATGCGCGTTCTTTGATCCACCAGGGCTTCCCCAATCGAGTCCAATTCAGTGCCGGCCTTTGACACTGGATTTCTAATTTATTCAGCAGGAGTTTCTGTTGACTGGGGTGGCTCGTTGTCTCCTGAGAAACGAACTGTGAGGAGCTCTTCTTCTGTGAGGCGGCCTTCCTGGTCTAGTAATTCAGGGTGAACGGTCACCAAACCGGTGCGATCACCTTGTGAGTTCTTCCTAATTGGTTGGCTACGTATTGGTTGCTGGGCGGCGCCGAAACCCTTCCCCATCACGCGGAAGGCTTGCCACAGCAGGATCAGGAAGGCAGCGCCGTAAAGGATCGGGAACAAGGAGTTCTCCATGACGTCTTCATGGTTTGCGATAAAGGCGATTGGGTGGTCGCCACGTTGCGTTCATCATTGCTTGCCTTTGAATGATCGTGCTAATCACGAGGCTCTGGCAAAGCTCAGGCCTTTCAAAGTTCACGAAACTCAGGCAAAGGGCTGGTTAGCACCCAGGATTTGTTGCAACAGTTCATTCAGTTTGGAGCTTGTTGAGCTGTTCCGTGGGGGAATGAAGCTTCATGAAGACGAGCTCAGGCGTATTTGGTCACAGCTCTGTCAAGGATTGACACTGTTGTTTGAGAGAGCTCTGTCTACGGTCAAAGTCATCAATTGATTGTCTCTTGGCCAATGTCTGCGTTGCTTGAGGAATCCTCCGCAGAGTTGCGGTTATCCAGCCAATCTTCAGGTTTGAGCAGGGTTTTCCGTGGTGGTCTTCTGCTTGGCACTGGATTGGTTTGTCTGCCTGTGTTGTCGAGCCTTTCCCCTCAACCGCTGCAGGCGGCATCAGCCGCGACAGCCTTATCCAGGCAGTCGTTTGTAGCGGATGCCGTGGCTCGCAGCGGCCCTGCTGTGGTGACGCTTGAGACGAGTCGGACGGTCCGGTCTATGGGCATGGCTGGTCTGCCTAAGGGACTATTAGCAGACCCGCTGTTCCAACATTTCTTTGGTTTGCCTGGCAGGGTTGCTCCCCGCGCGCGGATAGAACGAGGGCAGGGAAGTGGTGTGATTTTTTCGGCGGAAGGATTGGTTCTCACCAATGCTCATGTCGTGGAGAAGACCGATCAGCTGATGGTGGGATTGCCAGATGGTCGAAGGGTGCCTGGGCGACTGGTTGGTCAGGACAAGATTACGGATCTGGCTGTAGTGCAGTTGGATGGCTCGGGGCCTTGGCCTACAGCTCCATTGGGAGACTCGGACCAACTTCGGGTCGGGGATTGGGCCATAGCCGTTGGCAACCCCTTTGGTCTTGAAAATACGGTGACGTTGGGGATCATCAGCAACCTCAACCGCAACGTCTCTCAGCTAGGGATCTCTGGAAAGCGGTTGGATTTGATTCAGACCGATGCTGCTATCAATCCAGGCAACTCAGGAGGACCGCTGTTGAATTCTGAGGGCAATGTGGTGGGTATCAATACACTCGTTCGCTCTGGGCCAGGAGCTGGGCTGGGTTTTGCTATTCCTATTAATCGGGCCAGGACCATCGCCCAGCAGCTGGTGGAGCGAGGACGGGCCAGTCATCCGATGGTGGGTGTAGGTCTCTCGCCGGTGCCATCTGCCCGTTCTGGGGAAGCCAACTCTCCTGGTGCTGTGATTCGTTCCGTGGTGCCTGGTGGGCCTGCAGCGCGTGCAGGTTTGAAGGTTGATGATGTGATCGTTTCGGTTGAAGGGTTACCGATTGATGGGCCTGCTGAGGTAGTGAGCGCAATTGATCGTCATGGAGTTGGGCGACCAATCACTCTTGGATTAATCCGGGGCGACAGTCGGATTGAGCTGGCGGTTACACCAGTGGAGTTGACTGCGATGCAGGCACCTTGACCCTGTGATGTGCACTACTCCCGCCTAGACCAGTCTCAGGCTCTGCAAAAGTATCTAAGACATCTTCAGCCCATGAGCGGGGTAGGGATGCAATCTCATTTTGCGGCTGGGGCTAGAAGCTATTTAGTCGTCAGTGTCTCGTAACTGCTCCACGCAACGGGTGATGCATTCACCGTCATCCAGCGAGCAGGTGGTGATGCATTCGAAGTAGGTCTCAACGGCATCCCAAGTTTGCTCGTGCTCATGGTTTACGTCGCTAGTCGAGGTGGAGATATGAAGGTCTTCGGCACGTTGGGTAGGGACGCTTGTCATTAAGTACACATAGCTGTGAAGTCAGCTTATGCACATATTTGCTGTACTCAAAGGAAAATGAGTCTTCCTGCCTAACCTTCTTTAAAGTTTTTTTGCCAAACGGATAGATTTTGGGTTTAAGCCGCGCCTTTTTTTCTGGCTTGACGCTTTCTTTGGCGATCGCGATTGGCGAGGCGTTTGACTTCTTGTGCTGCCAGGGTCATTGCCGCAGCGGCTGCGGCTTGCTCCTCTGCTTTTTTTTCCTGGAAATAAGCGTAGTTGCCTCGGTAAAGGATCAGTTCTCCATCGCGTAATTCCACGATGCGATTGGCTACACGGGAAATGAAGTAGCGATCATGAGAGACCAGCAGGGCAGCGCCTTTGTACGCCTGCAGTGCGTCCTCCAGCATCTGCTTGGCAGGGATGTCGAGGTGGTTGGTTGGCTCATCTAGCACAAGCAAATTGCAGGGTTGGACCAGCATTAGGGCCAGGGCTAATCGAGCTTTTTCACCACCACTCAGATTCTCGACGTCTTTGAAAACAGCATCATTACTCAAGCAGAAACTGCCGAGTAGAGAGCGCACCTGGGTTTGGGTCCAGTCCGGGACGGCTTCAAACATTGTGTCGATGACGGTTTTCTGCAGGTCCAGAGCTTCTGCTTGGTTCTGTTCGAAATAGCCAGCTATCACGTTGTGTTCTCCCAGGTAGGCCTTGCCGTCATCTGGAGATTCCAAACCCATGATCAGACGCAGCAGAGTTGATTTGCCTGCGCCATTGGGACCAATGAAAGCAATCCGATCGCCGGGTTCCACCTCCAGATGGGCGCCGAGGAAGAGAATCTTGTCTCCGTAGCTGTGGCTGAGGTCTTCGATCACAGCCACCTGTCGGCCGGATCGTGGACCGTCTGGGAATCGAAAGCTGGGGCCGCTGACACTCTTAAGTGGAGCTTCGATTCGCTCTACTTTCTCGAGCAGTTTCTCTCGGCTTTTGGCTTGGGTGCTTCGCGTGGCACTTGCCCTGAATCGATCGACATAGGCCTGTTGGGCGGCGAGATCTTTTTGCTGGCGTTCAAACGCAGCTTGAGTTGCTTCCTCTTCGAGTGCCTTCTGCTCAAGATGTGCTGTGTAGTTACCGAGATATGTGCGCGAAACGCCTCTCTCAGTAATCACGATTTGGGTACAGATCCGATCGAGGAACGTCCGGTCGTGGCTGATCACAACCATGGCGGCGGTCTGTTTGATCAGATAGTCCTCCAACCATTTGATGGTGTCCACGTCCAGATGGTTTGTGGGCTCGTCGAGCAGGAGCAGATCAGGATCTTGAAGAAGGATCTTGCCGAGAGCAATTCGCATTTGCCATCCTCCGGAATAGTCCCCTACCCGCTGATCGGCCCCCTCAGATGTGAAGTGGAGTGTTGGCAGTAGTTTTTCGATTCGAGCTTCAAGCTCATAGCCGTGCAGGGCTTCAAAGCGATTCTGTAAACGGCTTAGGTCCTTGATCAGGCTGTCGAGAAAAACAGTGTCTTCTGCAGCCCGCTTTGTAGCCATGGATGTTTCTACTAGTCGCTGTTGATGGACAACGGCAGCGGCCTCGCCAAAGGCTTGAAAAAGCTCTTCTCGCACTGTGCGGCAGGGATCAACATCAAATTCTTGTTGTAAGTAGGCGATGCGTGGGTTCCCCTGGCGCACAATCTGGCCACTGCTGGCTTCTTCGAGTCCCGCGATTAATTTGAGCTGTGTGGATTTGCCAGCACCATTGACTCCTACCAGTCCGATGCGGTCTCCGGGCTTGATTTCCCAGGTGACATCCTTGAGGACTTCATGCGTGGGGTAGACCTTGTTGACGTGCTCAAGTCGCAGCACCGAGGGAAAGCAACCGCAAGAACATCATCCCGCTTCGTATACGGGCAGACTGGAGGATATCCATTCCGGATCACCGGCCATGGTGAAATTCGAACAAATTACTGCTGTTGTGCTTGCTGCTGGCCTGGCGATCCCTAGTTATTGGTTTTTTTGGAGTTTGGCAGGGGGTGGCGGTTACGACCGTCGAGGCATGCAAAACGTCAATCCCGCACAAGTAGAAGAAAGTCGCTCGCGTGAATTAGATCCTGGCCTTAAAGCCCCCCCCGGGCCTTGATGAGCCATTGCTTGGTGTCAGCGTCATCGAGGCTGGCCAAGTGCGCTTTTACTTCGTCAAGCGTGACAGGGAGTCCCATGCTGTGCCCTAGATCGCAGATTGCCTTCAAGGCTCCCTGAGGATCTTGGAGTGCCTGGCGAAATAGGGCTTTGGTGTGTTCGGGATCGTTCTGAATACGTTCGTAGAGCACTGCAGCGTTGCTGCTCATCAGAAGGGAAGTGTCTGTTGCAACTGTATTCAGCCTGAAGTGATTTGACCTGATTCTTGGTTCATGCTGCTTGCTCTACATCAACTTCTGTCATGCCTGTTGCTGATGCGTCTTTCATGCTGCGGGCATCCATGCAGAGGACTTTGCGCAGTTGGGCGAAATTTTTGGCCTGGTATTCGCGTCCGTCCTGAGCGGCGCCGTATTCCGCCCTTTGCAAGACTTGATGGAGATGTGTGAGCAGATAGCTGCTAATTACAGCTGATACCAGCACGTCGCTATTTTCTTGGCTTCGGCTTAAACGCCGACCCTTGCTTGATTTGATACGGCTGTTTGGCTTGACAGGGCTGTTGGATTGGCTAGGGCTGTTGGCCTGTTGAGTTGGATTGAAGCGAGTTGAAGTTGGAAGTGTGGGTTTGTCCATGGGGCAATCCTGATGTCTGGTTGTTAGTCGAATGAGATTGGTACTTGAGCTTTAGGGCTGAAAAAGCATTGGGTATTTCGACGGGCCATGGAATTGTTGAACTGGGTCATCGGAATAGACCATTCCGAACTGTGGTCTCAGCATAGTGCTGGATACTATCCTTGCACACCTCTGTACACTTATAAGTAAGAGTTACTTTTTTAGGGTCGTGGCTACCCGTCAAACCTCATCCAGTGGGAAGCCCAAGTCTCCGAGAGTCCAGGTTGTGTTGCCTGAAGAGCTTTGTGTGCGCCTAACAGCTCTTGCCGAGCTTGAGTCCCGCACCGTTAGCAATATGGCCAAAGTGCTTATTCAGCAGGGTATTCAGCGTTACGAGCAGGAGCAGAGTTCGGTCGTTTCAGCCCCATCGTTAGCGAGTACAGAAGGCTTTCGATCGGCTCTTGAAGCTCAACAGCCCAGGCGTTTAAGAGGCGCTCCGCGCCGTCTCCGCCTCTATCGTCCCTCTTGAGTTTGGTGGTCTTCGTAGTTCTTCAAAGAACTGCTTGGCCAATCAGGCTGGATCAGCCCTCACACCAAGAACTGCCGCACGCTTGGCCCCTGTTATGGCCGGGGCGTTGCCTGGGTGCTGGAGGCAATGCCACCAGGCCAGTAATGCAAAGGCAAGACCTTCTCGGGCTTCAGCGCTGAGGCCAAGCTCATCGCTATTTCGGAGTCGCATGCCACGGCAGCGTTGTCTTAGTTCGTTCATCATCACAGGATTTCGGCTTCCTCCACCAGCAACAATGAGTTCCAGGGGACGAACCAGATTTCTAATGCGCAGATTATCCAGATCCTGTGCCACAACGGCTGCGCTGAAAGCGGTCAATGTGGCGACACGATTGGCCCTCGACAGCTTGGGGAGTTCCTTTAGGCGCTGCTCTAGATCGGCAAGCCCAAACTGCTCTCGGCCTGTTGATTTGGGAGGAGGGAGTTGGAAGAAGGCTTCCTTCAGCCAGCGTTCGATCGTGGTCGTATGCGGATGCCCACTGGCAGCGATGATTCCATCATGATCAAGGGCAAGCTTGCCTTTGCTGATTTGTTGTACAGCAAGATCTATCAGGCTGTTGGCTGGGCCGCAATCCCAGCCCATAACTGAAGCAAGGCGATCCGGACCGCTGCGGGGAGGAATCAGGGTGAGATTGGCAATCCCTCCAAGATTGAGCACCCCACGCCAGCCCCCTACTCGACCTAGCAGTGCGGCATCAGCCATAGGTACCAAAGGTGCTCCCTGGCCTCCTAGTGCCAGGTCTGCGGCTCGGAAGTCGTGAACAACAGGGCGCTTGAGTAGTTCAGCCAGTAGAGGGGCTTGCAGGATTTGCCAGCTGGCGCCGCGATGATTCTTCTGAGGAGGACGATGCCAAACAGTCTGACCATGCGAACCTACGAGCTCAGCTTGTGCGCTGGGGTCACACGCCAGAGCTGCTTGAGCATGAACCTCGGTGATCGACTCAGATAGCTCGAGCCATTCACAGCTATTGAGTCTGATGCCTTGTCCTGCGTTGACAACTGTTTGGCGAAGATCCTCTGGGTAGGGGATGCAGGCAAGATTGAGTAGAGACCATTTTGGTTCAGATGGTGAACCACTGAACTCAGCGAGTACTGCATCAACACCATCAGCACTGGTGCCGCTCATCAGCCCCAGTACGCGCATTGAAGTCAGGTTTTGGGAAGTTTCTTGAGGTCGTCAACCAATCCCATGACGACAAGCACATGCTCTTTTTCGAGCACATACGTTGCGGGAGGGTTGACGTGCAGTCCCTTGGTTGGGCCAGCTGCCAGAACGTTTACCAGGTAGTTCTTGCGGAGGTTGAGGTCTCGTAGGGAATGTCCAACAAACAGATCGGGAACCTTGATTTCTTCGATGCAGGTTTGGTCATCAAGTTGCAAGCGTTCCATCAGGTTGGGCCGCACTAATTCAAGACCTAGCCGCTCCCCCTGCATCCTCGAGGGGAACACCACCCGATCAGCGCCAACCCGCTTCAACATCTTTTCGTGTAGGTCACTGGTGGCTCGGGCAATCACCTGTTGCACTTTGCTGCCCTCGCTGTCCTTGGCGATCAGCGTGGTTGTGATGCTTGCTTCGATTGGTTCGCTGATGCCCACGACAACAGTGCCCATTTCGAGCACACCTGCTTCTCGCATCGATTCCTCGTCAGTGCAGTCCACAACTCTTGCTTCGATCGACGGCTCCAGTTGTCGCAGTTCTTCGATAGACCGTTCTGAACGGTCAACCGCCAGCACGTCTGCACCGTTTTGCATGAGTTCACGACAGACGGCGCTCCCGAAGCGCCCTACTCCCACTACCGCAAAGCCAAGCTGAGGGGTGCCTTGTTGGGGTGACCAGTTCCACCACTCTTTCATTGTGTTTTCTCAGCAAACCAAAGTTCAGACATAAAGATCTTCTCGCGGATAGCCGATGCGATTTTGACGGTGGAGCCGATCTTTGTTGACGGCTTCCCAGATTGCGCTGAGTAGCAGAAGGATGCCGAGTCGTCCCACAAACATGCCGACGATCAGAACGAGTTGTCCGAAATGACTCAAATTCTGGGTGACGCCAACATCGAACCCCACAGTGGCAAAGGCTGAAATGCATGTGAATAACATTTCTAGAAAGGTGAAGGCTTGCTCTCCATTCAGGCTGCTGGACATACCCAGTAATAAGGCCATCACAAGCACGAAAAGCAGTGATGCCACTGTGATTCCGACGGCTTTCAAGACCACCTTGTCGGAAATCTGACGATTACGGATGACGACATCGTCCTGGCCACGCAGGGTTGAACGGGTGGCGGCCATTAAGGCGGCCAGGGTGGTGGTTTTGATGCCACCGCCAGTACCTCCGGGACTAGCTCCAATGAACATCAGCGCCATTAGCAGAAGTAGCCCTGAATCGGAAATGCTCTCGAGAGAGAGGTTCACGGTGGTAAATCCAGCGGTTCTGGCACTGATAGAGCCGAATAGCGAGCTCATCAGTCGATCAGACCAACCGATGCTTGAGAGGAAGTGGTCTTGGCTTAGTGATTCAGTGATCACTAGCCCCACGGTTCCGATCAGGATCAGGATCAGGGATGTGCGAATGACCAGACGGGTATGCAGGCTGAGGTTGCGGCGTGTTAGCTGTTTGCGATTGCTCCAGAGATCACTGGTGACTCTCCATCCCAGTCCACCAAGAACGATCAGGACGATGATCACGCTATTGACTACCGCATTGCTGCGGTAGTGCTCCAGGCTGTCAGACCAGAGGCCGAAGCCGGCGTTGTTGTAGGCAGAGATGCTGTGAAAAAGTGCAGCCCACAGTCGCTCTCCATGGTTGGTGATGTCATTGAAGCCAAAGATGTAGAGCACGATCGCGCCAATCAGGATCAGCACTGTTGCGGTGAGGGCAATGCCTCGAAACGTCGTGCCTACGCCGCCAACCCCGAATTCATCGAGGGTTTTGCCTCGATCAAGCCTGCATCTCAGTTCAGTTCCGCGAACCACAAAACCTTGTAAGAAGGTGGTGATAGCCATCAGCCCAAGGCCACCTGCAAGGATCATCGCTGCAAGAACCCCCTGGCCGACGTTGGTTAGATCTTGACCGATATCAATAATGCAAAGTCCAGTCACGGTTACTGCTGAGGTCGCCGTGAACAATGCTTCCCACAATCCCACCTTGGCGTTGGAGCAGACCGGAGTGGCGAGAATGAGAGTCCCAGCGATGATCACCAGTAAACCTGTGACCACAGTGAATTGAGGAACCGTTAGCCGACGGTACAAATCCTGAGTGCGATGGACGGATTTAGGAAATGGCACCGATGGGTTCCCGCTTTATCGCGACGAGAGTTAAAGGTTGTCCTGAGGATTCTCCCCAGACGGATAGAACCAGATTCTGCAAATGCTGGCACAGTTCTGGTGTATTCAAGATCCGCCGAAATGCCAAAGGATCAGCCCAGGAATCATCACGGTCATCAGGGCCGTTAGGCCAGCTCCGTAACGGGTGACATCCAGAAATCGATAACGCCCAGGACCGAACACCATCAGGTTTGTCTGATGCCCCATTGGTGTCAGAAAAGACTGGCTTGCACCAAATAGCACGGTGAAGACCAGTGCATTGGGTAGAAGGTCTAGTCCAGGTGCGAGTTGGATGGCCACTGGGACAAGTAGTGCAACGGATGCGGCTGGGCTCATCACCTGGGTGAGGAGCGTGGTGGCCAGAAAGATGACTAGTAAAGCTAAGTAGTTGGACCAGTCATTCAGCAAGGTTTCAAAGCTGCTTGCCAGAGCATCTGCCAGGCCGGTTTTCTGCATTGCCACGCTGAAGCTGGAGAGCGACCCCAGCAGCAGAATCACATCGAGACGAATTGATCGCTGAAGTTCCCCTGGACGAAGGCATCCTCCTGCCACCATCGCGACTGCAGCAAGGAGGACCGCTGCCACCAGTGGCAGGGCAGTCACTGTCGGCATGATCAGCATGGCCAAAGCAATGGCGATCGTCAGTGGTTTGCGGCGCACTGTGGGCAGGTCGTTTTCCAGCTGATCAAGGACCAGCAAATCATTGCTGGCTTGCAGGCCGCGAATGGAGTCCAGTGGGGCTTGCAGCAGCAAGACATCGCCTTCGCGTAGTACAGCTTGTCCAAGACGCTCTTGCACTGTTTGCTGACCACGCCTGAGAGCAAGAATTGTGGCGTTGTGGCGTTGTCGAAATCGCAGTTCACGCAGACTTGCACCAGCCAAAGTTGAGCCTGCCGGTAGGAGGACTTCCACAGTTCTTTGCCCTTCGCCTAGGCCAGATGGGAATAGTGAGGACGGAGCGATCGACTCTCTGGTTGCTAGCTGTACGTTGTGTTCTTGTTGGAGACGTAGTAGGTCTGCGCGGGTGACCCTGAGAAGCAGTCGGTCGCCAGGTTCAAGTCTGCGATCAGCCAGGGGCGGTAGGAGTCGTTCTCGACCTCTTTGCAGTTCCAGCACGTCTACATCAAAACGACGTTGTAAACGACTGTTGTGCAGGGATTGTCCTACCAGTTGCGAGTTCTGAGGGATGGTGACCTCTGTGAAGTAACCGGTCTGGTCTTTGTTGTCTCCTAGTTCATCGCTGTTGCTGCCACGGTCTGGCAACAGGGCCTGAGGGGCAAGCATGAGATAGGTGGTTCCGGCGAGCCAGATCGGCACGCCGATGGCTGTGAAGCTGAACAGTTCTAGAGATCCATTGCCCAGTTGCTCGCTGATGTCACTGACCAGCAGATTCACTGAACTCCCCAGCAGTGTGAGTGTGCTGCCGAAAAGCGCTGCGAATGATAGTGGCAGCAGGACTTTAGACGGAGAGATCCGGCGTCGATGACACCAGGCTTCGATGACAGGTAGCAACGAGGCGACGACGGGTGTGTTTGGGAGGACACTCGAAATGGGAGCGACCACTAGGCCTAACAAGGCAATCAACCGGCGTGGGCTGCGAATGCGCTCGGATGCGATTAGTTCGCGCACGCGATCCAGAGCACCACTGCGGAATAAGGCTGCAGAGACGGCGAACAGGCCCATTAGCGTAATCAGGGCAGGCCTGCCAAATCCAGCCAGGGCTTGTTGGGGAGTTAGGACACCTGTGGCCATCAGCAGTGCCATGCTCAGCAGGCCAGTGAGTTCAGGTGCAAGGGCACCGCTGATGAAGAGCACCACCGCCAGCAACAACACCGCCAGGGTGATGAGGGCTTGGGGGTTTTGAATAGCGGTGCTCAGCACAGCCATAGTTAGGTATTTGCAGAATGCAGAGGGGCCGATTCTGCTCTGTGACCCCAGAATTGGTCCTTCAGCCAGTGTTTGAGTCCTTGCAGCCCGGCACCTGAGGCCGCGGAGAGATAAATCACCTTCGGGTCGATGCTGCGGATTATCTCAAGTGCACTGCTATCACAGCGATCAATTTGATTGGCTATCACCTGCCGGATTGATTCGGCGCCAAGGGAATTAAGCAACTGCTGCACTGTGTCAAGTTGGGCTTGCCAGTCTGTGTCTGACAAGTCCACAACCACTAGGAGTAGATCGGCTTCAAGCGTTTCCTCCAGAGTGGCCCGAAAGGCTTCCACTAATGGCGCTGGCAGTTCACGGATGAAGCCCACAGTGTCTGTGATTAGAAGCTCAAGGGGTTTTCCACCTGTCTGAGGAATCAACAATCGTCGGGTGGTTGGATCCAAGGTTGCAAACAGTTTGTTCTCTGCCAGCACTTTGCTGTGCTCGTTTCGACTGCAGAGAGCATTGAGTAGGGATGATTTCCCCGCATTTGTATAACCCACGAGTGCAACCCTTGGCAGACCTTCCCTGCGGTTGCGGAGACGGGCGCGATGGTTTTGCAGTTGCCTTACCTCACGTAACAAGTGCTCGATGCGTCGTGTAATCGCACGCCGGTCTTTCTCGAGTTGGGTCTCGCCGGGCCCGCGTGTGCCGATGCCACCTCCCTGACGGGATAGGCTGCGACCTCGCCCCATCAGCCTTGGCATGCGATAGCGAAGTTGGGCTAGTTCCACTTGAAGGCGGCCTGCTGCACTAGAGGCGCGCTGGGCAAAGATGTCTAGGATTAATTCACTGCGATCCATGACAGGGCAGTCGAGATATCGCTCCAGATTCCTGACTTGAACAGGACTGAGCTCACGGTCTGTGATCACTAGAGAAGCGCTATGTCGCCGAACTTCCAAGGCAGTCTCTTGTAGCTTCCCTTTGCCCCAGAGGGTCTGAGGGTTAGGAGCCCCCTGCTTTTGTCGCACAACTGCTACAGGATGCCCCCCTGCACTGCGCACCAACCCCTCGAGCTCAGCAAGGTCGCGTTCGCTGCGGCTTTGCTCTGGTCCCGTAAGGGTCAGTAGTAGGACCCGTTCCCTACTGTCCTTTGACGGTACGGGGTTGACTTCTGGCTTGGCGGTTGATCCTTGGCTGTGTTGGCACAGCTCGCTTAGTCCGTTGGCTTCGATCAAGCTCCATCCCGATATCTCCTTTGGATCTGGTTGCCAGAGGGCAGCAATCCTGCGACCTCCTCGATCTGCTGTGGGGGCAAAACGTAGCCAGGAGTTTGGTGCTAGATCGAGTGCCACGATTGCATCATGTTGTTCTGGCCTGAGGTTGTTTCGCTGAAGCGTTAGAGAGCAGCTGATCAAGCGCCATCCAGCGGTCTTGCGACGGGGTGATTCAGGAAGATGGGCGAGAAGTTGGTCGGATCCATCGAGAGGACCGACCCAAAGAAGGCGGCACAATCCACGGCTATCCAGCACTAAATGGAGTGGTTGGCATAGCTCAATCACCTGTTCAGCTAGCCGTTCCAGGGTTAGCTGATCGGCGCCTTCCCTTTCGGGATGCCGGCGGTGGCTGAGGCGTTCTAATTGTCTTTGTTGTGAAGGGCGTAGTCCCTTGGTGCGGCCAGCTAGGTGGGCTTGTCTCAATGTCCGAGCAACCAGGCCCCGCCTGAGCGCAGGCCTAGAGACAATCCAGGTAGTTTTGTTAGATAGGCACCCCGGCGTATTTGGAAAGCCAGAGGACCTGCGAGTGTGAAACCCATGCCGGTGAGGGAGGCTTCCCCTACTCCCAGGCTGAGCATTTCGCCAAAATCCTTAAATTCAAAAGGCTGGAGAGGACTGCTTGCTCGTAGTGCCATCACGTTTCGAGCCGCGATCTCCCCTTGTTGAAGTGCGACCTGGGCTGTGGATGGCCAGGAGTGGTCTTTGTTGTAAGTGGCATCGCCAAGGCCAAGTACATCACTGAGTCCGATCACTTGTAGACACGAATCGATAGGCAGTCTTGCTTCGGTAAGGACAAAGTCGGGGCTGAGTGCTGGTATGACTGGTCTTGTGCCGGCTGTCCAAACAAGACCACTGTGCGTTATTGCTGAACTTATGGCAGGTTCCTTTTGTTTGCTTAGAAGTTCAACCTGGTCTGTCGAGATTGATCGAACTTGCGTGAGCAAATGAACGTGAACACCACGTTTGCTGAGTGCTCGCTCGGCTTGTTCTTGGTTGAAGGCTTTCGCACTGGGCAGAACCCTTTCGCCAAGCTCAATGAGGTGGAGTTCAGCAGCACCGTCAAGGAGATCTGCCAGCTTGCAGGCCAGTTCCACGCCCGTTGGTCCCGCTCCAACAATCACAAGGTCCTGACGAGGATTTCTACGTAATTGAAGTTCTTTAATTCGTTGTCGCAGCACTTCAACGTCGTTTAGACGGTGAAACATCAGGGCGTGTTTACGGACCCCTGGAATGTCGAAATCTGTTGGAGCTGAGCCAGTGCTGAGTACCAGTTGTGCGTAGTTGAGCTTGAGCCCTGAGCTGGTGGAGACCGTTTTAGCTTTGGTGTCGATGCTTTCAACCCGGTCTTCGAGAAGGGCAATACCGCGTTGACTGAGGAGAGAGTGATACGGAGGTGCGACTTCCCAAGCCTGAAGCTCTCCACTCAAGAGTTCGTAAAGCAAGGGGAGAAAGATGAACCGCTGGCGCGGTTCAATCAGCACGATGGGGGGGCGAGGTTGGCAGTGGCTGAGAGCGAGCGCGGTCGTTAGCCCTGCAAATCCGCCTCCGACAACCACCACGGCATTGGCGTTTGACGGGTTGGGGATCATGCGCGACGAGCCTGGGATGATTCTCGAACCTTAAACACTCTGTTGTGGACGGCGACATTGGAGAATGGGGAGATGACTGATGGCTCCATTGATACGGTGACCACTGCCACGTCTAATGCGGCAGGCCAATCTCCGAGTGTGCAGGTTGCCTCGCTTCTCGAGATGCCTCTGGAGGATGCTCGGATACACCTTGCCAAACTTTCTGCCCAGAAACGTCTTGAGTGGGCACTGAAGCAGTTTGGTCAAGGCTTTGTTCTGACAACGAGCTTCGGCATTCAATCAGCTGTTCTGCTGCATATGCTCCATGGTCTTGATGGTGGTTCGGTGGTCCCTGTGGTCTGGGTGGATACGGGCTATCTACCAGCTGAGACCTATTTCTATGCCGATCAGCTCACGCGTCAGCTTGGGTTGGCTTTAAAGGTGGTTCAAAGCCCAATGTCTCCCGCTCGGATGGAGGCTATCTATGGCCGACTCTGGGAGACAGGCTCGGTGAAGGATCTGGAGACATATCACCGTATTCGCAAGGTGGAGCCCCTCGAGCATGCTCTGGATGATCTCCATGTGCATTGCTGGGCCAGTGGGGTGCGCAGTGATCAGACCGACTATCGGCGCTCAATGGCTTTTTTGGACCTGATTCGTGATCGCCTTTCATTGAGGCCTTTACTCGACTGGACTCCCAAGGAGGTTTTCTATTACATGCAGGAGCATCAGTTGCCGCATCATCCTCTGTTTGAAAAGGGTTACTCCACGGTCGGCGATTTGCATTCCAGTGCTCCCGATGGGGGGGAGGCGTCTGGACGGGAGACACGCTTTGGAGGTCTTAAGCAGGAATGCGGCCTTCATCTCCCAGGTGTGTTGGGCGAAGGCATCTAAAGGTGGAGGTTGTTAGGCATTGCCTGTTGATTGGCAACAGTCGCTGGCATTGGGCCGAGTATCAGGCTGATGCATGGCAGTTTTGCCATAGCGTTCCCAATCCGCTCAAGCTTCAAACGCTTGAGGCCCCTCTTGTGGCATGGGCTGCTGTTGGTCCGATCCCTGCTGGAGTTGTCTTGGATCCGAACCTGCGCTTGGGGTTGGGGGATGTGCCCTTAAGCCGAATGCCTGTATGGCTCGGCATTGATCGAGCTTTGGCGGCCTGGGGTGCGTTAAGAAGAGCTCACACCAGCGGGATTTCGTCTTCAGGCCTGCTTGTGGCCGATGCCGGCACAGTGTTGAGCTTGACGCGAGTGACGGCCGCTGGTGATTTCGCTGGTGGACAGTTGGTGCCGGGTTTACGTCTGCAGCTACGTGCCATGGCGCAGGGGACCCAAGGTCTGATTGATCCAGGCATTGGCTCAGTTAGTGCTGAACCATTTCCTTTCGCAACGGCCGAGGCCATGCGTCGGGGCAGCCTCCAGGCACTGCTTGGCACTCTTCTAGAGGCTCAGCGTGAGGCGGCACTACCGCTTTGGTTATGTGGAGGTGATGCCTCGGTTCTTAAGGAAGCACTCAGTCAGAGGGGTCTTGATGTGGTGCATCATCCGAATCTTGTCTTGGAGGGGATGGTTGACGTGCACGATCGGATTAGTCGAGCCCCAAGTCTTTGAGGATTTGATCGGCCATGGTTGCGGCTTTCACCTTTAGATAAATCAGTTCCAGATTGCCCTTTGGATCTACGACAAAGCTATGGCGCATCATGCCCATGTATTCGCGTCCCATGAATTTTTTGAGCCCATAGCTTTCGTAGGAGCTGGCCACTGGGCAGGGTTCCGTGTCGCTAAGAAGGGTGAAAGGAATCTGATACTTGTTGATGAATTTGGTGTGGGATGTAGCACCGTCTTTGCTGATACCAAGCACCTTGATGTCATTGGCCTCGAAGCGTTCCCATTGGTCTCGGAAATTGCAGGCTTCCTTCGTGCAGCCAGGGGTGTCGTCCTTCGGATAGAAGTAGATCACAACCCGTTGACCTCTTAGTGATGCCAGCTGAACGAGGGTGCCGTCTTGATTGGGGAGATTGAAATCTGGTGCTGGATCACCAATCTGCAGGGTCATTGATGCCGCTTCAACTCAATAGCCGAAGCGTACTGGCGTTGTGGTTATTTCCGATGCAGGCTCCCTTGATGCCTATCAGTACGGAGGAGGAGCAATGGGCTGGGAGATTGTCTGCGCGGAGATCAAGGCAGTTCAGACAATCTCGTGGCTATGTACGTGATGCCCTCGCTGACCTGTGGCAAGTGTCTGCACTTGAGATTCCATTGCAGGCCCCTCCAGGCAAACCTCCAGAGCTGGCAAATGGTTGGGGATACATCAGCTTCAGTCACTGTCAAGATGCACTGCTGGTGGGTTGGTCGCCGCAACGGGTCGGGGTGGATTTGGAGCGTAGTGACCGTCCTATTGCTGCTGAGTTGCTTGCACGTCGTTATTTCTGTGCTGACGATCAGGCAGCTCTCTGCCATTTGAGGGGTGCGGCTTTGCGGGATGCCGTGCTTGAGCAATGGCTAAGTAAAGAAGCAGCGATTAAATGGCAGCGGGGCAGCCTGGCGGCGGATCTGATTCATTGGCGTTGTGGGGTCGACTCTGCGTTTGCTGTTCATGAGGTATTGGGGCATCAGGTCGATGTTCATCGAATTCATCACAACATTTGGAGCATGGCGGTGGTGAGTGATTTAAGTGCGATGTCTAATTCCCCAATGCTCTGCTTAGTTTGAGGGTCATTGTTGAGACGCTCATGCTCGGCATGCTGAGCTCACAGAAAGCCCCATCGCTTGTGGCCGCAGTCCTTTTGGCAGTGATGGGTTTGTTGGGGATGCATCAGGAGCAGGCGCTCATGGTTTCTGGAACTTGGTCGAGTGGTGAAGATGTGACGTCTCGCTTGGCGGAACGGGAGGCCACTCTCAACCTGCGCAGCGAGGCCGAAGCGTTGTTGTTGTCTTTCACCCGAGCTCAGATGACACGTTTCTATTGGGGTGAGTTTGCCTCGTCGTTGGATGAGCTGGGCCTGACTGTCGGAGAACCTCTCATCGCACATGTGCAACGATCAAAAAAACTCACCATGTTGTGGCTGGCTCCTCAACATGGTGAGGAAGCCTATTTAGCCATTGTTCGTCGTGACAGCAGCGGCACTAGGCTCGAGAGACTTCATTGCAGAGGCAATGTTTCCAGGTTGAAGAAACCCTTTTTGGGTAGTTGCCCAGATGGATGGAGTGCATTTTTGCCTTTAAAAAACATTTGAATATTGCGACATCAACTTGATTGGGCTTCTTGATTATTGGGGCACGAGGAGATTCGCGATCTTTCAGCCTTGGGGCAAGGCCAGTTTGATTACGGCCTGAAGTGCTGCCAAAAGTGTGATTTTGGAACAGGGCAATCAGATGTGTTGGCGAATCTATCTTTTGCAGCTAGTTTAGTTTGGATACCTATTCTCAATCGTCCGTGTTCAATCGTCTTGCCGCCGGTTTGCTTGCCGGTGCCTCTTTGTCGGTCCTAGCCGTCCCCGCGCAGGCAGGTACCAATTCACCCGTTCGCTGGAACTCCGGTGGTGCTGTTTGGACCACTACCTCCAACGACTTTGAAACTTTCTTGAGCACTGGTGAGACTAATCTTGATCGGGCTCTTGATCAAGGAATTGACCGTTCAGGTTGGTCTGCTGATGAAATTCAGCAGGGTATGACCAAAACCTATGACGTCGAATTGATCGACGTGACTCGTTTCCTCTACTCCGATGATGGGGTTGTCTTCCTTAAGAATCAGACCAAGAGCTACTTCCCTTACTGGAAGATGACCTCTACGGCTGTGCAGGGCCTTCGTGCAGCCATCATTGCTGATTCTGCTGATGGCAGCATCTCTTCACAGGGGATTATGGCAAACCTGCCTGTTGCTTTCCGTCTTGCCGACACCTGTAGCACCTATGACGGCAGCCAGAATGTTTGTGCAGATGGCAAGTGCCAGGGCGACGCTCAGTGCACCTCCCTGTTGTCTTGGTACGTATTTCTTCCTGCTTGTGTGCAGGCCAATCAGCTTGCTCCCAGATGGATTTATGGCGGCAAGACAACAGGTCAGACTTCCTCTAACGACTTGTCGTCCTACAGCTCGTCCCCCATTCGTGGTCTTTGGTGATCAGTTTTTGATCACAACTCTCAAGCCCTGGCATCGCCGGGGCTTTTTTTATTGCTGTTGGTCTTCCCGATGGCTTGGCAGTGTTAGTGGAGTCTGCGGCTGCCGATGATGCGTTGATGGATCAGGCGTTGGGGTAGTTGTTGTCCTCGCGTGCGCTTGAGCATGAGCTTCAGGTTTTCCAGAACCTCTAACGATGCATTGTTCGCTACTAGGTCTCGGTAGGGTTTCCCTTCACTGAGCCAGCGATGCTCAAGGCCCTCATCCACCTGCAACGTCAGGAGTTCCTCCCATCTCTCCCAGGTCAGCTGCCAGCCGCACTCCTTCAGGTTTTGTGCCAGGAGGGAATCGAGGCGCTGGCTTTCAAGCCAGATCTTTTCGCGAGTGATGAGTGGTGTTAGCAGGTTTCTCTCCGCGGGATTGGCTCCTTTGCTCTCTAGTAATTGCAGTAGGGCCTCGGCCGGCCCGATGTCTGCATGGCTGATCAGGAGCCTTAGACCGGTTTCATCGGTGCATCGCTGGCTGATCAGGCTCCAAAGTTTCTTCTGTTCTGTACCTGCAATGTCTTGGCTGGAGAGACGTCCCCCAATCCATTCGAACTGATGTTCTGCTGGTAATTCTTGGAGTGCATCGCTGCTTCCATCGATCAGTTCAGGGCGGATGATTGGGTCGAGCAGATCGAGTTGAGCTATTAGGCGCGCCTGATCCTGCGCTGTTGCGCAGAGGATTGTTACACCGCCTTCAGGCACTGCTTGAAGCGGATCGAGTGCCCAGAGCAAGGAGCGTCCGCCGATCATCAGAACTCGATGGTGGCGTTGGCAAGTCACTCCAGACCAGAGGCGTTCGCGCAGGTGGTTGAGGCGTTCTCCATCTTGGCTGAGCTGGCGTTGCACCCATCTCTCTAGTTGAGGGGTTTCTGGACCACTGCTAACGAGCAATGGGTTCTCCTGGGCTGATTCGCTTGCTGCGGCGAGCTGTGCTGCCCTTCGTTCCAGCATGAGCAGGCGCCGGTGCCCTTCCCAGCCTTTTTGGCTCGGTTGCCAGAAGACTTCTCCTTGCAGGGAGGTGGGTAGGTATTGCTGTGAAACCCAGTGTTCCGCAAAAGCATGGGGGTAGCGGTAGCCGACACCATCTCCAAATGCTGCTCCGTCACGATGGGCATCGCGGAGATGGCTGGGGACGTCTTGATGCTGGGCCTCCCGCACCGTGCGTAGGGCTTCGAAGAAACCCAGCACACTGTTGCTTTTTTCGGCGCAGGCCAAGTAAAGGGTGGCTTGTGCCAGGGGGTAGAGACCCTCCGGTAGGCCGATTCGCTCGAAGGCTGCAGCACAGGCTTCTACAATCACGATCGCCTGGGGATCAGCGAGGCCAATGTCCTCTCCAGCGGCAATGAGCATGCGTCTGAAGATGAAGCGTGGGTTTTCACCAGCCTCCACCATGCGCGCTAGCCAGAACAGAGCTGCATCGGCATCTGAGCCTCGTAGGGATTTGATGAAGGCACTAATGGTGTCGAAATGGGCATCCCCATGCTTGTCGTAGAGAACTGCCCGCTCCTGAATTGATTCTTCAGCGATGGCAAGGTTGATATGGATTGAGCCCTGTTCATTGGGACGGCTGCTCTCCACAGCGAGCTCGAGAGCATTGAGCAGACTGCGAGCATCGCCGTTGGCGACATTGACGAGATGGTTTGCAGCTGCTGTGCTGAGCATCACCTGACGATCGCCGTAGCCCCGCTCGCAATCTTGAAGAGCGTGTTTCAGGAGGCGATGGAGATCTTCACTCTCGAGGGCTTGTAGTCGGAACAGCCTGGAGCGGCTTACCAGCGCTTTGTTGACTTCGAAATAGGGGTTTTCCGTGGTGGCACCGATCAGTGTCACGGTGCCGTTCTCTACCCAGGGCAGCAGGGCATCTTGTTGGGCACTGTTAAAGCGGTGTACTTCGTCGATGAACAGAATGGTGCGTAAGCCATGTCGCTCTAGCCGCTGCTTAGCTGCATCTACT
The DNA here is from genome assembly GCF_001631965.1 of Prochlorococcus sp. MIT 1303. NCBI lineage: Bacteria > Bacillati > Cyanobacteriota > Cyanophyceae > Synechococcales > Prochlorococcaceae > Prochlorococcus > Prochlorococcus sp. MIT 1303. Next base: position 28,861 of record NZ_LVHK01000028.1, read on the forward strand.
TCTTGGCGAAGTTCTTTAACCCCTGCCAGAACAGCATTGAGGCTGCTGAAGTTGGCACGGGTGTGGCCAGCGATAATCCTGGCCAGGGTGGTTTTACCAACACCTGGAGGACCATGTAGGAGCAAGTTGCCTACACGATCGGCAGCAATGGCTCGGCGTAGGAGACGTCCTTCCGCCAGGATCGAACCCTGGCCAACAAATTCCTCCAGGGTTCTAGGGCGCAGGCGATCAGCTAGTGGGGCATGGCGCTTTAGCTCCTGATCTCCCTGGTATGTGAACAGATCTTGATCCAATGAGCTCTGGCACTGGTGGACAATTCTTGCGCTAGGGGGTGACTTGTTGTCGTGAGCTGGAAACTTTCCATAATCAGGCTTGTTGAACAAGTCTTTAGTGCCGAATCAGCAGCGCGCTCTTGTCGTTTTTACGGTGCTGTTGCTTTGCGCCTGTGGCAAGGCGAAAATACCTTTCTCGCCGATTACCGTCAGCCAGATACCTGTGACGACGGCTCAATTTACGGACGATATCGATACGGTGAGCACCTTGGAGGCGAAGGATGAGGTGCATCTTGCTGCACAAGCTTCTGGTCGAATTATTGAGTTAAAGATTGATCAGGGTGATCAGGTTCAGCCTGGTCAGATGTTGGTTGTGCTTGATCAAGCTCAGATCCGTGCGGAATTGGCAGATTTCAAAGCTCAGGAGCAGAAGAACAAACTCAATTGGCAGCGATATGAATTCTTGGTCCCTCAAGGAGCTGCTTCGGCATTGGATCGAGATGAATACAAGGCCCAGTACATCGCCTCTCGAGAAAAGGTAAAAGCCACAGAAGCAACGCTTGCATATAGCAATTTGCGTTCTCCAATTTCAGGAATTGTGGCTGATGTTGATGTCAAGGTTGGAGATGTTATCCGTTCTGGTGATCCATTCACCAAATTGATCAGAAACAACTGGCTTTTTGCTCGAGTTGAGGTGCCTGCCATATTCTCTGATCGGATCAAGATTGGCTTGCCTGTCTTTTTAAGCAAGACTGGATCGTCAGATGTGATGGCGGCTGGTGAAATTAATTCTGTGGGCCCGACTGTAAATAGAACTACCCAGGGCTTACTAGTGAAGGCAGCCTTTGAGAATGGTAATGGATCGTTGCGAAATGGCCAGCGCTTGCGAACGCGGGTTCAATTGGATACTAGAGAGGAGTTGTCTGTTCCGTTTGCTGCGGTAACACAAACTTCGGGCCAGAGCTTTGTTTATCGAGTGGGAAGCTTCCAAGAGCTTGAGGCTTTTTCTGGCAATATTTCTCTTGATAAACTTCGTAAGTTACCCCCCTCCACACGTTTTGCTTTGCAGACCCCTGTGACGTTGGGAAAATTACAGAAGCAGCATTATGCAGTTACAAAAGGGCTCAAACTTGGCGAGCAGGTGATCACAACAAATCTTTTGAAATTGAGACATGGCATGCCTATTTCTGTTAAAAACTGAGGTAAATAGATGTCTGCATCAAATAACTTTATTACGCGACCTGTTTTAGCAACAGTTTGCAGTTTGTTGATTGTCATTGCGGGACTAATATCTATCCCTATTTTGCCAGTTGAAATGCTTCCGGATATTGCTCCGCCAACAGTAAAAGTAAATTCAATTTACACCGGTGCCGATGCTGAATCGGTTGAGCAGGGTGTGACCAGTGTGCTGGAGCAGCAGATTAATGGTGTGGAGAATATGGACTATTTAACTTCCTCAAGCTCGGCTGATGGGGTTAGCTCGATTGCTGTTGCGTTCGAAAGTGGTAGTAATAGCGACATTAATCAAGTTAATGTTCAGAACAGGGTTGCGCTGGCAGAGCCACAGTTGCCGGAAGAAGTGCGCAAGGCAGGGGTGAGTGTTAATAAGGCTTCTAATTCCATCTTGCTTCTTTATAATTTTGTTAGCGAAGATCCAAGTAATATTGAATATAGTATAGAAACGATTAGTGGGCTGCTAGATCTGGGCCTAACGGACGAGGTTAAGCGGGTTAAGGGAGTAGGTGAAGTGACCTACTTTGGTAATCGTAAGGTTGCTTTTAGGCTTTGGCTGGACAATGAAAAGCTTGAGGTTTTTGGCCTGACTTCAGCTGATGTAATGGGAGCGATTGAAAGCCAGAACCGTTTGGTTCCTGCTGGGAATATAGGAGGTGAACCATCTGCAGAAGGGCAGATATTTACTTTTTCTGTGCAATTAAATGGCCGCCTTGTGAGCATTGGAGACTTTGAAAATATGGTCGTTAGAACCACAGAGGATGGTGGATTAGTGAGGTTCAGTGATGTTGGTCGTGTTGTGCTTGGTGGTGAAAGCTATTCCAACAGCGCTACGGATTTGCAGGGAGTCCCTTCTGTGAGTATGGCTGTTTATCAATTGAGTGGCAGCAATGCTCTTGAGGTTTCTAATGGAGTAAAAGATGTTCTTGAAGAATTTACCGCCAAAATGCCTGTCGGCATGAAGATGGAGAAAATCTATGACAATACAGACTTTATTAATGCATCAATTAATGGAGTGACCAATTCGCTTAGAGATGCGATCATTTTGGTGGTTCTTATTCTGTTTGTATTTTTACAGAATTGGAAAGCTACTTTGGTGCCTGGTATTGCCATCCCTGTTGCGCTTGTAGGCACATTCTCTCTGGTTTTAGGGTTTGGCTTCTCGCTCAACCAGCTCACTTTATTTGGATTGGTTCTTGCTACAGGATTAGTGGTTGATGATGCAATCACAGTGATTGAAGATACCTCAACCAAGAAAGCATCAGGGATGACTGCCTTGGAAGCTGCGAAGTCAACAATGGATGAGCTTTTTTCTGCAGTTATTGCTACATCCTTGGTTCTTTTCTCAGTGTTTTTGCCAGTGTTGTTTTTTCCTGGCGCTACGGGTTCGATCTACAAGCAGTTTGCAGCAACGATTATTTTCGCTATCGCGATTTCTACCTTTAATGCTTTAACTTTTTCTCCCATGCTTTCTGCCTTGCTTTTGGGCCGGGAAGGCACAGCTCCGGGACGTAATACATATGCAATTTCTGGTGCAGTCATTGGGTTTATCTACGGACTATTAGTTGTTGGTGGTGGTGCGGCGCTGGCCTTGATCCCTACGGCAATGGCTGCAATTCTTGGATTTGTGCTTTCTCGCTTGACTGGCGGTTCGTTGAGGCTGCCATTTTCTGTTGCAGGGGCTGTGATTGGCCTTCTCATCGCAGGAGTTTCAAATCCCTTGCCAGTCGTTTTATTCGCTGGCCTTGGCTTGACCTTGGGTTGGTATACACCATGGATTTTTAGTCATTTCAATCGCATTTATTCCGTCTTTGAGCAGCGCTATGCCGATCTGCTCGAGTGGGTTCTTGGCCGCCGTTCTCTTGTGATGGGAATTCTTGCGGTAGGCGTTCTGCTTACCGGGGTTGCTTTTACTGCGATTCCAGGTGGATTTGTGCCTACTGAAGACCAGGGCTATGCCATCGGCGTGTTGCAGGCCCCAGAAGGTGTGTCTACTAAGGTCACCGAGAAGATTAATCAGCAAGTTGCTGAGATATTGCGCAGCGAACCCGATATCACTTCAGCAGCAATTTTTAGTGGAGCAAGTTTTGATGGCAATAGCCCTAATAAAGGATTGTTTTTTATTGGGATGCGTAATTGGGATGAGCGCAAAAATCGTGATCAATCTGCTGATGCAATTGTTGGACGGCTCAATCAGAAGTTCTTTGGGGCTATTGATGGCGCGAGGATTTTTGTTGTAGAGCCACCTGCGATTCCTGGCTACGGCATTGGCAGTGGATTTGAGTTCCAATTACTTGATAAGAGTGGAGGTGCTTATGGCTTAAACAACTTCTTTGCCTCGGCTGGTCAAATTATTCAGCAGGCGAATGCAAATCCATTGTTGAGCAGTGTAAGGACTTTATTCTCTCCTGAATCTCCGCAGCTACGAGTTGAGGTCGATAGGGATATTATGGCCTCTCTTGATGTTGACTTCAGCTCTGCAATGCGTGTGTTTAGCGCTAATTTTGCAGGCGCCTATGTTAATGATACCTTCCAGGGAGGCAAGGTTCGCCGTGTTTATGTTCAGGCCGATGAACTGGGTCGGTCTGCTCCTGAAAAGCTAGCTTCAATTTACGTTAAGAATCGTGCGGGTGAGCAGATTCAGCTCTCGGAGTTTTTAACAGTTGAACCTTCTGTTGGGCCAAGTGTGATCTCTCACTTTAACCTTTACAGATCGATAAAAATAGAAGGATCACCTGCTGCTGGTAAGAGCTCGGGGCAGGCAATTAATGGTATGAAGGAGCTTTTTGCAGCTCAGAATCTTAAGAGCCTCGGATTTGACTGGACAGGGATATCTCGAGAGGAAGTAAAAGCTGGTGCACTAGCTGTTGTGATTTTTGCATTGGGAATTTTGGTGGTTTATCTCGTGCTTGCAGCTCAATACGAGAGTTATGTAGACCCTCTGATTATTTTGATGACAGTTCCTACTGCAATGCTTGGAGCCTTGTTGTTTCTGGCATTGCGTGGCGAGGTTCTCAACATTTATGCACAGGTTGGCCTTGTGATGTTGATTGGTCTAGCTGCTAAAAATGGGATCTTGATTGTTGATTTGGCTAATCAACGCATGGCTGAGGGAGTTACGGCTCTTGAAGCAGCAAGGCAGGCAGCCAAGTCGAGACTTAGGCCCATCATTATGACTGCTATTTCGTCTCTTTTTGGCTTTATGCCGTTGGTCTTGGCTAGCGGAGCAGGAGCCCGCAGCCAAGCTTCTCTTGGCACGGTTGTATTCGGTGGCCTTTTGGTTGCCACTTTCCTTTCGCTGTTTGTTGTGCCTGTCTTTTATGTCGTTGTTAAAGCTCTTGTAGGCACCTTTAGTGATACAGAACAAGGCAACACCAATTTACTTGATTCGGGAAACTCCTCTGGGTAGGGATAAACCAATGAACCGCTCTCGCTCAATAAGAAATAAGCCCTTCAGCGGTACGAGGGTATTGATAGCGCTGCTGGTGGGGTTCTTACTCGGAGGTCTTGTTGCCCTCTTTTTGCGTACGGTGATCTCAAACACTCCTGCAGACATTCACAGTCAGAGGCTGAACCTTTTTTTCATCATGGTCACGCTATCTGGAGCTCTTGGAGCAGTGGTCATTGAGAGCATGCGCCAGCTGCAACAAAGCAGCACCGAGGCGGAGTATCACCGCCGCCAACGGGAGTGGTGGCTGCGCTGAGATCAAGTGATCACCGTTGGTCGTTGCATCCCAGTGCGCTTTTGAATTTCGGCAAGCGCATCGATGCCATTGATGAGATCGGCTAGAGCATGCTGGGGATCTTGGTTTAAGTTGCCATGACTCGGTTCGTACCGTTCTAGATAAACGCGCAATGTGGCACCTTTGGTGCCGGTGCCCGAGAGTCGAACCACGACTCTGCTGCCGTCTTCCAGCAGGATGCGTAGACCCTGAGATTGTGTCTCTGAGCCATCCACAGGATCGCTATATCTAAAATTGTCTGCCTGGCTCACTTGGCGCCCGGCGAATGGTTGACCGATTAGTCGAGGAAGCATGCTCTCCAACCGGTTGTACAGACCATGAGCCTTTTCATTAGCAATCGCCTCGTAGTCATGACGGGAGTAGTAATGGCGTCCAAAACGACTCCAATGCTGTGTCATCACATCAGCGACGCTGCACCGTCGCGCTGTCAGGATCTGAAGCCAGAAGAGCACTGCCCATAGTCCATCCTTCTCACGCACGTGGTTGCTGCCAGTGCCGAAGCTTTCTTCACCACAGAGGGTGATTCGACCTGCATCAAGCAGGTTGCCGAAAAACTTCCACCCGGTGGGAGTTTCAAAACAGTCGATATTGAGTTCTTTGGCCACAACATCCACTGCGGCGCTCGTGGGCATGGAGCGGGCCACACCAGCTAGCCCATCGGCATAGGCCGGTGCAACGTTGGCATTAGCAGCCAGGATTGCAAGGCTGTCACTTGGGTTAACGAAGCAACCTCTGCCCAGGATCATGTTGCGGTCGCCATCACCATCGCAGGCGGCACCGAAGCTGTAGGACTTGCCATTGAGGAGGAGGTCTGCCAGTTCAGCGGCGTAGGTGAGGTTGGGATCTGGGTGCCCTCCACCAAAATCCTCAAGCGGAACTCCGTTGCGCACAGTGCCAGTCGGGGCACCGAGAAGTCCTTCCAGTAGCCGTTGTGCATAGGGACCAGTGACAGCATGCATAGCATCAAACACGACTGGGAAGTCGGTTTTGATGAGGTCTTTGATGCGCCCGAAGTCGAACAACTTCTGCATCAGCTCTACATAGTCTTCAACGCCGTCGATCACATCTACAGCCATGGCCCCGATGGCATGGTGGCCGGGGGCTTCAAGTGGGATTACGTCTGCATCGACAAGGCTGTATCTCTCTAAAGCTTGGCTACATGCGTAGATCGCGTTTGTGAGTGATTCGGCTGCTGGCCCACCATTGGCACCGTTGACTTTGACGCCGAAGTCGCCATCTGGACCACCTTGGTTGTGGCTCGCGGAAAGGATGATTCCTCCGATGGCCTTATTGGCACGGATGAGATGGGATGCTGCCGGCGTGGAGAGAATGCCGTTTGTGGTGGTGATCACTCGGCTTAGGCGATGAGCAGCACCCATACGCAGGATCACATCAATGGCGCGGTGATTGCCGTAGCGACCATCTCCCCCCAAGATCAGAGTCCCCCCCTCAACGCCAGGAAGGGTTTGGAAGATTGCTTCAATGAAGCTCTCCAGGTAATTGGTTTGTTCGAATTGCTTGCTGCTTTTGCGTAGGCCGGAGGTCCCTGGTTTTTGGTCGTTGAAGGGTGTGTTCAGATGTACCTGGCGCTGTGTGGGTCCCGTCTGGGCCGAGCTGGTCATCAGAGACGAAGGCAGTTCTTCATCGAACCTAATCAAACGCAATCATCGATTCTGTTTTGGCCCCCTCCAGTTCTCGCGGCTAGTGTTCGCAAAGATCATTGAGAGGAGCTGAGATGCAGCTCAGTTGTTGGGGAATGGGCCGCCAAGCCTATGGGCTGGCTTTGGCTGGGGCCATGCTGTTTTTAACAACTCCGTCGATGGCGTTTAAAGGAATTCGTCAGATCCCTTATCCGCAAGCCGAACAGGTCACGCGTACAGCTGCTGAGGCTGTGATTGTGAGGTCGGGCAGTGAAAGCTGCTTGCGCGGAAAGCTAACAAATGCCCTGCTCGATCTCACCATGAGCTGCAGCGCAACAGGTCGGTCGTCCTCATTGTGCAAATTGGCGACTCAAGTTGCCTCTCAAGAAGGAGAGTTCAGTCTTGCTCAGATGACGACAACAGCAGAGACATTGTTGGATTTACTCGGCACTGATTCTGTCGAACCTTGATTGTTGAGCTTAGGTATGACTTCAGGTTCATGACAGGGAGCCATCACCTGAATGTTCAGGATTTGGGGTTGCTCTTACACAGCCTCAAACAGGCCAGCAGATTCGCATTTCATTGAGGCAGTAGGTGATCAAGATGATCTCCACATCAATTGCTTGCTGCGTGCTTGCTGGTTCAGCTTTGTTGGGGGGCTAGACCACCTTGTTGGGAAGGCTTAGGAGCTGTTTGTTTTGCTGGATTGATGCAAATGATGGAGAGTCGTTTAGCGGGCTGATCGATGGCATCCCTGCGCTGGAAGTTGTTTTTAGGGACCTTGTTGGCCACCTGAAGCAAATCCCAGACGACATCCTTGCAAGAGGATGGCAAACGGGGGTGGTCTAGTAAAGGATCGATCAATTCTCGGGTGCTGCTGCAGGCTTCCGCATCATTGTCTCGAGAGCAGGCATAGGCCTGAAGCTGGATGCTGCGCAGCTCCTCTCTGGTTGGGAATGGAATGTATTCCACATCACTGCGTGCAGCAGGTGCAGACATGGCAAACAGGCTGAGTATGGCCAATGCCGGATGGATTTTGAGCGGGCTCATGGGGACATTCTGCCCTGGATGAGTTGATTGTGGCTCAGGCTTTGCGATCGGTGAATGGGTTGTTATCTGGATCTTGCAAGCTTATTTGTAGGTAAACTAATCTTTTGCTCCCAAATCTTCTGCCCATTCGATTGCACCGAGATGCGCTCCGAGTGCAATCAGGCCAGCAATGACTGCGATTACGTAGTTGGCACCTTCCTGATCGATCGCCTCGCCGATATGGAAGCCGGCCACGGCCCATAGCGCCGTCATGGCAATGCAGAACAGGATATTCAAAATAGGGGTGACCATCACGATCACTCCTCCCAGGAATATTCCTCCTCCCCACCACCAGCTCTGCATTCCGATGTCGAATGCAACGGCTATCACGATGATTTCAAAAATGACCAGAGATGAGGCATCGTCATTGAACTTGGCCTGTGTGAAACCTGCTCTTGTTGTCTCAGGCTTCATTTTGTTGAATGCCGTTAGAGACACATTCGACTAATGCCACTATTGTTCCTATTCAAAAATTATGTATATCACTAAGATGTCTGCTACCAATGTTTCTTTCAATCGTCGAGAAGTGAATGCTTTTCGCCAGATGGAGGATGCCTTAATGCATAAGACCAGGCTTGCGAGGTCTGGTTGCTGCAAGGTTGCAATGGAGGATTTTTACTTTAAACACTTTCCAAGACGATGAATATCAAGCTGGCAAGGACGAATGAGGCTCGCTTAAGTGAGATGCTGAGCAAGAACTCTCGCTATGGGTCGGTAGAGAATATAATCAACGAAGCATTATCAATGTTCTATCTCGCAGAGAAGAAAAGAGGATTTAGATAGCATTCACGCATGTAACGTTAGGTTCACGCATTGTTGTTTGCAATCACGAATAGCTTTTCTGTCTTTTACTTAATCTTTCGACAATGCTGGTTGAATCAGTCTTGTCCTGACATCGCGCAAACTCATCCTTTTCAAGGGCTGTATTATGGTTTCAATTCCAGCATGACAGTGGATAAAGGCTTGCAGGTCTACTTGGAACGCTTTGTTGCCTTGGGAGGCATTGCGGAAAATGTTTGCCAAAGAGAAGGAGAGTTTGGACGTGGCATATTTCCGATTGATCCCTCGCGTAGCGCAAAAATAATGACTCCGAGGAGCCTTTTGATTAATCATGCAAACATAAGTATTCATGACGGTGAAATTATTATAAAAGATAAAACATGCTTTACGGCTGAAGAGAGTGTATTTATTGAGTCATACTATAACAATCATTCATGGGGCAGCAATGGCAATGTCGATTCAATTAACTATTTAAATTTTATTTCCAAGGCTTGCGAGTCGGTCAAGAACGCACTCGTTAACTTTGCATTTGTTGACAAGAATCTCCTGAGCCTTGGCGTTAGTCCGCAATCCATTTTCAAGAGGTTTGTAGATGAAAGAGTTTTTGTGTTTGAGGGTAATAGTGTGCTTGCGCCTTTGATGGAGCTAATTAACCATAGTGCTTATGCGTTGCCATTCCGCGTTACTGCAAGCGGACTTCACTCTCCTGCCTTTGAAAGAGGTTCTACAGAGTTATTGAGTAAATATAGTCCAAAAAATAGTTCTATGAGTATTTGGAAGAAATACGGATTTGCATGTAGATGTATTGTTGCCTATAGCATTCCATTTGAAATCAGTATAAATAATGAATCTGTTAGCGTTCGCTGTTTTGGGCAGCTTGGCTTGGGTCACAGGGAAAATAAAAGTTTCTCTTTGGTTGCTGATGCGCTTTCAATTAAATCGCTCCCTGTTGGATGCTTGTCTGCCAGTCTCCCATTTGCAACCTTTAATTCGATTTTGTGCTCTGCGGGGTTGTCAGTAGATGTTGCGAAGAGCTTATTCCCAAAAGTGCGTGAGATTAATATAAAAGCTAGGAGTAATCTCCTTAGTACTCTTCAGGAGCCTGGTTTGGGTGCACAGGCTGAATTGTATAAGGCTTTGGAGTATGAGATTGAACTAATCGAAAGTTCATTGGACGGATGATTTGTCAGCTGTAAGGGTCTCGAGGGCAAATTTTTTGCCCATCGAGGAGATCGTTTCTACGAAATTCAAGTCATTCAAGTTGTCATTATTTTTTTCGAGGACTTGAAGAGCGATGCTCTTTAAATCCTTAAGGTCTCCGTCTACATGAATATTCAACAGGTTTGCTAGTGCAGTAGGGTTATCTGGTTCGAGCTCTAGAGATTTGAGAGTGGAGGTAAGAGCTTGATCAAGGTTGCCGAGATCTATATAGATGCTGCCCAGATTCATGTGGGCAGTGGGGTTATGGGGCTGGAGTTCTAGACATTTAAGGGTGGAAGCAAGAGCTTGATCGAGCTCACCGAGATCTTTGTAGATGCCGCCCAGGTTGATGTGGGCATCGGGGTTATCAGGCTTGAGGTCTATAGATTTGAGAGTGGAGGCAAGAGCTTGCTCAAGGTTGCCAAGATTTTTGTAGATGCCGCCCAGGTTAATGTGGGCAGTGGGGTTATCAGGCTTGAGCTCGAGAGATTTGAGGGTTGAGGTAAGAGCTTGCTCAAGGTTGCCGAGATCTTTGTAGATGTTGCCCAGGTTCATGTGGGCAGTGGGGTTATCAGGCTTGAGCTCTAGGGACTTGAGGGTGGAGGCAAGAGCTTGATCAAGGTTGCCGAGATTTTTGTAAATGTTACCCAGATTCGTGTGGGCATCGGAGTTATTAGGGTCAAGATCAAGAACTTTTTGTGTCGCTGGCAATGCTTCTTGATATCGACCTTCATTCATAAGAGCAGTCCCTATATTTCCCCACGCCTCAACAAATGCCTCGTCAATCTGAATGGCTATCTGGAATGCCTCTATGGCTGCGTTGTTTTCACCAGTTTCAAGCAAGCAGAGTCCAAGATTGAATGGAATGAGCTTGTTCTTTGGTCTATTGATATTCAATTTTTTGTATTCAACAATTGCTTCATCGAATTGCCTGAGATTTTGATATGCCTGTGCTAAAAGAAATGAGCATTGTTCGCTGGGCGCAAGAGCTGATGCTTTTTCGAGTGATTCAATGGCTGCTGCTTCCTGCCCTTTCTGTAGGAGCAAATGCCCTAGATTGAGAAGCGAGTTGCTTGCTTTTGAATTAACTTTTAATTCCTTCTGATAGCACTTAATGGCTTGGTCGAGCTTGCCTTTATTCTGAAAGACAATTCCAAGAATTTCGTTGAGTTTTGGAGCATTTGCGTTGATTGCTAGGGCTTTTTCTGCAAATGATGCTGCTTGATCGAGATCTCCTAGTGCCAGAAAGCTTGCTGCTGCTCCCACGTATGCCTGGATAAGGTTTGGGTCTGCCTGTATAGCGCGCTTGAATAGATTGATTGCTTCTCGATAGCTGCCTGACTGCCTCTTGAGGTTGGCAATGTTGTTGATGGCAGGCGCATAGGTTTTCTTGAGTTTCAGTGCTTTTTCGTACCATTGCAGAGCATTATCGGTATTACCAAGATTTGAAAAGATGTTGCCTATGTCTTTCGCGATTTCTGGATCGCTCCCGTCAAGTTGATTGGCTTTGACCAGGAATTGCTGTGCTTTGTCAAGTTGCCCTAGAGCGAGTAAGGATTTTCCTGCGTACTTATATGCATATACCTCCTCAGGATTTCCCTGTAGAGCATTTTGGCAAGCCTGTAGGCATTCCTTATGGCGACCAGCGGCTGAGAGCTCTTGGATGCGTTCTCGGTCTGCCACTCGTTCAAGAGCTTGGCGGGAGCATCATATTTTAAGAGTCTTCGAAGCCATTTCTCAAGACATTCTCACTCCCGCTCGATTCCATTCCCGCAGCGAGCCTGCTGCCGATCCAGCTTGTGTTGTATTCGTGGTGTGATTCCCAGCTCAGCACTTCGCCACATCCGATTCATTTCACGAGTGGAATGGGCGGCAAGCTTGGGTGAGTGAATCACCAGCAGTGTTTCGTCATTAGTGTGTGCGGCAGCGGGCGACCAGTTGAAGTTGCCTGTGACCACTGTTTTGTTGTCGATCACTGCGAACTTGTGGTGCAGCTTGTCTCCGTTCGACAGTCTCGGTGTACCTACCCCTTGTAGAGGGACTGCGAATGGTTTGTTACCTACTTCCAGCTTGCAACGATGATCTGG
>NZ_LVHK01000029.1:0-50404 GCF_001631965.1 Prochlorococcus sp. MIT 1303
TTCTTTTATCAATCAATCCACGATCACAGTGATGGGAAACTACTGGTCTACTTTTTCCCCAGGGCCAGGATTGTCTCTTTTTTGAGTAGATTAGTTTTATTAGCCTTAATAAAAAAGGCTTCTTCCTGAGCAGAAGAAACCTTGGATTGAGCTTGTTTGTCTTCGTTTAGAGTGGTTCTCGTGAAAACTATTTCAGAATAGGTTTACCAGCAGTTTTCTCCTTCGCCGATCGGGACGCAAATATTTGATTTCTTTGCCTTTTTGGCAGCTTTCTTTGCCTCTTCATCAGGTTTGCTTTCAGCATCGATGTCTTGATCAGTGGTCCACTCTTTCAGTCCTCCCATATCACCTTCACCGCCTTCGCCAGCGTGACTAAGATTTGGCTGAAGTGCGTTTGCCGCAAGCAGTGCAGAAGCTGCAAGAAATATTGCTACAGGAGACTTTTTACTCATGCTTTGCAGATAAGCGTATCTACATACATTTTGACTCCCCTACTCAACCATTGCTTGGCGATTCGATACTTGGCCTAGTATCAAATGATTCAGTCTTCAGTTGCCGAGGCGCCTGAGCAGGTTGGTGTACGCCTGAAAGATCAAGTCCAGTTCTGGTGAACGGCCATGTTCGGCAAGAAGGGCGCGGGCACCAGCATTGAGGCCAAACAGAATGGTGCGGTCTTCATTGCTGCTGATATAGCTCTGGATCCAGCCAACACAAACCAGCCGCTCACCAGCAGTGACTGTTTCCACTGCATGCAGGCTTGTGCTGGGATAAATGATCACCTGGCCAGCCGGCAGCTTCACTTGCTTGCTGTCTTGCAAGGTTTGAATGCACAGAGCCCCTCCCTCGTAGCTTTCGGGTTCGCTGAGAAATAGCGTGAAGGAGAGGTCGCTACGCCCTGAGCTCATGTAGGCATTGTCGACATGCATTCCATAGCCCTGGCCAATACCGGATCGGCTGAACATCACTCCGTGGATGTGCCTTGGCAAGACAAAGCTCTTCACAAGCGGATCTGATTCAAGCTTCTCAATCACCAACTGACTGTTTTCTTTGGCGGTTTTTGAGTTGCGATCCAGCTGGAGGTTGTTCTTGACTTCGGCTGCTTGATATCCCGCTGTTTTACGTCCGTCCTGCCATGAGGTTTCGTCAGCCAAGAGAGTTTCACGCAATTGGCTCACAGTTGCCTCATCAAGCAATGGATGGGTCAGGGGCTCCATAGAGATTGCTGGGTAAATCCCACAATAACCAATACCTCGACGTTATAAAAGTCTGGATGACTCGTATAAATAAAACTGTAAACTTCCTAATCTTCGCTTTACTTCTAATTCTTCTATGCGAGACAAACTTTATCCCAATCCCTTAGTGAATGAACGGTGGGAGTTTCGAATAGTTAATACAGAAGGACTGACTGTTTTGTCTTAGAGGTTCAAATCCTTTATTTCACTATTCCTTATACCCAAACCAATACCTATAACTATATGAAGATTAAGAAAAGTAGTACTAACCAAAAAGAATAACTCAAAGTCAATCAAACAACAAGTTATCTAATGCCTCCTTGCCAGAAACCCTCCCAGGAGGAAATGAACAGGTGGAAGGAGAGTGAACAACTATCAATACTACCTGTTCTTCAACCAACACCTAAGGAACTACTTCAACACCAAGAGGTACAGAAACCCAAACAAGTAGTTAAATCAAAACCCACGACCAATCTATCTCCTATACACAAACACGGAACACTCCCTCTGCCTACACCGACTCCAAAGAATTCAAAGAAGGATCTAAAGAAACAGATGATGGAAATGAAGGAGTGCTTGGATAAGGTTCGGATTCAATATGCTTATCGATCTTTATTATCCGTCCTGTTGTTCTGGAGATAAAACCACACCAATATGCTCCCGACGATGAAAATACTTACAACAGTTGTATTACCCGAGAGAATAGTAAACATAGATTACTCAGGCCTCTTGTTATCAAACGTTTCAACCTCTCCTTCAGTTGAATCATAGTATCGGACTTCATCATATTCTTCTGTTATTAACTCCATGTCGAAACCTTTGTAATCGTCATCGTTAACGTATTTATTAAACACACGGATACCTTCCTCCAGGTTTTCAATCTTCTCGTGGTTTGTAGGAGGGTGTCCAGGAGTATCGTAGACATTCAGTAAGTAACTCATAAGTTAGTTAGGGTCATAATGACGAATGACTTTGTTGGTTCCATCCTCAACTAACTCTATAACCTCATCATTGAATTCATCGTCATCAACATAGAAGTGAAACATCTCCTCTCCCTTCTCTAAAGACAACTCAGTTTTTAGTTTCGTAGGAAGAGCATCTATGTAATACAACAAGTGGTAAGTCATATAAGGTGGTTGTTTATCAGTCCTGTAATTTGCCCTACTTTTCCACACTTGGATTGACCATCACCCTCCACCTCAAAACTTCTTTGTGCTTCTCTTTTCCTCTTTCAACAGACCAGCTGTAACTACAACCACAAAGAAAGAAGGCAATCGGAGTAATTCCTAAGGTCTCCCATTTGTAACTAAAAAAGAATAAAACAAGGAGCAGAATGAACCACATCAATAACTTATTTATCCTAAGTTCCAATTCTAAATCTCTCAACTTCTTCATTTTTTCAGTCGGAACTGGTCGTAGAGGTGGTTCTTTCATCAGTCATCTCCTGATGTTGGCTGTTCAATAGTCCAAGCTACCGTTTGAATAAGTCGTTGTCTTTCCTCCTCCTCAACGGTTTTCGTCCTTTCTAGGGGTAGAAAACACCAGTCCAAGTTGGTTTACGGACTCTGTGTGACGAGTGAAACGTTTTTCTTCTACGAGAGGACATTGGTAGAGTGGAGAATGAACCGATTGATTCCCCCTTGAACTTAACAAGATCAGATAGAGAAGGAATTTTTATGGGTCTATTGGTTGTTTTGATTGTCACCCAAATCCCAACATCACTAAAAGACCATAAGATAAATGTTTGTAGAGATACAATAGAGACATATAATCAATCACTTTATAAGAAATACAAAGAGAGGAAGTATAGTAAAAGAGATTATCAAGAGGTCTATAACTGTCGAGACCTTCTAGGTCTTGAATCTGATAATGTGTTGTTATATAGAACCCGTGAGGGGTAGGAATGAAGTGTCCGAATCATTCTCATTCCCTTTACATTATTCAGTTGATAGAGGGGTAATTGTTTCAGAGTTCTCGAAGATGTAGTTCTCTACTGTCTTGGTCTCTTAGTGGTTAGCAATTAGGTTTAAATACTCTTGAAGTTGTCTAATCATTCATAGAGGTTTCTTTCAGAAAAAAATAAAATAAATCTCTGAAAGTTCTTATCGTATGTAGTCCGACCAATTTTACCCCGTATTACCACCTTCGGATGTTGGATAGACTGTAGAAAAGGGTACATACACCTACTTTCCACTTGATTGTTCCAACCCTATTAAGTAACTGTTCTAACTACACCTCCACATCCCTTCCGAATACTGGTTTGTTAGTAGTTGTCTGTAAGGTTCCTACAGGTACAACCTGACTGTGGACCTTTTCAGTCATCATCCTGATAGGTATTAATTCTAGTTTTCTTATTTCGATTCGTCGCGATCCGCCGCATAGATTTTCCTTCGATCCTTCACCAACTCAGACCAGGACTGAATTCTTCCCTGAGCGGTTCTAACGTACCACTGTTCCAACTATGTTCTAGTCCCATAAATAACCATTTCCCTTAGTTCTATTGCAGATGATAAGAATTGCTGATGAAGTCCCCTCATCAGCGCGTTGGCTCTCCCGGGCCGTGGGTGCATCATTTGTTACCGCGGCTGGTATTGAATGCGCAAGGAGGCTTTCAGTGCTCTCAATAGGGTGAGGCTTGCAACGTTAATGGTTTGTTGGCAATGGGTTTGAAGGCGCGTCTTACGTATTCAGGCTTGGCGGCCATTCTCGCCCTTAGCACTGGATTCAGTCAAAACGGTGTTGCGAATGCTCGAGAAGTACGTGTTTATTCAGGTCGGCACTACAACACTGATCGTCAAATTTATAAGAAATTTTCTGAGCAAACAGGGATCAAGGTTCGGCTGATCGAATCTTCTGGTATTTCATTGTTAGAGCGTCTTAAACGAGAGGGGGCAAACTCTCAGGCAGATGTGATCATCCTTGTTGATGCGGCACGCATTAGTAATGCAGCAAAAGAGGGGCTTTTGCAACCTTCGCGTTCAACAAAATTGGATAGCGAAGTGCCTAGTGCCTATCGCGATCCGCAAGGTCGTTGGTATGGACTGACCCGTCGCGTGCGGGTGATTGTTGCCAATCCATCGAAGGTGAACGTTGGCAGTATTCGCAGTTATGCCGATCTGGCTAGCCCCTCACTTAAAGGGAAGGTGTGTCTACGCAAGCGCAACAACGTCTACAACCAATCTTTAGTCGCTGATCAGCTTGTGTTGCGCGGTGAGACGGCAACCAAGAGTTGGTTGCAGGGAATGATCTCTAACGTTTCCCAGCCTTACTTTGGCGGAGATGTCTCCCTGGCTCGTGCCGTTTCACAAGGCATCTGTGGTGTTGGCATCGTTAATCACTACTATGTTGCGCGGATGCGTGCTGGTGTGAGCGGATCGAAAGACAAGGCTCTTGCTAATAAGATCACGGTTATCACACCTGATCCCGCCCACGTCAACGTGAGTGCTGGTGGGTTGGCTAGGTATGCAAAGAATAAGAAGGAGGCGATTCAGCTGCTTGAATTTCTTGCTTCACCCGATGGCAGTCAAGGCATGGCTGGCCCCACCTATGAACATCCGTTGAATGGCTATGGCACGTCGTTAGAACTCAAAAAGTTCGGCACTTTCCGCCCCGATCGGGTCACGATTAGCCAGCTCGGAGCGAATAATGCCAAGGCGATTCAGTTGATGGCTCAATCCGGTTGGAAATAGGGTTTTAGGCTTGTGGGTTCAGGGCTAGAGCCTTTCTTAGGGAGATCCTTTGTAAGGCTCTCCCTCGAACCCTGCAGACTGCGAAGCGCAGAGAGGGGAATTCTCGAGATAGTCGTTTGAGTTTGTTTGCGAGGGTTTTCTTCGCCTTTGCTTGTTGCAGGCTTGGCCCTTACAGCACTAGTGCTTGGTGCCCAGCCCTTTCCTTCTCAAGCAATGGTTGTCGTTGCTGTGGTGTTGCTGATCACGGCTCGTTTCTGGCTGATTCGTCTCGGCATTACCCAAAGCAGGGCTACAGCATTGGCGTTGATGTTGCCATTGTTGTTGGCATGGGCTTGCTGGTGGGGGCAGCCGAGGCCTGGACCTTTGGACCCTGTGCGTTTGTTGGCGAGTGCCGGTTCTTTTGATCGTTCCTCGCGCCTACCGCTTCGAAGCAGCCTCGAAGGCCGGCTGCTGAGTGATAGCCGATTGCTTCGTGATAACAGGTTTGTGGCTGATAGTTGTCGTGCCTTGTTGGCCGTGGATCGGCTTAATGGCTTGTCGCGCCATGGCCGCAGTGAAGTTCAGCTACGACCTTGCCCTCAGCTTTTGCAGCAGGGTTGGCGAATCCGTGTGCATGGTCAGTTGCGCGCTCCGGCTCTAGGGCCTCATTCGCTACTGCCTGGGCCAGCGGAGCGGCTTCAGCAGCAAGGAAGTTGGAGCCAATTCTGGGGTGATCAGGTTGAGGTGTTGCAACGTCCCTGGACGCCCATCGCCGATGCTCGTCGTGTGGTCGCCATGCGCTTACAACAACTGGCAGGTCCACGTTCGGGAGGATTGCTGGCGGCTTTGGTGTTGGGTCGTGCCCAAGTTGATCTGCCGCTTGATTTGGTTAAGGCGTTCCGCGTTGCTGGCCTTTCCCATGCCTTGGCGGCCTCAGGCTTTCATCTTTCTGTGCTGTTGGGAGCGTCGCTGGGGATCGCTCGGTTGCTGCCAAGGCCCTTTCGTTTGACGTTTGCTGCAACGGCACTGATCAGCTTTTTGATGCTGGCCGGACCACAACCGTCGGTTGTGAGAGCTGTGTTGATGGGTAGCACGGTGTTGTTGATCAACGAAGGCGGAGGCCGCAGTCGTCCTCTAGGGGTGTTGCTAGCGACGTTGGTGCTGATGTTGTTGGTGAATCCCGCCTGGGCGCGATCGATTGGTTTTCAATTGAGTGCGGCAGCTACTGCCGGATTGGTCGTCACAGCAGGGCCCCTAGAGCGGGCTCTATCCAAGCGTCTACCTACATGGCTTCGAGGGTTGGCACCGGCGCTGGCTGTTCCTTTGGCCGCAATCGTCTGGACGCTGCCACTACAGATTGTTCATTTTGGATCCACTCCTGTCTATGCCCTAGTGGCGAATCTGCTGGCTGCTCCTTTGTTGGTGCTGCTCACCCTCTCAGCGATGGCGTTGGCCTGGTTGTGTTTGCTCTTGCCTGCTGGCTGGTTGACTCCATTGCTGCACTGGATCAGTTGGCCGATCCAGCAGTTGGCTGGGTTATTGATTGCTCTGGTGCGTTGGATCTGCACTTGGCCAATGGCGCAGTTGTTCACCGGTCATCCCCAGCCTTGGTTGGTGCTGTTGTTGGTGTTGGGATTGCTGCCTTGGTTGGTAACGGGATTGCGTCACTGGCGTCACTGGGGAGTGGTTGCGTTGTTGTTTTGTTCGTTATCGCAGGCTGTTGTACAGATGGGCGATGGACTCGTGGTGGTGCATCAACGCAGTCGTCAATGGTTACTAGCTAGGCATCGTGGGCGGGCGGTTTTGGTTAGTACGCATGGAGATGGTCGTAGCTGTTGGCAGGCTCGTCGGCTGAGTGAAGCGTTTGGGCATGCTCGTCTTGATTGGGCGATGGTCTTGGATCCGGTTGCCAGTGAGGCGGCGTCCTGTTGGCGAAATCTGGCCCATACCGTGCTGGCTGAGCATCAGGGTGTGATGCCTTTGCAGGTTGGACAGCGGTTAGTCAGTCCTGGCCTGGAGGTGAGACCAATCGCTGCAGCAGAGCAGAGTTTGCAGTTGCGAGCTGGTCGTTTGCGTTGGCATCTGCTGCCAACGCGTCAGGCCTATTGGAGTTGGCGCGATCGTCAGGGTTTGGATGGCGTGGAGCGTCAACCTTTAGTCAAATCAGAGGATTTGACAGGTGTATGGCTTGGCTTTGTCCCAACCTCTCTTGAGCGGCGATGGTTGCTACAACACACTGCAGGGCGGCTTTGGGTCAGTGGTAGAGCCAGCGGCTCCTTCAGCATGGTGGCCTCAGCGTTTTAAAGTTGCCTTGCGTCTTTACGGGCGTCTGGAGAGGTGGCTGAGTGGTCGAAAGCGAACGACTCGAAATCGTTTGACGGGCAACCGTCCGTGGGTTCGAATCCCACCCTCTCCGTTTTTAGTTTGTGCTGCCGGGACCTGACAGGTCTCAGAGTGCTTTAATAGCAAGAGATCTAAGGCATGACGCTGTCCTGAGAAGTCCTCGACGAACCTCTCCGGAGCGCTTGGTTTGTTGGTGGATATGTTGGTGGATATTGTGGTTGTGTTGGTGGATGAAATATGTGTTGGTGGATTTCGTGAGATGGGTCTGACAGAAAGGGAAGTCAGGTCACTATCAGTCAAGTCAAAGAGGTACAGCAGGTCCGTGGGAGACTCCCTATATGTATTGGTAGAACCTGTAAAAGGCAGTGGTGGTAAGAGTTTTGTAGGAAAAATGCGTTCTAATGGCAAGCAAATTGATGTTCGTATCGGCGTTTTTGGCAAAGGTCCAGGGCAGTGGACTCTCAAAGCAGCAAGAGATGAATGGTTTCGTTTGCGGAGTTGGTATAGAGAGACAGGCAGAGATCCAAGAGAATTGCAAAAGGATGAGAAAAGGCAATTAGCAAAACAATCTTTTGATCAAACACTTACTGAGTTGGTTGATTCTTATTTGATTGCATGTAAGACGAAATACAAACAGTCAGAGACCACCATTAGGGACAAGAAAAATAAGTTGTCCAATGAAATCATCCCTGCTTTAGGTGGAAGTACTCCTGTTAGTCGTTTGGGATGGGATGAGAAATCAAAAGGTAGGACTGGCAGAGAAGCGGTCTTTGAGATCACTGACTCCATAGAGAAGAGGGGGTCTCTGAATCAGGCAAGGAAGGTGCTTGGGGTGATGAGGCACCTCTTTGACTACGCCATAGAACGGGGATGGATGGAGAGAGGTCAAAACCCTGCAGTGCAAGCAAGGAGTGTTGGTGCAGGGCATGAGGTCCAACACAACCCTTGTTTGTCGTGGGATGAGTTGCCGCAGTTATTGGATGACTTAAACCGCAATAAGGGGAATGGGTCACAGGTGGTTCTTGCTGCGATCAAGTTGGATTTAATGACTTTCTTGCGTGTTGGGTCACTGGTTCCAATGCGTTGGGATGAAGTGGATTACGCAGCAAACCTATGGACTGTGCCTGGAACCAGGATGAAGAGCGGCAAGAATCATTGGGTTCCTCTTACTGATCCAATCAAGGATCTGCTGGCACATCTGAGGAGAATCAATGGTGACCAGGAGTATGTGTTCTGGAGTCCAAGGGGTAGAAGCAAACCCCATATCCACGAGTCAGCATTGAACCAACACCTCAAAGTGCGCCTTGGTTATGGAGGAAGGCAAACCGCTCATGGACTTCGTTCTTTGCCACTAACAGCAGGGCAGGAAGTCCTTAAGTTCTCTGCTGAGGTCATTCAACGGCAGATGGACCATGCCGTTGGGGACAAGGTTCGTCAGGCATACGACAAGTCCCAACTTCTTGATGAGAGGTGGAAGTTCATGCGTGCCTGGTGTGATGCGCTACTTGATCAAGGACTTGAGGTCTAAAAGAAGCGTCAGGCAGTTCTAACGGCAGAGGAACCCTTCTTGCACCTGCTCTTAATTGGCAACCAGTCTTCTGAGTAGGTACTGGTCCATCTCGCCTTACGCCACTCATCAAACATCTGAGTGCCTCCATAACGCTTGATTAGGTCATGGAGCACAACACCATTGAGAGTGCATCCATCCACGGGACATGCCAGCACATAGGTGTCCTTACTGCGTGCATAACCCATCACTGCCTTGTGCTTCTTGCAGTTGGGGCACTGAACCCTGAAGGTTTCTTTACTGTTGAAATTATCTTTTCTTTTGATTCCACCTAACCTTGATGCCATTTCAATGAAGAATGGATATTCAATATTGAGATCAGTTTTAAACTCATAACCCATAAGATTATCTCTCTACTTGCTATTATAACTTAACACAATATCAACAATTAGTCAATAACTTGTATAGATAGAGTGGGTATGAAATTTTGGACTTCTTGAGTTCGCTAAGTTCACTTTAGTGTTCTCAAAGTCATCTTAAGGAGTAGAGACGACTTTAAAGGTATTTATAAATATAAGTACGCTTACTACCTAAGACTGCTTTCTAGCGATAAAGCATCAATTGACAATCAAGATCATCTTTACTTTATTTACAAGAACTATGCAAGCAATTCAAGAACCAAAGCAACTAATCAAATCAGTTTCCTATAAGAGAACAGAACACAAGGTACTAAAGATGGAAAAAGAACTACAAGATTATTATGGATATGACTACAGTGGATTACATAAGACTCTTGTAAGAGATGCTTTCGCAAAGATCAGAATGATTTAAAAAGGAACAATAATGAACACAATCAAACTATCAGCAGTCCATTATCAGATGCTATTAGAACTATCAAAGAAGAAGCACATTAAACCAGTTGATTACCTAGAAGAGTTAATACAAGAGGTTTTCAATAGAAAGTAGATGAGTAATCCAATAGTGGGTTTATAAGGTTCCATAAATCTAATCTATATGCGGACCAGATCGACCTTTGAATACACTTCGGATTAAAATTTTTCTGAGGTAAAAAAATGGTCTATCAAGGTCGCACATGAATAGTAAAATGGTTGTCTAGTTATCATAATAAAAAGGAGCAGAACAGTTGGCATCACTAGTTCAGTGTGTGTACTAAAAGGCAAGGGCGAGGTCCTCCCGTGTTATATTCTTTATCTTCGAAACGAAGAGAGTAGTCCGATCTGACTGCATCTCATTGATTGATTTGTATGGCGAACGCAAACCGCCTAATTAACCCCTGGAACTATCAGGGAAATTGCGTTACGAGCCCTTCGATTTACTTTTTCTATGTGTTCAGTTGTTTCTCCTGCTCCACTACTTAATCGTGTACAGTTAAAAGCAATTTTGCGTATCAATAGCGAACCCACTTTTCAAGATCTACTGCGAACTGAACAGATTCCTGCTCCTTCTGGTCGTTATAAGCGTACTCATCTGTGGACTTCTTCTGAAATTTATTCAATTGCAGAGAGCGATCTTGCAAATAGGTTTTCTATTACCACGGAAGTGAAGGTTGATGTCCGTATTGATGCTACTGACAAATAAAAAGACAAGGATTAAAATTACTACTCTTTAATTTGCTTTAAGACCATTACAGCACCATCGATTATTCGGTGGTGCTTTTTCCTCACTCTTCTACTTCTCAGTTGTTCTTATAACTCCAGAAAATCTATAAAGCGATCAACCCCACAAGCGCTTTGCCTACCAGAAGCACAAATACACCTTCTGCAAAAAGCAACCAGGCAATCGTGGAGTTGTTCAGACCCAACTTCCTATAACGATCCAACGTTGAGTCATGCACTTGTCGGATACGAGCAAGCATTTACTGTGCTCCTATAACTTTGACTTGATTTCCATCTTCACTTAATTGTATCCAATTCTTTAGATCCTCCTCGGCATAGGTTTCTATTCTTTTTGCATATACAGCATCTGCGTCTAAATCTTCAATCATTTCATAACCAAAAAAATCCAATAATTCTTCTTGGCTCTTAAAGCATCGATCACTCCATTCGTAATTTTTATTACCCTTAGCATACTCATATTCATAACATTCATAGAAATAAGCAGTCTCATAATTTGCCACTAAAGCAAACTCATTTTTCTTTTTTTCAGTCAGTTTGTCGTAGACACCCCAACCAATGATCAAGACTGGCATTACTTCTTACTTCTGTTCTTGTAGACAATCCATCCCACAATCGCAGTAAATAGAACTGCATCAACTACTAAATGCCAAGCAAAGAAGTCCATAGTTAAGACACTGGGTTTATTAAGACAAACTGTTTATCCATCCAAAGAAACTCCATCCACCCATTCAGGTTTAAACCCAATCAGTTCAGTCACACCTTCCTCCCAACCATCAGGAAAATACTTCTCGTAGTACAGATCAATTTTTTCTCTCATCAGTAGTCCCCCATCTAGACAATTGGATTTTGTGCGATCACTTTTGCCGTTGGGTTTCGAGCAAGAGCAGTCTTCTTGGCACCCTCAAATTTGGAGACTACTACAATCTCCTTAAGAGTTTGACCGCCTTGATAGAGGGTGACTTCAACTTTCATCACACTTGCCCTCTATATTTCTTGAACTCATCTAAGTCACTTGTAACTATGCTCTTGTAATCATCAGGGAACCTTGCCTTCATTATCTCTGGAATTGCCAAGCAATCTGGATAGGGATTATGCAAATAAAAAATAACTTCCTTCTCTTCCTTCAAAACAATGTAATCAGATAACCCCCCTATGTTTTTTTTAGTCATACTGCCACGACCTCTTGCTCCACGATGATCCTTCTGATGGTGGAGAGAGCAAGACCTGTTTGCTCTCTTATAGATCTGTAAGAGCACCCTTCCTTTCTTAGGCGTAGGACCAGACCTTCTTTGACTCGACTGGTCTTAGGTCTACCTCCCAAGTTCCCGCCACTGTCTTTGCGGTGTTGGATGCTCTCAATGGTTCTCTCTCTGGTCAGTGAGCGCTCTACTTCTGCAAGACCCGAGAGCAGACCAATGAGCACAGGAGCGAATTTCCCAAGTCCTCTGGTGTTGATCAAACCATCCAGGGTTCTGATATGGATGCCACTCTGCTGCAGGTCATGGATGCGATTGACCACCTCGACCTGGGTCCTGCCTAAACGATCCATCTTTGTGACCACCAACTCATCACCTTTATCGAGTGCACTGAGTGCTGCCATCAGTTGAGCTCGTTCTTTCTCTTTGACTGTTGTGCTGATCGTTTCTTGGAAAACCACGCAGCATCCTTCTTTTTTCAGATCAGCAACCTGACCTTCAGTGGTTTGCCCTGAGGTACTGACGCGGGCATAACCAATCGATTTGTAGTTGGGTTTATCCATGAATGATGGTCTCTCGAACTTGCGCTTTTGGAATTTGCCCATGCGTGTTCCAAAAAGAGGGGTGTTTCACCTGTATTTCTACCTTAGCAACCAGAACGCCTTAATGGAACACATGTGAGATTGATTTTGCTTGACTTTGAGAGATGACCACTTCTTTGCCACAATGATCGTTAACCGATCGTTTATTGGAACACAAGAAATAGGCACTACTGCTCATACCCCTACTCAATCTCCGTGCTTAGACCTGTATTAGGAGTCCGAGGACGTAGAGACCCTGAAAACTAGTCCTGGACTTGAGGGCATCCAACGCGGGTGCCCTTCTTCATGTCTTGCAGTTACTGACGGAGGGGAGAGAAAGAACGCCTACCTACCCTTAAAGGCAGCAGCACCAAGCAGATGTCCCGCAGAAGAACTGCTCTTGCTGCTGCCCTGTCATTGCTGCCACTGGGACAACCACTTCTCCTAGGCACCGTTGGCATCACAACAGCAACCACAGCAGTTCTTCTTCTGACCCAGAGGAATGGCAGTGCATGGATGACGGCACTCTCAAACCCTCGCGATCAGGAGCGGTGTGCATGACCTGTAACCACTTCCGCTATGCCGTTGGGAAGCAATGCCAGACCTTATTGACCTTGTCCTATCCATCAACGCCTGATTCCTCAAGGAGAGCACCTCAACAGCAAATGCCCTCAATGGATCATGAGAAGGGAACTGGAGGTTGGATGGGCGCCTGAGGTTGCTTAGATCGCCCAAGAACCATTCAGAGGGGCACAGGGCGACTGGTTGACTCAAAGCGCTGCCTCCTGAATTTTCTGATTCATCCAATCCTGCAGGGCATGCTTGGTCCAAACAACCTGTTGAGGTCCAATCTGGATTTGCCTTGGGAATTTCTTTTCGGCGATCATCTTGTAAATCGTCGACTTGGAGAGCGATGCCATCTCTTTTACTTGATTCAATCGCGGAAATTTTATTTCATAAGTCATTAGATAGATATCCTAATCCTCCTTCTTATTATATCGCATATTGCTAGATTTAACAACTTTCGTTATAGATAAATGTATGGTGGAAGTGTTGGTGGATATTGCTTATCGATCTTGCTAAGTGGTCCCGATTGGTTTGCTGCAGTGTATATTCCATTCAGATCGACGGACACCCTCGCCGTCGCTTGATTCTTCGTCTCTGGTGCAAAATATGAAAATTGCTCGAGGTATTTCAAAATGAATAAATTGCGTAAGTTTTTCCTGATTGCATTTTGGGTAGGAGCATTTGTTGTTCTGGTTTACCTCATACAGACATATGGCATTGAGCCGCTTCGTAATGCGGTGGAAAGTATGGGCATCTGGGCTCCTTTGGGGATAATGCTACTTCGAGGGATTAGTATCATTTTACCTGCCTTACCTAGTTCTGCATATTCACTTTTAGCAGGTTCTCTATTGGGGTTTAAAACAGGATACGTAACAATTGTTTTAGCCGATCTTATCTTTTGTCAAGCAGCATTTTTTATCGCTAGAAACTATGGAAGAGAGCCTGTTCGCCGCTTGGTTGGAGTGAAAGCAATGAAGAGAATCGAAGGCTTCAATCAAAATCAACTGGAGGGAAACTTTTTCCTGATGACCGGACTCTTAATGACTGGACTTTTTGATTTCCTGAGTTACGCCATTGGCATAGGTGGAACACGTTGGCGTCTTTTTACTCCAGCATTAATTGTAAGTCTCTTGATTAGTGATTCCATCATTGTCGCTGTCGGTGCTGGAGTAAGTCAGGGGGCGGGTTTGATGCTTGGAGCTGCTCTGCTTGGGATGTTTGTACTTGCTAGTGTTGCTGGTCTGACTAAGAAGAAGGTCTCTAGTACTAATCAATAGGATTCAAAATAGTCTTGTTTCCACTATTTTTCTGAAATCAGTCTTTAGTGAAAGAGGCTTGGCAGAGATGTTTCAATGTGCATGGATTTTTGAACCACTTTGAGCCAATTCTCACCATAGATCCCCCCTTTGTTCTCTCGTCTCCCTCAGTGCGAGGATGCTCTCTCAACTTTTTGGCCTTTCAGGAGTGTTTGCTAGAGATCGGCACTGCCAAAAGGTTTTGATTGCTGCTGGGCTCTTAGCTTTTGTTCCAGCCGAGGTTTGTTCTGCGTATGTCAGGAGATTCTGGCAAAAGCTTTTATCAGGCCAAAAATGGCCTAAATGGAATTACTTGATTTCTGCTGACCTTCCTGTGACAGGCAAAGAAAAGTCCACTAATAAAGGGGTCTCTAGCCTGGTTCAGGGAATCCAGCAACGCTTTCAAGCCTTTGTCACTAAGCCAAAGGGGGCGTCCAAGGCCACGCCCCAGGCTTCTGCTAAGCAGCCCAGCAGGACCGAGGATAAGGTCCAGGATCTCAGCCATGTTTCACTGCAGCCCAAAGACTCAAAGTGGGCACGCTGCAGCTGGAGCATCAGCAAAGCCGATCAGCAACGGGCAAAAAAATCAAAGGCAAAAGCCTTATGTCTGCGGCTGGTCGATCTGTACAGCCACGCCGATTCCTTGATCAGTAGGCATGCCATCAAAGAAATTCTTGTCGATAGCGAGGCACATGAGTGGTTCCTTCCTGTGCCGATGGGTGGCCGTGACTATCTCCTTGAGCTGGGCTATCAGCTTCCTAAGGGAGGTTGGCTTTCACTAGCGTTTTCAGAACCGGTCTATGTGCCGCAGAGCGATTCTTCTGAGCAGAGTTCTGATCGCTCATATAGCTCTTTCCGCCATGAGCAAGACTTCGCCTCCCAACCTTTTTCTCCAACTTCGTCTGTTGCTGAAGTTGCTGATTTTGGTGATGACGGAATGCACGAGCAGATGTATCAGCGTGCAATTTCAAATCTTCCCAACCCCAGCTTTGGCATTGGCTCGGAGACTCTTCAGGGCGATGGTCTTTCCGATCGCACCAGGCGGTTGAGTAGTGACTCTGGCTCTGGATGGATGGACAGTGGTCGTGGACAGTTTTTACGTCGTCGCCGTGAATCTCAGCAGAATGATCCCGATAATGCCTCTGATTCTGATTGGTTCTGAGCGGTTGGTGAGCACTTCGCTCATTGTTTGCTTCTGACCTGTACTTGTTAATTGGTTGGTTCATATAGACCAGCGATAGGTGTATGAGTTGATGAATCGCTAATGAGGGTTAGTCACGCGGTGTGCCGTAACCTCCACCGCCTGGAGTGCAGATCAGCAACGCCTCTCCGGCTTCGATATTGATTGTTGCGCATCCTTTGAGGGGCTCTCTTTTTCCATTGACGTGTTCAAGTTGGTTTGCTCCTAACGCCCCCGGCAGGCCGCCTGATAGCCCGAATGGTGCAATCCGTCTGGATCCAGAGAGAATCGACGCTGTCATTGGCGCTAGGAAGCGAAATTGTCGCAACAGCCCATCACCACCACGCCATCGCCCAAGGCCGCCACTACCGTGCCTTAACGCAAAGAGCTCCAGCCGTACTGGATAGCGCTGTTCAAGGATCTCTGGATCCGTGAGGCGGGAATTGGTCATATGCGTCTGTATGCCATCAGCACCATCAAACCCTTTGCCAGCACCGCTGCCGCCGCCAACCGTTTCGTAATACTGATGGTCGCTGTCGCCGAAGCTGAGATTATTCATCGTGCCCTGGCTTGCTGCCATAACCCCTAGGGCAGCGAACAATAGATTGCAGAGTGCTTGTGAGGTTTCCACATTTCCTGCAACGACTGCTGCAGGTGGGTGCGGGTTGAGCAAGCAGCCATTAGGAACGATCAGTTCAAGCGGTTCAAAGCAACCGGCGTTGAGTGGGATCGTCTCCTTCACTAAACAGCGGAAGACATAAAGCACCGCTGCTTTTGTTACGGCCAGAGGAGCTTGGAAATTGTCAGAGCCCTGGGCTGAGGTGCCAGTGAAATCAACCTTTGCTTTGCGCTGATGCTTATCAATTGAGATCTTCAGGCAAAGCTTTGCGCCATTGTCGAGCTCTACTGAGAAGGCGCGATTGTTCAATGTTTGGATCACCTTGCGCACCGCTTCGGCCGCATTGGCCTGTACATAGGCCATGTATCTGTTGACTTGTCGATCACCTGTTCTGGCGACAAGAGCCGTCAGCTCTTGAACGCCTAACTGGTTGGCGGCGACTTGCGCTTGTAGATCGGCGAGCAATTCGGCTGGGTTTCGTGGCGGCATGTTGCCGCTGTGAAGCCTTTGCTCCCAGCTCTTGCGGTCGTGGTGACCATCGATCACAAAAGACACGTTACGGAGAAGAAGCCCTTCGTCTTTGATGCTGCGACTAAAGGGCGGCATCGAACCGGGCGTGAGTCCACCCACATCGGCATGATGCGCACGACAGGCGACGAAATAGGTTGGTTTGTCGCTTGTGGTGAACACAGGTGTGATCGCTGTGATGTCTGGCAGATGGGTGCCGCCGTGGAAGGGGTCGTTGCTGAGTACTGTCTCGCCTGGGCGCAGTGGTCCGCGTTCGCCAGCGGTAATCTGTGCGAGAAGATCGGCGACTGATTCACCCATCGAGCCAAGGTGAACCGGAATGTGAGGGGCATTGGCGACGAGTGCACCCTGATGATCGAATAAGGCGCAAGAGAAATCTAGTCGTTCGCGGATGTTCACTGAACGACTGGTTTGACGTAGTCGTTCCCCCATCTGTTCGGCGATGGCCATGAAGCGATGATGGAATAACTCCAGCAATACTGGATCTGGCGTTTGCTTGACGAGTGCTACAGGGTGTTTGGTAATCATTGAATCTGCAGCGATGGCATCGAGTACAAGAGCTCCTTGTTGATCCACGCTTGCTCGCCAACCGGGCTCTAGCACGATGCAACCTGTAGCTTCTAAAATCAACGCTGGCCCTTCTAGTACAGACTCTGCTATCAGACGATCGCGATGATGGAGGGGCACCTGCTGCCAGCCAAGATCTGGCCAATGCACCTCAGCATGTTGATGCTCGCCCCGTGGTGGAGGCGTATGCAGTTGGACGTCACCTCGTCTTGATCGGCTTTGATCGCTTGGGGATGCGGGGGCTACTACTGCGACTTCGAGCCTTTCCACCACTAAAGGCTGATTGTGAGGAGGGATATAGCTAAAGCGCTTTCGATGAGCGTGATCGAAGGCTTTCAACAAATCCGTGATGCAAGTTGTTGGCTTCAGAGAGAGCATCAAGCCTTGTTCGCTGGATGCGTAGCGCAGTTCTATGCGGGCCCAACGCTTTGGTGGAGCTGAATCAAAAGCACTTGCAAGGTCTCCTGATTCCTGTAGGAGTTGTTCTGCTTGCGTTTGTTCCAGCTTGATGAGCTGCTGAAGTTTGTCCAATAGGTCTTCGTTAAGGGGTTCACGCACAGACCTTTCGCGTAATTGACGTTGACGGGCATGGCCCATCCCATGGGCTGAGAGCACACCCGCTAAGGGGTGAAGCAGCACTCGCTTCAGTCCTAGCTGAGCTGCTAGCCGGCAGGCATGTTGCCCACTGGCCCCTCCGAAGGCCACAAGCACGCCTCCACGGATGTCATGACCGCGTAGTAACGAGACCTGTTTGATTGCATCAGCCATGCGTTCGATAGCGATTGCTAAGGCACCTTCTGCGCTGTCTTCTGGTGTGCTGCCGATCGTCTCCGCTAGCTGCCTAAAGCGCTTTTGCACAACTGATAAGTCTGGGGGCTGGTTAGCCGATGGGCCGAATAGCGCTGGAAATTCGTTCACCTGTAGGCGACCCAGCAAGAGATTGGCGTCCGTGATCGTCAGTGGACCGCCACGGCGGTAACAGGCTGGTCCGGGGTCAGCACCAGCTGAGCGAGGCCCAACCTGTAGCCGTTCGCCATCACTGCTGATGATTGAGCCACCCCCTGCTGCCACGGTGTGGATTGGTAACCTCTGCGCCATTAAGCGCTGGCCAGCCACCTCTGTTTCAGGGCTGCGTTGCCAGTCTTCCTCCTGTTGCCCGGCAGGAACATGAAACACATCGGTGGAGGTTCCGCCCATGTCGAAGCCCAGTAGAGGTTGTTGGGCGAGGCCTGATGCTCGTGCTGCGGCGACAGCACCAACCATCCCCCCTGCCGGTCCGGAGAGAATTGTGTCTTTAGCGAGTAACCATTTAGGTGTCAGCAATGCACCGCTTGAGCCCATCATGCGTAGACGTGTTGACGGTCCGAGCTCCTTGCGGACTTGGTTTAGATACTTGAAAAGTACTGGTGAAACAGTCGCTTCCACCAGGGTGGTTTGTCCTCTGGGCACCAGGCGTGGCAGGGGGCAAACCTGATGGGAGCAAACCACGGAGTTAAATCCCAGCTGATTTAACCAGTCCTGCAAGTGCAGTTCGTGTTCGGGGTTGCGGTAGGCATGTAGGAGAGCAATGGCGCAGCTTCTCAAGCCTGCCTTGGCATGCCGCCGCACTTCATCTTCGAGGGCTGCATCGAAGCTGATCGGTTCGATCTCTTGCCCCTTGGCATTGAGGCGGCCTGGCACCTCGATCACGGCTCGTGCCAGGAAGGGCGTGCGGTGGATCTGTAGAGCAAATAATTCAGGCCGATGCTGATCGCCGATGCGGAGCAGATCTCTGAAACCACGATTGCAGAAGAGAAGAACCGCTTCTCCTGCATTTTCAAGCAAGGCATTGGTGGCCACGGTGGTGCCGAGGCGCACTTCTTCAATCAAGCCGATGGGAATTGGTTGTCCTGCTTTGAGCTCCAACACCTCCCGGATCGCTCTGACGGCTGGATCACCAGGTTGGTCTGGCTGTTCCGAGAGCACCTTGCGGACAATGCATTCTCCAGCGGGATTGATTCCGACAAGATCTGTGAAGGTTCCGCCGCGATCGATCCAGAACTGCCAAGGCATGCAATTGAGCCAGTGGCTTGGCGGAGAATCGTGCCTCCATTATCGAGCCTTGCGGGAGTTGCTTACTAGGCCTGGCGCTCAGGAGTGAAACAGAAGCACAAGGCCTTGGCTAACTTGGTGGAATTCTCTCTCTTCGCGACTTAGGTCCAAACCGACTTGAAGAGCTTCTTTTAGTGCATCTTCAAAGGGGGGGGTGAGTGGGGCATTTTGTTGTCTACATAAAGCTGCAATGCCCACGGGAGTGGCATGCCAGCGAAAGCGCCCAGTTTCACCAATCGCAGGTTGATTGAGGGCATCTTCAAGGAGGGAATTGATCGGCATGCTTCAAGTGGGCTTAACCCAGCTTCGGAACGCAGCACTCTTGCTGCAATCGGCTGAGAGACTTCGTGATGAACTGAGGATCAATCCGCTTTGGCTGGCAAGGCCCCAGAAGACTTGCCCAAACGGATTGCTTTGGTGCATGAGTGGTTCACGCCCCGTGCCGTGGGGGGTGCTGAGCAGGTCGTGCAATCTATCGATGCTCTGTTGATCAGATTGGGCTGTCAACCAGACTTGGCAGCTCTGGTTGATGGAGAAAGCCTTAGGCCAGGAAGCTGGCTGGAAGGTCGCGCCATTCAGACCAGTCCGATTCAACATCTCCCTTGGGGAGTGAGCCATGTGCAGCAATACCTGCCCTTATTGCCCCTTGCGATTGAGCAGTTAGATGTGGGTGATTACCCCTTGGTCATCATCAGCCATCTTATGGGCAAGGGGGTACTCACCTCTCCTGAGCAGCTCCATGTGAGCTACGTGCACACTCCCGTCCGTTATGCATGGGACAGATGCATGCCTATTTGCGTCGCTCGGCCTTGGCACAAAGCGGTTTAGGGCCGTTGATCCGTTGGTAATTGCCTTTTCTCAGGTAGTGGGATCAGCTCAGTGGTGCGCGCGTGAATCATCTGTTGGCCAATTCCCGCTTTACAGCGCGGCGGATTGCTTGCTTCTGGGGGCGTGAAGCGGAGGTGGTGCATCCACCAGTGAATGTGGATCGCTTCCGCTGGGATCAGCCTCGCAATGATGTGTACCTCTGTGTTTGTCGCCTCGTCCCTTACAAGCGAGTGGATCTTGTGATTGAGGCCTTCAATCGATTGCGCTTGCCACTGTTGGTGGTTGGCGATGGACCGGAGCGGACATTCCTAGAAGAGTTGGCAGGTCCCACAGTGCAGTTGATAGCTCGTCAAACCCAGGCGCAGGTTGAGGCCTTGATGGCAAGTTGCCGAGCCTTCGTTTATGCCGCTTTGGAGGACTTTGGAATTGCACCAGTGGAAGCCATGGCAGCGGGTGCTCCAGTGATTGGCTTGGGGAGGGGTGGCTTACTCGATACCGTGCGTTGTGCGGCGGCGGGAAGGCCTTACTCAACAGGGGTCTTGTTCCCTGAACAGACAGTCGCATCAGTCGCGCAGGCGGTTGCCTGGTTTGAGGAACGTCAGCTTTGGCAGCAGTTGACCCCTGAAGTCGTACGCCTTTGCGCAGAACAATTCCGTCCGGAAGCTTTTGCGTCGCGTTTTGAGACTGCACTGCGTCAGGCCTGGCAATAACATCAGCAGGCCTGTGCCGTTGCTGCGAGTGACCCTGTGGAGCTTTTAGCGTTTCGATCCTGATCTTGAGTAGAAGAGCAGCTTGGAGAGATCTTGAGATTGGCCTCCAGGCGGTTTGTGTTTCATGGGGGTAGCAGAGCCTTGGGCCGAGGGGCTTCTCGTCGTCATCTTGAGGTGCTTGCAGCCCCAGCCTCAACATTGCCTGCGAATGCATTGATTGGGCAGCAGAGTCGCTTGGGGAGATCGATTAAACGATCTGGAGATGTGGTGTTTTCCCTTGCTGTCATCAGCCTCGGCTCTCCGGTCTTTCTCCTTTTGGCGTTGCTGGTCAAACTCAGCTCACCTGGGCCTGTTTTTTATGTGCAGCGACGGGTAGGTCGTGATTATCGACGCTTTGGCTGTATCAAGTTCCGCACGATGAGAGCAGATGCCGACGACATCCTTGCAAATTTGCTTGTTAAATCTGCTTCGATGAGGGCTGAGTTTGAGCGTGATTTTAAGCTTCGTAAGGATCCTCGGATCACACCAATTGGTCGATTTTTGCGTCGTTCCAGTCTTGATGAACTGCCTCAGTTTTTGAATGTGCTGCGGGGTGAAATGAGTTTGGTTGGTCCCAGACCAATCGTTGATAAAGAACTTGAACGCTATGGGGAGTTTATGCATGAAGTTGCATCTGTACGCCCTGGGCTGACTGGTCTGTGGCAGGTGAGTGGTCGCAACAATCTCAGCTATGCCAAGCGGGTTCGCCTTGACCTTGCTTATGCCCGGGGGCGCTCATTCATGTTGGACTTAGCGATCATTCTGCGCACCTTTGGTGTGCTGTTGCTGCCTATGGATCGCGGTGCCTACTGAGGCGAAGGGGTCAGTCTCTTGCCCAGCGCTGGTTGCAACGAGCTGAACACTTCATCTCGCTTTCCGGATAGCTGTAACCAGCCTTACGAGCGTTCTTCTCCACTTCGGCGGGATTGGAACCGCTGAAGGTTCTGGTGGTTTTTGCCTGAGCAGGGATCTGCACCGACAGCAGCAGCAGAGCTGTGGCGGTGATGGTGATCATTCGCATTGGCTTGCTTAGAGCAGAACCAGCGCAATCATGATCCAGACCAGTTCAAGCCAACTGGTGAGTGCCAGGATGCGCTGCAGAGCATCTGGGTCTGCCGGCGGTTGATCGATTGCTAGCAAGGGTTTGTCCACCCATCGGTTGCCGTATCGGTTGCGTCCGCCCATTCGCACCCCGGCACAGTGGGCATAGATCGCTTCGGACCGTCCGGCGTTGGGTGAGTGATCCAATGCTCCGTCCTGTTCCGCTGCCATCACCAGAGCAGGTAACTGGCGCCAAGGCTTGCTGATTAGAGGAAGGGTGAGCATCACCAGGCGGCAAGGGAGCCAGGTGAGGAGATCATCGAGTCGTGCTCCGGCAGTGCCCAGCCATTGCAGCGTTCCCTGCCGATAGCCCAGCATCGAATCAAGGGTGCTGGAGGCCTTGAAGCTCCAGGCCAGGGCTAGAGGGCCTGGCCATGTATTGGAGACATGCCAGAGGCCAGCACCGATCAGCATCCAAAACAGCGGTGCAAACACGCCATCCACGGCGTTTTCGGCTGCGCTTTCAGCGGTAGCCCGCAGAATCTCCTGCTCATTCAACTGGGTTACATCGCGTCCCACGATCCAGCTCAGCTGCAAACGGGCGATAGACAGGTCTCCTCCAGCGTCTGTGGGCAGCGCCGTCAACACCTTCAAGATGCTGTGGCGGAGGCTGCCGGCGGCGAGGGCACTGGCCAGAGCGATCACCAGCAGGGGGATCCCGAGCCAGGCTGGGGCGATGCCCTCCTGCAGGGCGAGGCGTTCGATCGCCCAACCCAGTGCACCGCTGCCGCTGATCAGCACAGCTGTGATCAGAACGCCGCTAACACGCAGCAGCAAGGGGCGATTTCCGGCGATCGCTTCGGCAAGATGACGCAGATGTTTGATCACAGATCCCATCAACTCAACGGGATGTGGACACCAGCGCGGATCACCGATCAGCAGGTCGAGACCTGCTGCAGTGATGACTAGCAGAATGGCCAGGTTCAGGCTGTTTTCAACCAGCTGAACATGGCGCGGAGACCTTTGCCGACCTGCTCAATTGGATGGGCGGCATCGCGATCGCGAATCTTCTTCATTTCAGGTTTGCCTGATTCGCATTCGGCGACAAAGTTTTTAGCAAAGGTGCCGTCTTGGATGTCAGCGAGGATGCGCTTCATCTCAGCCTTGGTATCAGCGTTGATCAGTCTTGGCCCACTCACGTAGTCGCCGTATTCGGCAGTGTTGGAGATTGAATCACGCATGGCAGTGAGGCCGCCCTTCACCATCAGATCCACGATTAACTTCACCTCGTGAAGGCACTCGAAGTAGGCCAGCTCAGGCTGGTAGCCAGCTTCTACAAGGGTTTCAAAGCCTGCTTTGACGAGCTCTGAGAGCCCGCCACAGAGCACGGCTTGTTCTCCGAACAAGTCGGTTTCGGTTTCTTCCTTGAAGTTGGTTTCGAGGATGCCCGCTCGGGTGCCGCCGATGCCCTTGGCGTAGGCCATGGCCAGTGCACGTGCTTGGCCGGAGGCATCTTGTTCAATTGCGAATAGGGCTGGGACGCCCTGCCCATTCTGATATTCCCAGCGCACGGTATGGCCGGGTCCCTTGGGAGCAATCATTACCACGTCGACATCAGCTGGCGGCTGAATCAGCTCAAAGCGGATGTTGAAGCCGTGAGCGAAGCTCAACACTTTCCCTGAACTCAGATGAGGGGCGATCTCTTTTGCATAAACATCTTTTTGGAATTCATCCGGTAGTAGCACCATGATCCAGTCCGCTTTGGCGGCGGCTTCAGCGACGCTGAGCACTTCCAGTCCATCGGTGCGGGCTTTCTCGGCGGAGCGGCTGCCTTCATATAGGCCCACTACCACATCTACGCCGCTGTCCTTGAGGTTGAGGGCATGGGCATGGCCCTGGGAGCCATAGCCAATGATGGCGACGGTCTTGCCGTTCAGTAGGCCGAGATCGGCATCGGAGTCGTAGAAGAGCTGGGCCATCCTGGCTGGATTGCGTTCAGGGCAAGGTCAGAGCTTACGCAAGGGCCCTATGGATTTGGCTGAAGGCCCAATAGTCCTTCTCGGTTGTCAGTGCCATCAACGCATCAAGCTTCGTTCGGGTGGGCAATCACACGATCGATGAGGCCATAGTCTTTGGCCTCGGCTGCACTTAAGAAGTAGTCGCGGTCGGTGTCTTTTTCGATTTTTTCAAAGGTCTGACCTGTCAGCTCTGCCATGGAGTGGTTGAGCATGTCTTTGATTCGCAGAATCTCACGGGCTTCGATTTCGATGTCGCTGGCTTGTCGTTGGTTGGTTCCACCCAGCGGTTGGTGGATCATGATTCGGCTGTGGGGCAAGGCGAGTCTTTTCCCTTTGGTTCCTGCAGTGAGAAGGAAGGCGCCCATCGAAGCTGCCAAGCCAACGCAGATTGTTACGACATCACTTTTGACGTATTTCATCGTGTCGTAGATCGCCAGGCCAGCAGTGACTGATCCACCTGGGGAGTTGATGTACAGGTAGATCGGTTTTGTGCTGTCTTCAGAATCTAGGTAGAGCATCTGGGCTACCAAGCTGTTGGCAACACCATCACTGACTTCCTGCCCAAGGAACAAGATCCTTTCCACCCCAAGGCGGGTATAGATGTCGACCCAGCGCTCCATCTGGCTGCCGGGCAGACGGTAGGGAACGCTTGGGGTACCAATCGGCATGGTGAAAAAAGAAAGGAAGAAATCAGAACTGGATTAGGAATGATCTGAGATTGAGCCTGGAAGGGTTTAGTCCAGGGTTGCAGTGGATCGTTCAGTTCAGTGACTCTGAACTGGATAGCTCTTTACGGCTGCTGAGAATCCGATCGATGATGCCGTATTCGACAGCGTCCCCAGGGGTGAGATAACTCATCCGATCAGAATCCTTTGATAACTGCTCAATACTGCGGCCTGTATTGCTGGAAAGAATTTTGAGCATGGCTTGCTTGTTATGCAGCACTTCCTTTGCACGGATCTGAATGTCGGTGGCTTGACCTTGGGCACCACTGCGAGGTTGGTGTAGCACGATTGAGGCGTGGGGAAGGGCGGCCCTGTGGCCTTTGGTGCCTGCCGAGAGAATCACCGCTGCCGTGCCCATTGCTTGGCCGATGCAGATGGTGTGGACAGGGGGTTTGACGTAACGCAGGGTGTCACAGATCGCAAAAGCTTCGGTTTCAAAGCCGACGGCATCACCCGTATACCAGCTGGTACCAGTGGAGTTGATATAGAAGTAAATGGGTTTTTCTGGGTTGTCGAACTCCAGATAGAGAAGTTGGGCAATGATCAGTTCGGTCACATCCATGCCCAGCTGCCGCTTGGCATCGTCGTCGGAGAACAGGGGCAGTCCTAGGTAGACAATGCGTTCCTTGAGAAGTAGCGATGGCAAATCCGGAGGCGGTGTACGCATCACTGTTGATTCGCCGTAGTAGGGAGCGGACACCGTCATCTGCAGCACATCTTTGGCGGAGTTTGGAGACTAGCGAGGGTTGGCCGGTGGGCGCTCGCTGGTCTTACTTGATTTGCGGGTTGGCTGATTTTTCTCGAACCGACCAAAGACCATCCTGCCGGTAGGGGTTTGCAGCGCTCCAGTGATCACAACGGGTAGCCGCTGTCCAATGGCCTCTCTGCCGCCCTCCACCACTACCATCGTGCCGTCTTCTAGATAGCCCACCCCCTGGTTGTCTTCCTTGCCCTGTTTGACGATCTTGAGCTTCAGTTCGTCGCCGGGTTGTACGTCAGGTCGCAGGGCGATCACGATTTCGCTGAGGTTGATGGCTTTGAGGTCTTTGACCTTGGCGACTTGGGCGAGGTTGTAATCGGCAGTGATCAAGATTCCGCCTGTATCGGCGGTGAGTTTGAGCAGTCGCTCGTCAGTGCCGGATCCCTCATATCGGGTGCTGTTTAAAACCAGCCGCCTTCCATAGCTTTCGCGTAATTCAGTGAGCAACTTCAAACCGCGTCGACCTTTGGCTCGTTTTTCGGCATTGCTTGAATCGGCCAGCTGTTGCAGTTCATCAATCACGGTTTGGGCCACGATTGCCTGACCTTCCAGCAGTCCGCAGGCCAGTAGTCCACGAATGCGGCCATCGATGATCACGCTGGTGTCGAGAATCTTTGCAGTGGCAGGTGTTAGAACCCCATCGGCGACCAGTAACGCCTCGGTACTGTTGGGATTGAACAGGCGTAGCAGGGTGCGACCGTGGACCTCCGCCAGGTTGTATCCAAGGACCCCAAAGAAGACATTGCTCAGTACTGCGGCCAGAGGCTTCACCAACACCACCTCAAATGGGAGGGGCAAAAGCAGGATTGGTGCCAGCAGCAAATTGGCAACCAGTAGGCCAAGAATGAGGCCTACGGCTCGACTGACCAAGAGGTCGGTGGGCATGGTGCGCACCTGCTGCATCAGCCTTTGCCGCAGTCGCTGGAAGAAGAATCCAGCCAAAAGTCCAAAGCAGGCGCTCAACCCACTCAGGGCCAACCTCAGTCGATCGATGTTGATCGTTTGCTCCAGAAGCCGTTCGGGCAACAGCTCAACTCCTAGCCAGCCAGTGGCCGCGCCAGAGATCAGAAACAGCACCAGGATGAGCAGGTCAACCATGGGGTTAGATCGTGTCTGCTCGCTCCGGATGCAGGCAGCATGCACCATCCTCTGGAGCTTGGCCCGGGCAGATGTCCGCACCTTTGCGGATTGATTGATGAGAGACGGTCTTGCTGTGTTGCCACCTCGCAGTGCCTATCTGCACATTCCTTTCTGCCATCGGCGTTGCTTTTATTGCGATTTCGCTGTCGTGCCCCTTGGCGATCATGCCAATGGGGCTAAGGGCTCTGGCAGCGCCTCGATTCAGTCTTATCTGCAGCTATTGCAACGGGAGATTGCGCTTGTCAAGCCTGGGCCAACTCTGGCCACGGTTTACATCGGCGGCGGAACACCATCTCTGCTCAGCTCAGCTCAGATTGGTGCCCTGTTGGATCAGCTAAGGCAACGGTTTGGCGTTCAGTTTGGTGCAGAAATCACGCTGGAAATGGATCCAGCTAGTTTCGATCAGGCTTACCTAGAGGCCGTACTAGCGGTTGGTGTTAACAGGGTGAGCTTGGGGGGGCAGAGTTTCGATGATGCAGTGCTCGAGACGCTTGGGCGCCGTCATCGTCGCCACCATTTACTGGAGGCTTGCGGATGGTTGCATCAGGCTCATCAGTGCGGAGAGCTGAAAAGTTGGAGTTTGGATCTCATCCAGAACCTGCCCGGACAGGAGTTGGTGGCATGGAAACAACAGCTTGTTGAGGCCATTGATACTGGTTCACCTCATCTTTCGATCTATGAGTTATCTGTTGAACCAGGCACGGTATTTGCTTGGCGTCAGCGGCGGGGGGAGTTGGATTTGCCCGATGATGATTTGGCCGCCGAGCAGATGCAGACCACCAGTGTCTTGCTTCGTCAGGCAGGATTTGGCCGCTATGAAATTTCTAATTACGCCTTACCAGGGCACGCCTCACGCCATAACCGCGTGTATTGGAGCGGGGCAGGGTGGTGGGGGTTTGGTCAGGGT
Organism: Prochlorococcus sp. MIT 1303; assembly: GCF_001631965.1. Lineage (NCBI taxonomy): Bacteria > Bacillati > Cyanobacteriota > Cyanophyceae > Synechococcales > Prochlorococcaceae > Prochlorococcus > Prochlorococcus sp. MIT 1303. The sequence continues at coordinate 27,180 of NZ_LVHK01000029.1, forward strand.
GCGACCAGTGCGCCCTGGGGCCAGAGGCTGGCTCGTCCGCGTACAAGGGATGGTTACTGCAGCTGGATTGAGGTTCAGGAGGCAGAAGGACTGGATTCCTCTCTAGTTGCGGCTCAGGCAAGACTCTTACCTCTGGATGAACAGTTGTTGGTGGGTTTGCGTTGCCGTGAGGGAGTTGATCTTGAGGCCCTCAGTAGGGCTTGGGGCTGGACTCATGAGCAGTGCAACGCTCTATTGCCGTCGTTGCAGGTGCGCTGGCAGGCGGCGTTGGATCGGGGCTGGTTAGAGCTGCATGGACGACGTTGGCAGCTCAGTGACCCCGAGGGGATGGCCATCAGCAATCAGGTTCTGGTGGAGATGTTGTTGTGGTGGCAGTCTCTGCCTGCTGATGCAATTGCTTCACCCAACCTTGAAGGGCTTCTACGCACAGCTGGCGACCTTGGATCAATGGCGGACTGAAGGGGGGTTGGCTGGGAGTTAGTCCCAACAGGTCAGCGGTGACCCTTACCTGTCCATCGCAATCTTCGCCAGCGCCGATACCGATCACGGGGATGGTGAGTTGTTGACTCAGGCAACGAGCGATGGAACTCGGCACATGTTCGACCACCAGGGCGAAACAGCCCGCTTGCTCAAGTTGTTTTGCTTGTTGCTGCATTTGCGCTTGGCTGCGAGGGTCCTCCGCCTGACGGCGGTAGCCGAGCTGATGTACTGCTTGTGGAGTGAGGCCCAAATGCCCCATGACTGGGATCCCCATCCGCACCAGACGCTCAATGACTGTTAGGACCTCTGGCTCTGCTCCTTCTAGCTTCACGGCGGCGGCACAGGAGTGCTTGAGCAGGCTTCCGGCGGCAGCTACAGCCTTGTCTTCTCCGCATTGGTAGCTCAGGAATGGGAGGTCGCAGACGACGAGGGGCTGTTGTGACAGAGGGCGAGTGAAACCCCTACCCACCGCTTGGGTGTGGTGGAGCATCTGCTCCACAGTCACAGGCAGGGTGGTTGCATGGCACAGTGCGACCATCGCTAGCGAGTCTCCTACTAGAACCACATCGGCTCCAGCGGCCTCAACCAAGGCCGCGCTTAAGCCATCCCAGGCTGTGAGGATGCTGATCGCTCGCCCGTCCTGCTTGAGTTGAGTTAATTCGCTGGGGCGCATCTGCTTCTCCAGGCCCTCGAGGGTCCATTGCTAGCATCGTGTTGACTCGGACCCATGCGGCCGCGACGCCTAAATCTGGTCAGGACCGGAAGGTAGCAGCCACACGGGATGCTCGTGACAGGCGTGGAATCCGGGTCACCCACATGGACGAAGGTTAGATCTCGTTATCGTTACGAGGTTGACGCTTGCGCAGGAATTCGGGAATTCGTGCACCCGATTCGTTGGCTTCAGGCTGGCTATAGATCGATTGAGAGGCAATCTTGTTGATTGAGCGTTCGCTCCGGTAAGGCTGGTTGCCTTCAAAGCCTGTGGCGATAACGGTGACGTGAACTTCACCTTCGAGTTTCTCGTCCACCACAGCTCCAACAATGATGTTGGCTTCTGGATCTACCACGTCGTAGATCACTTCCGATGCGGAGGTCATGTCCTCAAGGGTCATGTCGCGACCGCCGCTGATGTTGATCACGCAACCTTTGGCTCCGTCGATGCGGGCCGCCTCCAGTAGCGGACTGCTGATGGCAGCCTGGGCTGCTTCTATCGCCCTGGAACGTCCTGAACCTTCACCAATCCCCAGCAGGGCCGTGCCGGCTTCGGTCATCACCGAACGCACGTCGGCGAAGTCCACATTGACAAGGCCAGGGCAGGTGATGATGTCGCTGATGCCTTTAACACCCATACGCAGGATGTCATCTGCACTTCGGAAGGCTTCTTGAAGCGGAGCTTCGGAGATGACGTCTTTAATGCGGTCGTTGGGGATCACAATCAAGGTGTCCACATGATCGGCCAGGCGGCTAATGCCTTCAGCGGCCTGCCGCATGCGACGACGTCCCTCAAAGCTAAAGGGTTTGGTGACGATGCCCACAGTGAGCGCGCCGCTTTCCTTGGCAACTTCGGCAACCACTGGAGCGGCTCCAGTGCCGGTCCCGCCACCCATGCCAACGGCGATGAAGACGAGATCGACTCCTTGCAGAGCTTGTTGCAGTTCTGCTCGAGATTCCTCCGCCGCCTTCTGACCGATGCTGGGATTACCGCCAGCTCCTAACCCCCTCGTAAGGGTCTGACCCAGCTGCACGCGGTTACTGGCTGCAGACTGAAGCAGGGCCTGAGCGTCAGTATTCATGACCCGATAGTTCACACCATCGAGGTCACTGAGAATCATGCGGTTGACGGCATTGCTGCCGCCTCCGCCGACGCCAATTACTTCAATGCGAGCTGATTGGCTGGGAAGGATCCCTGAGGTCTCCATGGAGGTGGACACGGACATGTTTTTGATCGCCATCTCCATTGTCGATGTCGAACCATTGAGGTGTTGATGCATTATGTCCGTGTTGGAGCTTTTCGCTGAAAGTTTCAACACAGTTGATTGTTTGCTCCATCTCTGCAACGGACAGTTGGCGATTTCAGGTCATCTGGCATTGCTTTTGCTTGGCATGCCTTGCAGGACGATTGACCTCACTTAGAAGGTTGGGGCATTTGCAGTTCCGGTTTGGCGGGATCGCTGATGTCGATGGTTGTGCCTGTTTTATGGCGAAAACTTGACGGCAGGGTTTTGCTCAATTGGGCCAAAGTTTCTAGTTGCTCCTTCAGCAGGCTGCTATTGCTGCCTAGTTGGATCAGACCAAGGGTCTTGGTTTGCAGGCTGAGCTCTCCATCAGGAGCCACGAGGATTCGCTCTAGGGGACTACCAAGCTGATTTCGTTGCTCAAGCACCTGGGAAATGGCTTGCCGTTTGCTGGCCGTCCAGCCTTCCACCGTCAAGTTTGTAGAGGGACGCTCGCCTTGTTTTGCCACGTTGAGTGGTATCCACATCGCAGTGCTGTCGACCATGCCCTGCTCTTGGCCATAGGCGCGTTTTCGTAGTGCATAAGCAACGGGTTTTCGTTCTTGAAGAGCCACATCTATTCCTGGAGGGAGTAGGCGCCTTTGCACGACGACCGAGTTGAGCGGCAGTTTGCGTAGCAGGGTCTGCTCTAGTTCTTTGGGGTTGAAACCAAGAAGTGGCTGAGGGAAGTGGAGCTCACCGGCCTTGATCACGGTGTTTGTTTGGATGTTGCGGCTGCCTTGCACATGGATTTGCTTGGCGTTGTTGAGGCTCCATCCTTGGCTGAGTAGTACCCATCCCAGGCCTGCGGCAATAGAGATGAATGTCAACATTCGCCAGAGGTAGATCAGTTGCTCTCGGCGGCGTTGTTGGCGCAACCGGCGCCGCCTCTCTACCCCTGGGCCGTTTGCAGGCCGTCGATCAGGGGTGGATGAGCTCACAGGTCACAGCGTGCCCGGGCCATCAGCTGATCCACCCAACGGCGAGCCTGTTCTGCATCGGCAAAGGGCACATCCATTTCTTGGCCATTGCCGATCAGCCGAAGTCGACAACGGCCCTGAGATTCTTGGGTGAGAGGAGCTTCCCCTGAGGTCAGGGCCATCAGTTCCAGCATCTCCAGCTTGGTGACTTCAAAGTTGCCCTGCTCTTGAAAACGGCCTGCTTCAAAGCTGCTCCAGCTGAGCATGCCTTGTTTCAGTCGAGCAGCTCCTGAGCCGTCAAGTTTAGATAGCTCAGAGTCCTCCGCCCAGACGCGGAAGAGGTTTTGCCGCCGCCTCTCTAGCCACCCGAGAGCAGTGAGAAGCACAAATACCAGGAGCAGGGGGAACCAGAGCAGACCGTGAATCATTGGCAGGTCAAAGATGGAAGTCCGGAATGCCATCAAGTTGGAACTTGTTTATTCTCCCGCTGTGATCACAAGTTGGCTCACGAGCTCTTCGAGCGTTACACCAGAAGCCTCCCAGAGCATTGGATACATGCTCTGAGATGTGAAGCCTGGCAGGGTGTTGATCTCATTGAGCCAAATTTCATTGCGTGGAGCGTTGTAAAAAAAGTCGACCCTGGCCATGCCATGGGCGGCTACGCAGCGACAGGCTTGTAACGCAAGTGTGCGGATTTGTGCTTCCACTCCCTCTGGTAGAGGCGCTGGAATGAGCGTATGGCTGCAATTCTCGCTGTATTTGGTGTCGTAGTCGTACCAGTCCGCATCAAAGCAAATCTCCCCTACGACAGAGGTTTGCAGCTCACGCTTGCCTAGGACAGCGCATTCAAGCTCTCTTGCGCTCACTCCCTGCTCCACCACAATGCGCCGATCAAGGCTGGCAGCCTTGTCGAGACCGATAAGCAGCTCGTTGCGGTTTTGAGCTTTGCTGATACCGACTGAAGAACCCAGGTTGGCGGGTTTGACAAAACATGGGTATTTGAGTTTGGCCTCCAAGTGTTTGGCGACGTCTTGACGCGATTCAGTTTCGAGGAGATCTGCGGCATCAACGGCGGCGTAAGGCACCTGGGGTAACCCTGCTGCTGCGAAGGCGGCTTTCATGGCCAACTTGTCCATGCTGAGGGCCGAGCCGAGCACGCCTGAACCCACAAAAGGTTGTCCCATCAGGGTGAATAGGCCTTGCACGGTGCCATCTTCGCCATTGGGACCATGCAGAACTGGATACCAGACCTGTACCCTTTCGCTCCCCTCAGGCAGTTTGGTAAAGCCCTGCGGGGCAAGGGGTGTCGACAGTTGTTCCGGTTTGGTGGGTTGTCCTTGCTTCAGCACTCCTTCGGCAACGCCAGCTGGCCACCAGCGGCCTTGTTGGTCGATGTAAATCGCAATGACCTCGAAGCGATTGTTGTTCGCTCCACTGCGTAGGGCACCGACCACGGTGATGGCTGATCGGATTGAAACGGCATGTTCCTCGGACGCGCCGCCGAACACCACGCCTACACAGGTGCGGGAGGAAGGCATGGAGATGCTGCAAGGCCGTGGGGGTTAGCGACCAAAGTTATCAGTGCCGACTTCTGGTTTGATCACAAGGGGTTCCGCTCAGTGAGAAAGCACGCACACTGTTGATCTGAACGTCGACGAGATCGCCTGGGCTGTAGCGGCAACCTTGGGGTCCTTCGGCCGCAAAGAATGTGAGTCGGTTGGTGCGGGTGCGTCCCATCAGCTGTTGTGGTTTTTTTGGATTGATCCCTTCGGCTAGCACCTGCTCAACCTTGCCGGAGTAGCGGCTATTGCGCTGCAGGGCTACGCGTTCCACCAGCGCATTGAGTTGCTTGAGTCGCTCCACTTTCACCACTTCGGGGAGTTGGTTGCGCCAGGTGGCTGCAGGCGTATTTGGACGGGGTGAGTAAGCCGCGGTGTTCACCTGGTCGAAACCCACTTCCTCGATGAGGTTCAAGGTGTTTTGGAACTGGGCGTCGGTTTCGCCTGGGAAGGCCACGATCACATCAGTACTGATAGCGGCATCGGGCATAAGCTCCCGGATTCGGTTCACGATGCGTCGATAACGCTCCACTGTGTAACCCCTAGCCATGGCCTTAAGCACATCGTTATCACCGCTTTGGAAGGGGATGTGGAAGTGTTCGCACAATTTGGGTAGATCAAAGCAAGCTTCGATCAATCGTTCCGTGAAGTAGCGCGGATGGCTTGTCGCAAAGCGGATGCGCTCGATTCCTTCCACGTCATGAATGTGATGGAGAAGATCGGTGAGTGTGTTTTGGCGGCGGCCTTCAGGGGTGATCCCTGGCAGATCGCGTCCATAAGCATCAATGTTCTGGCCAAGCAGGGTGATCTCCCGAAATCCACGGGCGGCCAGGCCCTCGATCTCCAGTCGGATCGCCTCTGGCGATCTTGATTGCTCCTTCCCCCGAACGGAGGGCACCACGCAATAGGTACAACGCTCGTTACAGCCGTAGATCACATTGACCCAGGCGCAGATTGTGCTTTCCCGTCGAGCTGTGGTGAGGTCCTCGAGAATGTGGTTGTCATCTGTGGCGACAACCTGCTGACCATTGTCCACCTGTGTGAGTAGGGCTTCAAGGCGGTTGGCGTGTTGGGGCCCCATCACAAGGTCGAGTTCAGGGATTCGTCGCAGTAGCGCTTCTCCTTCCTGTTGCGCTACGCAACCGGCAACGACCAGCTTCAGATGGGGGTGTGTTCGTTTGCGGCGGGCCTGGCGTCCTAAGTAGCTGTAAACCTTCTGCTCGGCGTTATCGCGAATTGTGCAGGTGTTGTAGAGCACGAGATCCGCTTCTAGTTCTGCTGGCGCCTCGTGGTATCCCATCGCCTCAAGAATTCCGGCCATGCGCTCTGAATCGGCCTTGTTCATCTGGCAACCGAAGGTTTGAATCCAGAAACTGCCTTGATGCTGTGCGGTTGTTGCCGGATTAGTAGCGAGGGCGGAGGTGGCGACCAAGGCAAGAGGCGAGGCGAACGATCGAAACAATCTCATCAACTCCTTCAGTGTGTCGAGCCCTGATGGATTGTGTTGATTTGGAGATGAGGGCTGTGAGCGTTATTTATTTGGTTGAGTTGTTCAGCCGTTGGAGTGTCTTCAGCATTGCTGGTAGATGCTGTTTGCCACCTATATGCAGCTTAATTTGGCTGCCCCGAGGCCTTGATGATCAGCTGGCCTTCTTCTAGCAGTGAAGACTGCCATCACACCGGTTAGCAGGCTTCGTAGAGCTTCTAGGCGTTGCAGCTGTGGCTTGCTCGTTGTGGAGGCTTTGACTCTTGTGAAGCCATGGGAAGAGTTGAGGGCGAGCGAGGGGATTCGAACCCCCGAATAGCGGCGCCACAAGCCGCTGCCTTAACCACTTGGCGACGCCCGCCGCGTCGGTAAGAATTTACCAATTCGCCTTGAAGCCATCCTGCAGAACCCATTTGATCAACGTTGCTGGCCATCCGGACCATGGCTGGCTGGTGTTTTAGTCCTTGCAGGTTGTGGTGCGCTGTTGGTTTGGACCAACCCTTCCATGGAGGATTACAGCGATTATGCAGGTGATCAGTTGGTGGAACTTGCGACAGAGGAGTTATGTGAGCAGAAGGGGCTACCGATGGTGTTGAGGCTTTGGATTAGAAATTGTCCAGAGCTGATCGCAGCACAACAGCCGGTGCTGGCATCCGTTGCAGGAGAGTTCACCACAAGACTCAATTTTGGTTTGGGCAGTATTTACACGACCAAGTTGGATGGTCGGAATTTGCTCCCGCAGATGCGTCTGCCCTCCTATACCGTGACAACCATTGCGGGCGCTGGGCGTTTCCTGACCATTCAGACTCGGACGGATCCGGGCAATGTGGAGTGAGCCAGGAGCGCAAGGGATGCCTCGAGGCTTGGGTGCCGCGTGGTTTGTTGACAAGGGAAGTGGATGTCTTATCAGCACGGGTCACCGCTGAGGGTCTATGTCCTCTTCGCATTTGTTGGCAGGACGGGCGCCTCTGCTCTTTTGAGCTGATTGATGCTGATGTTTTATCGCCGAAGCGGCTGCTCTTGCCGAGGTTGGCAGAGCCCCATGCTCACCTCGACAAGGCATTCACCTGGCTTGAGTTTCCCAACCTGCATGGCACCTATGGCGGTGCCATGGTTGCGAACTTTAAGGAGCGTCAAAGCCGCACCTTGATTGGGGTGAGGCAGCGTGCTGAGAGATCTCTCAAGCTTGCCTTGAGGTATGGCTTGAGAGCCATGCGCAGTCATGTCGACAGCCTTGGTCCAGCTACCGATAGCAGCTGGGAGGCTTTGCTGGATCTACAGCGTCAGTGGCAAGAGTGGATGGAGTTGCAATGGGTCGCTCTGGTGCCGATTGAGCACTGGAGCACCCGCGAAGGCGATCAGCTAGCGGGTCGGGTCGCAGAGGTAGGAGGTCTGCTGGGTGGTGTGGTTGTGCCCCCTTTTGATCCGAGGAAGACGCGAGATTCATTGCGGCAGATGCTGCAACTTGCCGATCGCTTGGGCTGTGGCATTGACCTTCACATTGATGAGTCGCAAAGCCATCCTGCGGCTGGCTTAAAGCAACTGCTGCTGGTGCTTGATCGCATGTCAATCACAGTGCCGATCACTTGTAGTCATGCCAGCAGCATGGGGTTGCTGCCGCCGGGAGCCGTGCGTCGTTTGGCTGATCGGATGGCTCATCATCGACTCAATGTGGTGTCTCTGCCGCTGACCAATGGCTGGTTGTTGTCGAAGCAACCTCGTCGCACTCCTGTGGAGCGACCTCTGACACCAATCCATCAACTCCAGCTGGCAGGTGTAACGGTGGCTGTCGGAGGCGACAACGTTCAAGATCCCTGGTTCCCGGCTGGCAACTTTGACCCTTTGGCATTGATGGCTTTTTCGTTGCCTTTGGCTCATCTGGCACCTTGGCAGCGCTTAGGGCTTGCTCCTTTCACCACAGCTGCGGCCAGGGTGATGAACCTGTCGTGGGACGGAACATTGCAGCCAGGCAGGCCAGCCAACCTGCTGCTTTTGGAGGCTGGCAGCTGGGCTGAGGCCCTAGCTGCTCCACCCCGCCGTCAGGTGATTGTTGATGGAAACTGGCTGCAAGACCTAGACCAATAAGCGTCTTTCCTCAATCAAGAAAGAGTAGGTATTTTATTGTTTGAATGTTGAAGTCTTTTGAGTTGGTATTCACATTAGTGTTTCTTTGATCCTTGGCTTGAGCGATTGAAGAATTAATTAAGAGATATTTATTTGTAACGCTGAAGGGTGCATGGCTTCGTGGCAATGACGGAATTCAAGGTATTAAGCCTTTTTGAAAGAGAAGATTTCGCCCTAAAAGTTGTGAGCCTATTAAGGCTGATGGACTTTAACGGAGAAGCTAGTATTGATTGTGGAACTTGCACATGTAACTATAATTCTATGGGTAGAGATATTGTTTAGATCTAGTCACTAATAATGGCTTTGGAAGTCTAGGCAGGGGCTGGTTTGCTTGTACTTTTAAAGTTGATTAGCTGCTAGGTCTTGAGATTTAGCCGCTTTGGAGGCTTGCTTGGCTGCTTAACGTTTGCTCTGTCGATGGATTGCCGCTATCAATTTGTCTTAGCGGTTTGGCCGATGACCAGCACCAGACTCCTTGCCGATTGTTGTGCCGAGCTGACGGCCGTTGCTGATTTGGAGCTCATTGATGCGCCGGTTGAGTTGAAGCGCTTTTCAAGGGATGCCTATGACTTCTCGCCTGTATTGCGTGAGCAGCTGGAGGGCTGTTGCGCCGATGTTGTTGTCCGCCCCCATTCGGTGGCGGCGGTGGCGGTTGTGGCTGGTGCTTGCACGAGGCATGGCATCCCTTTAACCCTGCGAGGTTCAGGAACAGGGAACTACGGCCAGTGCGTTCCTCTCCAGGGGGGGGTGGTCATGCTGATGGGTGCACTTTCTAAGGTTCGGCATCTCGATCCCGACACGGGAGTAGTGACGGTGGAGTCGGGCTGTTTGCTGCGCGATCTAGATCAACATCTTTCTCGCCATGGTCGGCAGCTGCGTCTGCTGCCATCTAGCTGGCGAAGTGCTTCGGTGGGTGGATTCGTGGCTGGCGGCTCGGGTGGGATTGGTTCTGTGCGCTGGGGTTTCTTGCGGGATCCAGGCCATCTGTTGGCTTTGGAGGTCGTGACCTCTGAGGATGCGCCCCAACAGTTGCAGTTGGATGCGGCTGGATCGGAGGCCCTCAATCATGCTTACGGCAGCAATGGCATCATCACGGCCTTGAGCTTGGCAACCGCTCCGGCTGTGCCCTGGCAGGAAGTGATGATCGATTGTGAGGATTGGTCAGAGGCCGTGGCCCTTGCGCTCCGCTGTACTCGTGCAGCGGTTGATCTGCATCTTTGTAGCTTGCATGAACGACCAATCGTCGATCAGCTGCCTCACTGGTGTGGTGCTTCTAATGGTCAGCATCGCCTGCTGCTACTCGTCGCTCCCGATGGTGTTAGCACCCTGAAGCGTCTGGCAGCAGAGGCAGGAGCTCATTGCAAGGTATGGGGCCCAGAGGCTTATCGGGGTGGCACAGGGTTGCGTGAGCTCACCTGGAACCACACCACGATGCACATGCGTGCTGTAGATCCTGACTGGACCTACTTGCAGATGCTTTTGCCACAGCCTGAGTTAGCTGCCATGCAGGTTCTCAAGCAGCAATGGGGCGATGATCTTCTTTGGCATCTGGAGGCGGTGCGCCAGCAGGGTGTTCAACGCCTGGCTGCGTTACCGATCGTCCGCTGGCGCGGTCGGCAGTCGTTGGAGCAGCTTATGAACGATTGCCGGCAGCATGGGGCTGTTTTGTTCAACCCGCATGTGATCACTGTTGAGGATGGCGGGCTTGGGGTTGTTGATGCCGATCAGGTGGCGGCTAAGCGTCGTTATGACCCCAAGGGTGTGCTCAATCCAGGCAAGCTGAGGGGCTACTTGTAGCAGCCATTCCTTCAGCAATTCAAGCTCTCGAAGGTTGCGATGCCGGTGATCTGGTTGATGCCGTCGGCATCAAGGCAAAGGCGGCGCTGGTCATCAAGATCGAGTAGCGCATCACTGAAGTCGGCACCATCAATCTGCGCTCCTGCGAAGCTGCTGCCTGAGGCAATCACCCCTTTGAGGACACTATTGCGCAGATCCGTATCGACGAAGTCGACACGATCCATCAGTGCATCAGAGAGGTCAGCGCCGCTGAAGTTTGATTGGGTAAAGGTTCCTTGGGTGAGGATCGCGCCACGCAGATTGCTGTTGCTGAAGTCGGCAGCTCTTGCAACGGCACCAGCGAAGGATGTGTTGGAGAGGTCTTGTGCGTGGAAGTCTTTCCCGTTTTGGTTGGTGAGGGTGTAGTCCAGTCGTTCTTGGAATAGAGCTCGATCCTGTAGCCCAACCCCTGAACTGGTGTCGAGAGCCTGCGCAGGGATAGCGATCAGCAGGCATAGCATCCAGCCCAGAAACGTCATCAGGGTTTGACGTTGCGACAACGAGCTCGGCATCGGCTTTACGGCAGCACCTCTCACTCTGCCTTGATGGTTTGCTTTGCGAGAAGATCACCTAATAAATAGAGGGAACCAGCTACAACTGGAGGTGGATTTGGCCATCGATTCTGTTTGAGCAGGATGGAGAAGACCTGTTCAACATTGTCAGCAGATTGGAGTTGGCTTGATAGGTCGGGGCAGTGTGCTGCGAGTTGGTGCTGCGTCCAGCTGCAGTGTTCCGGCACCGGCACGATCCAAGCCAGATCGCTTGGCTTGAGTAAATGGCGAAGCATGGCTGGTGCTTGCTTGTGGGCCTGTAGACCAAGCACCCAGCAAACCCCAAACTCTTGATTGCTCCACTGCTGCCGCTCGTGGGCCAACCGTTCGGCTGCTGGTGGGTTATGGGCACCATCAATGAGCACTGGCTGGCTTTGCCAGTGAACGGTCTGCAGCCGTGCAGGCCAGTAGGCGTGGGCCAGCCCTTTGCGAATGACGTCTTGATTGAGTCGCCAGCCAAGTGGGGCCAGAGATTCAAGAGCACCCTTGGCTACCGCCGCGTTCTGCCGTTGCAAGACTCCTGGTAGTCCCAAGTCCCAGGTTTCTGGGAGGGGTGAAACCCATTGCAAGCGGGCCTGTTGATGTTTTGCTTTGTCTTCAAGAATGCTCGCCACTTCAGCTTGTTGACGAGCACTGATGACAGCAGACCCAGGACTGATGACGGCGCTTTTTTCTGCTGTTATCTCTTTAAGGCTGTAACCAAGGTGTTCGCAGTGGTCGAGGCCGATGTTGGCCATGGCAATGATTGGTCTGTATGGATGAGCTGTGGTGGCATCGAGGCGTCCTCCGAGGCCCACCTCAAGCACAAGCAGCTCTACCTCGCGGGATCTGAAGTGATCAAAAGCCGTGGCCATCAACAGCTCGAAGGGGGTGAGTCGGTGGGTTTGGGCAAGGGGTTGAAGGGCGGTGAGTCGTTGGCGTAGCTCAACGATTGAGATCAGCTCACCATCGCTGCTGATCCGTTCACACCAGCTCACGAGGTGAGGAGAGGTGGTCAGCCCCACGCGAATGCCAGCAGCCTTAAGGCTGCTGGCAATGAAGCTGGCGATAGACCCTTTGCCATTGGTCCCTACGACCTGAATGGCTGGAATAGAGGCACAGGGGTTTCCCATGGCCTGCAGTGCTTGTTGCATGCGCTCAAGGCCAAGATCCATCCCCCGCTGATCAAAGCGAGGGATTAGATCGCTTAAATCTTCCTTGCTTGGACTTGTGGGTTTAGCCACTTAGCGGAAGTGCGCCAGGGTGGCCTCCAGACGTTGGAGCAGTTGGCGGATTTCGCTTGGTTTGATGATCAGCGGCGGCACCATCCGCACAACCTTCGGACCTGCTGCTATCACCAGTAGCCCTTCTTCAAGGGCGGCTTGGGCGACATTAGGGGCTGTGAATGTGCTCTCGTCTTGCAGCACCAATCCCTGCAGTAGCCCCCAGCCTCGTACTCCTTTGAGTTGCCTCGGGAAACGTTGCACCAGCTCAGTGAGGCCTTCGCGAAGCTGTGCGCCTCGTTGCTGGACCTTTGAAATCAAACCCCGTCGTTCGATCTCCCTCGCAACTGTGAGAGCTGCCTTGCAGGCAAAGGGATTGCCGCCAAACGTACTGGCGTGGTCACCTGGTTCGAAAAGATCAGCGTGCTGTTTGACAAGCAACGCTCCGATGGCATGGCCTCCCCCGAGTCCTTTGGCCAAGGTGAAGGCATCTGGTTCGATCCCAAGCTGCTGATACCCCCACCAGTGACCACAACGGCCCATCCCGACCTGAACTTCATCAAAGATCAGCAGGATCTGATGCTGGCTACAGAGTTCTCTAAGGCGCTGGAAGAAGCTTGCTTCGCCTGGATTGACGCCACCCTCACCTTGCAGTGGTTCGATTAGCACGGCGGCAACAGAGGGCCCCTGAGCTTCGAGGCGATTTAGCTGCTGCTCGAAGGCTTGGAGGTCATTGAACGGGAAAAATTCAAAGCCCTCAACCATGGGTTCGAAACCTTTGTGGTAGTTGGGCTGACCTGTGGCACTGATGGTGGCAAGTGTGCGGCCGTGGAAACTGGAATTGGCGGTGAGAATGATTGGCCGATCAATGCCGCGACGGCGATGACCGTGTTTGCGAGCCAGCTTGATGGCGGCTTCGTTGGCTTCTGCACCGGAATTGCAGAAGAACACGCTGTCTGCACAGCTGTTTTCTACTAACCAATGGGCAAGAGCCTCTTGTTCAGGAATCCGATACAGATTGGAAACATGTTGAAGTTGTTTCAGCTGCTGGCCAAGACAGCGGCGCAGGGCCCGGTCACTGTGACCGAGGGCGCAGGTCGCGATACCGGCAACAGCGTCAAGGTATTGATGACCATGGTCATCCCATACCCAGCATCCTTTCCCGCGTAACAGAGTGACGGGAAAACGTTTGTAGGTGCCCATCACAGCAGTGGGAGCGGTGGGACTTGAACCCACATGCCCGAAGGCGCTGGATTTTGAATCCAGTGCGTCTACCAATTCCGCCACGCTCCCGTGGAGGTGATGTTATGCCAGGGTCATCCTGAGGGCTGATGCCGAAGGATATGGGCTCCAGATGCATTCAATTTGGTTTCAATCCCGTCATAACCGCGATCGAGGTGGTTGAGGCCATCAACTTGACTGATACCGCGTGCGGCAAGACCTGCTAACACGAGCGCCGCTGCGGCTCTTAAGTCGTTACCACTGACTGGTGCAGCACTGAGCTGGGGTATGCCTTCGACCACAGCCGTGTTTCCTTGAAGACGAATCGAAGCGCCCATTCGTTGCAGCTCAGGGACATGCTGCATGCGGTTTTCGTAGATCTTTTCTGTCACCACGCTTGTGCCTTTGGCTGTGGTTAACAGGGCCATAAAGGGGGCCTGCAAGTCCGTTGGGAAGCCTGGGAAAGGTTGGGTGATGATGTCAACGCCATGAAGATCTCCCGGGATAAGCGTGATTCCGTGCTTGGCAATCTCAAGGGTGCAGCCGCAATCTCTCAGTTTCTGGAGCACGGCATTGAGATGCTCAGGGATGACTGGAGACACTCGAACAATCGAGCGGGTGATTGCCGCTGCTATCAGGAATGTGCCTGCTTCAATGCGATCAGGGATCACCGAATAGTTGCAGCCGTGTAAACGTTCAACGCCTTCGATGGTGATGATTGGACCACCAGCACCGCTTACACGAGCACCCATGGCATTGAGCATTTTGGCCAGGTCTTGAACCTCAGGTTCCTGGGCAGCGTTTTCGATGGTGCTAGTGCCTTCCGCCAACACAGCTGCCATGAGAATGGTCTCGGTTGCACCGACACTTGGGCAGTCGAGCACGATTGCAGCACCTTTAAGTCGTCGTGACGTTCCTGGTACTGAAGCTGTGACAACGCCATGCTCAACTTTCACCATGGCACCAAGAGCTTTAAGCCCTCTGATGTGCTCAACAACAGGCCGGGCTCCGATGCGGCAACCACCCGGCAGGGGGACTTTGGCGTGACCGAGTCGTCCTAGTAGTGGGCCGATGCAGAAAAAGCTAGCTCTAAGGCCATTGACTAGATCGTAGGGAGGTTCGGAGTGATGAAGGTCATCAGCCTGTAGCCAAACGGTCTCCTGACTCCGTTTTACACGTACCCCCAAGGAGGAGAGGATGTCTGCCATCCCCTGGATATCTGTGAGCTGGGGAACATTGTGCAGCTCAAGAGGGCCTTCGCTGAGAAGGGCTGAGGTCATCAGCACGAGGGCAGAATTCTTAGCTCCGCTGACTTTCAGCTCTCTGGAAAGAGTATGTCCGCCTTGAATCTCCAGATGCGGCTTGAGAATCTCTTGAGATATGGATACCGCTGCGGGCATGTCCCGTTAATTATTCTTGAACGAAGACATATTGACAATTACACCCGAGACAGTCTAGACGTCCAGACCTCAAACTGGATCAAAACTGCCAGGTTGAGATAAAGCTGGTAGGCAGTCGATGTCTTATCGTCATGATGTCGCTTGCGCGACGCACGCCAGCGGATGTGGCGGAATTGGTAGACGCGCTAGTTTCAGGTACTAGTGGCAGCAATGTCGTGGGAGTTCAAGTCTCCCCATCCGCATTATTCTTTATTGAGTAATCGACCTCAAGCTGGATTCATGATTGTGCTCAAGATTACAAATGCCTCTGAGTTGGTGGCTTCAAAAGTGGGTCGCTTTCTTGAACGTCTAACTCCTGATGATTTGGACAGTTCAACTGTGGAAGATCAAGTCATCAAAAAGATGATTGAAAGCCTTGCTGCTGAAGGCTTGAAGGGTGAAATTGCAGCAGTCAATGGGCTTGATTTGGATGGCGAACAGATTGTCCTGAATGAAGGTTTGAAGGTGCGTCAGCAAACAACATTCTGAGGTTCTGTAGATCGGATCTCATGCCTCGCTATTGATTTCAAGTCGCCGCAATCCTCTTGTGCGGAGATTGAAATTCCTCGCCAGCAAGGAAGGACGTCAAGAGCAGTCTTTGCTGCTGCTTGAGGGAACACACCTGCTCCAGGAAGTGTTGCGAACTACACATCGTCCTCAAGAGATTGTGGCGACCAACTTTTGGTTGGAGCGCCATGGGGATCTTCTCCAGGCCTTGCCTGCACAAACCTTGATTCATTTGGTCACTCCGAGTGTTTTGGAGGCTTCGTTGACGACAGTCAGCCCCGATGGTGTGGCGAGCCTTTTGCCTCTTGATTCTCTTCCGCAGGCTGCTAATCAAGCCAAGTTTGTGTTGGCCTTGGATCGGCTGCAGGATCCTGGCAACCTTGGCACCTTGCTGCGAACAGCCTTGGCGGCAGAGGTGGAGGAGGTTTGGCTTGCGTCTGGGGCGGATCCGCTCAGCCCCAAAGTGCTGAGGGCTTCGGCGGGGGCCATCTTGCAGTTGCCCTATCAGCGCTTCGGGTCATCAGGGCAGGAGGCCGTGGAGCAGTTGGCTGAGCAGCTTGAATGTGCTGCTAGTCGCGGTTTACAGGTCGTGGCCACCATGGTGCCGGGCTCTTCTGCAGCCCATTCTTGTTTGCCTTATTGGCAGCTGGACTGGAGAAAACCGACTGTGTTGGTGCTAGGCAATGAGGGATCCGGCCTGCATCCGCGTCTGCAGGCGTGTTGTACTGATTGCGTCACCTTGCCGCATAGCGCAGCAGTTGAGTCGCTCAACGTGGCGGCGGTGGCGGTGCCACTATTGCTTGAGCGGCGACGAGCCACAATGACCTTCTCCACGCAGTAGTTCGGGTGAGCGAAGCCAGTTTCGACTTCGATGTGATCGTGATCGGTGCGGGTTACGGCGGTTTTGATGCCGCCAAGCATGCCGCTGATGATGGCCTCAAGGTGGCGATTGTGGAATCAGGTGATATGGGCGGCACTTGCGTGAATCGAGGCTGTGTGCCCTCTAAGGCATTGCTTGCTGCCAGTGGAAAGGTGCGTGAGCTGGCTGATGCTGAACATCTATCTGGTTTCGGCATCCATGCTGCACCGGTGCGTTTTGAACGGCAGAAGATTGCTGACCATGCCAACCAGTTGGTGGCCACGATTCGTAGCAACCTCACCAAAACGCTGCAGCGGGCTGGTGTCACGATCCTGCGTGGCCATGGACGATTGGAGGGAAGCCAGCGAATTGGCTTAAGAGAGAAAAGTGGAGTGGATAGGCTGCTCACTGCCAGGGATGTGATCCTTGCCACAGGCTCTGATCCATTCGTGCCCCCTGGGATTGAAACCGATGGACGCACGGTTTTTACCAGTGATGAAGCCGTGAACTTGGAATGGCTGCCGCGTTGGATTGCAATTATCGGCAGTGGTTATATCGGCCTTGAATTTGCCGATGTTTATACGGCTCTCGGCTGTGAAGTCACGATGATTGAGGCGTTGGATCGGGTCATGCCAACCTTTGATCCCGACATCACCAAGATGGCAGCTCGGCATTTGATTGATGGACGTGACATCGATGCACGTGCTGGTGTGCTGGCTAGCAAGGTGATCCCTGGCTGCCCGGTAAGGATCGAACTGGCGGAGATGAAAAGCCGTGAGCTGGTGGACAGCTTGGAGGTGGATGCGGTGCTCGTCGCTACTGGTCGGGTGCCAAGTAGCAAGGGGCTCAATCTTGAGTCGGTTGGTGTGGAGACCAATCGCGGCTTTGTGCCGATTGACGACAGCATGAGGGTATTGGTCAACGGAAAGCCGCTGCCTCATCTTTGGGCCGTCGGTGATGTCACTGGCAAGCTGATGTTGGCCCATACAGCCGCAGCACAGGGCACGCTGGCTGTTGACAACATCCAGGGACACTCCCGCACGATTGATTACCGCAGCATTCCAGCCGCGACCTTCACTCATCCGGAGATCAGTTCAGTGGGGTTGAGTGAAGCTGATGCCAAAGAGCTTGCCGCCAAGGATGGGTTTGAGTTGGGGAGTGTGCGCAGCTATTTCAAGGCCAATTCCAAAGCCCTAGCAGAGCTGGAGAGTGATGGATTGATGAAGTTGTTGTTCCGCAAGGACAGCGGTGAAGTCCTTGGTGCTCACATCTATGGATTGCATGCCGCCGATTTGATCCAGGAGGTAGCCAATGCG
The DNA here is from genome assembly GCF_001631965.1 of Prochlorococcus sp. MIT 1303. Lineage (NCBI taxonomy): Bacteria > Bacillati > Cyanobacteriota > Cyanophyceae > Synechococcales > Prochlorococcaceae > Prochlorococcus > Prochlorococcus sp. MIT 1303. The sequence goes on from NZ_LVHK01000029.1 coordinate 44,674, forward strand.
GTGGCACGACGTCAGAGCGTTGCTCAATTGGCAACTGAAGTGCATACCCATCCCACCCTGAGTGAAGTGGTGGAAGTGGCCTATAAACAGGCGGCCAAACAGCTGGCTAAGGCGGTTGTTGCATCGGCCAGTGCTTCCTAGGCCGCTGTTCTTCAAGCAGGTCTTAGCCCTGCGGTTCACTGTTTTTAATTGCACTATCACCCGATGGAGATCCGCAGACGTCCGCCCAATCCAAGCGTCAAGGTGGCGCATTTGCAGTACGCCATTCCCCACGCCGATGCTGAGCCGCGCCACATTCTTGAGAAGATAGTTTGGGAGAAGGACCGTGAAGTTGAGACGGCAAGACAGCGCGTACCTCTAGAGACGCTTAAATCTCAGATCGCAGACTTGCCCATCCCTCGAGATTTCATTGCTGCCTTGCGTCAAGCTTCGGTGGCTCCGGCAGTGATTGCTGAAGTGAAGAAGGCCAGCCCAAGTCAAGGTGTGATCCGTGCGGACTTTGACCCTGTTTTGATCGCCAATGCCTATGCGGAAGGTGGTGCTAGTTGCTTGTCTGTGCTGACCGATAAGAGCTTCTTCCAGGGTGGATTTGAGGTGCTTGTTGAGGTGCGGCAGACGGTTGGACTACCACTGCTATGTAAGGACTTCATCCTGACGCCATATCAGCTTTATCAGGCGCGTGCTGCAGGTGCAGATGCTGCCTTGTTGATTGTGGCGATCCTCTCTGATCAGGATCTGACGTATTTGAGCAAGGTGGCCAACAGTCTGGGACTCACTGTCTTAGTGGAAGTGCATGATGCTGAGGAACTTGAACGGGTTCTCAACCTTGGTGGTTTCCCACTGATTGGCATCAATAATCGTGATCTCACCACCTTTGAGACAGACCTTGAAACCACTGAAACACTGAGCAAGCAATTCGCTACTCGATTGCAGCAGCAGAGTGTCTTGTTGGTGAGTGAATCGGGCTTGTTTAACCGTGCTGATTTGGACAGGGTTCAGGCAGCAGGCGCTGAAGCTGTGTTGGTAGGAGAAGCCCTGATGCGTCAGTCGGATGTTTGTGCTGGCTTACAGCAGCTGATGATTGGAGACGAAGGAACAAGCAACGGCTGATCATTTTTTCTCTTTTATTTGAGCAATCGTTGCGATGAATTGCCGCATTAAGAGGTTGATCTGAGCTGGCTGTGAGTGAAGGCTGAGCCGTTGCTCTTTGAGCTTAAGACCCGCTTGGTTGAGGTCTTGGTGAGTTTCTTGAAGGCCCTTGTTTTGGTTGGCGGTTTCTCGAGATTTGTCGCCGCTTGGTTGATGCGTTAATTCTGTTTGTTTCTCATATGTGTCATCCTTCTGTTTTTGATTGTCTACATATTTCAGACATTTTCCAGGGGGTGTCCTGTTGTTTCGATTCAACAGCCTTGATGTGATGACGACACAAATTGGCGATGCTCGAGGTTCGTGAGTTGCCTGAGCTGATTGCCTCTTTACATGTAGATCATGTTGAGAAACCAGTGCGCTTGCTTGCAGACGACGACTTTGCTAATCAGATGCGAGCTCTGATCAACGAGCGCTCTCAACGCTTGTTTGCTGAGCAAGAGGTAAGCCGATCGGTTTGTTGACTTCCTTGCTTCTCTGCGTGACGAACAGCTCAAGGCCCATGCATGAGCAGAGCTTGCCCACAATGCTTATAGCGCCTGATCTGTTCAGCAGTGGCATCAGCGCAATTCCATTCTCAATCCGCCAGACTTCCTCTTGACTGTTTCGATTTCATGCTGATCAGCATCCTCACGGGCTTCGCTGCTGGGGCCCTTCATGTGGTGGGTGGTGCTGATCATCTTGTTGCCATCGCACCCAGTGCCTTGCGTAAGCCGGCTACGGCATTACGCAGTGGCCTTGCTTGGGGGATTGGCCATTCAACAGGTGTTCTGGTTCTTTCAACCATTGCCATTGTTTTGAAAGACCTCGTCCATATCGAGCGCATGTCCTCCTGGGCCGAATTCTGCGTGGGAGTGGCGTTGCTTGTGGTTGGAGCGATGGCGATTCGTACTGCTCTTGGCCTGGATATCCACACCCATCAGCACACGCATCAGCAAAACTATGGTCACGCCCATGACCATCAACATGTGCACCTGCATCTGAGAGGGCGACACAAGCACGGGCGACATGCTCATGCAGCAACCAGTCTTGGCCTCCTTCATGGCTTGGCTGGGGCCAGCCATCTGCTTGCAGTTATTCCCGCGCTGGCCTTGCCTCCTCTCGGGGCTTTGATCTATATGGCGGCTTATCTGTTCGGTTCCATAGCAGCGATGGTCGCGGTTGTTTGTGCGATTTCATTAGCCACATTGCGAGTGGGGCGTCGTGCCCTGCCCTTGCTGGTGGGATCAACCGGTGGGCTATCGATCATCACGGGCTTCGTTTGGTTGCAGAAAACATCCCCTCAGCTTCTTTGATTGCCTAATCTGCTGGGCTCTTATGCGCTGAAGGGAACACGCCATACGCATTCAGCAATGCCAAGCAGGCTGTCGCGATTCACCAAACCGAAATGCCGGCTGTCTGTGCTTGCTTGCTCGTTGTCACCACGTAGTTCCAGCCCTGAATTGTTGATTGCAATCAGGCGTTTGATCAGCAGGGTTGCTGGTTGCAACGGATGACGCACAACCACAACACAGCCTGCCTTTAGCCGCCTGTCATAGCTGGTGATCGGTTGAAAGATCACCAGGTCGCCAGGGGCAAGGCTGGGGCTCATTGAGTCTCCATCGACACGAGCGTGGCGACGAAGACCTGAAAGCAGCAGGAACAGCGAACGCCAGTTCGCTGTTGGCATCATGCTTGTTGGCTTAACTGGCTCTCACCCAGGCGTCATTGCGACCCTTGGATTTCCAGAACATCGTGTGAATGGCTTCCACAGCTTTGATCAGTTCATCTGCCTTGGATTGATCGATGTTGACCTTGCAGGCGCTGCAGAGCTTGGCCGCTTTCCAGAAGATGTCATGCAGATTCGGGAAAGTTGCCAGATGCTCTGGCTTGAAATAATCCGTCCAGAGGATCAGCAGCTCGTTCTTGGTTTGCTGAGCTTGTTCTTCCTTGATGGCGACGAAGCGGGAGAAGGTGTTGTTGTAAGCCGCCCAAGCAGCCGGATCGTTCCCTGAGGGAGGCTGCAGTTCGAGCAGCTTTTTGGTCATCGATACGACGGCTTCAGCTGAGACTCTTGCCGAGGCGGGATCGTAAACGCCGCAAGGGCCATCACAGTGAGCCTGGACCGAAGAGGCCGGCAGGTTGCTGTGAAGTGTGGAAAGTGCCGAGCGCAACATCTGGCAGTTAGAGAAAGCCAAACTGAGCCTACCCAGGCTGATTACTAATTGGGTTTGCTTTTGATTTGATTTTCTATTCAGTCTTTAGATCATTTGATGCCAAGTAGTTCGACTTCGAAAATCAACGTGGCGTTGCCAGGGATGACACGGCCTGCGCCGCGGCTTCCGTAGCCAAGCTCTGGGGGGATGACCAGCTTGCGCTTGCCGCCCACCTTCATGCCAGCAACGCCTTCATCCCAGCCTTTGATCACTCGTCCAGCACCGAGGGGGAACTCGAACGGCCCCCGTTTGTAGCTGCTGTCGAATTCCTGGCCGTTTTCCAGTGTGCCGCGGTAGTTCACGGAAACGGTTTGGCCTGCTGTGGCCTCCGGGCCATCGCCGATCTTGAGGTCAGTGATGCTTAGACCACTGGCTGTTAGTTGGGATGGTTCTGCTTCGATTGGGCCGCCAAGGGCGGATGCATTGGCTTGCGCGGCATCGATTTCAGCCGCATCTGCCTTGGAGCTGTTGATTGCCATCTTGAACAGTGTTGGGTTGGGATCGTCGGGATCGAGTTCAAGCACTGCCATGCTCAAAGCAGCTGGCTCGCTAGTTCTCACCTCCGCCTGCACGGCGTTCAAATTGCTGTCGGCGACCACAACTGAGGGTGACACGATCTGGCTGACAAAGGCCACAACCACGCACACCACAAAGACGGCTGCACTGATGAAGATGTCGCGCACTGAATCTCAATGATCAATCAACATGATTCTGGCAGGAGATGCAGCTTTCGCCTGTGCTTGGGTGATTTCTGCAGTTTCAGTTGCCTTTGCTGTTGCTCCTGCTAGTTGAGCGTTCAGTGCATTTCATTGACGACTTTCCGGCTGGCTAAGTCGAAATCCTGGAAAAATCTTGTCGCGATTACGTTCAAGCTTGAGAGCAATTGATTGTATTGGCTCAAGAGTTTCACCACGCAGGACCAAGAATATGGCTGCCAATAGGGCAGAAGCTTGTGGTTGATTTAGGCCTCTAAGATTTACCCATTCTTGAAGGCATAGATATAAAATTGCTCTCTTGATGTGACTGAGGTCTCAGCGAAAATTGAAGATAGAATGAAGCCTTAATAGTGGTTGATCTGTGCCATATTTTCTTTTGTTTCAGTTCCACCTAATAGTTGTGGTATTTGCTTCAGCATTGCATCCCGACTCCAAGGACTGTGTTATTAGCTTGGCGAGATTAATTGTTGAGGATGTTAGTGCAGCCAACTAAGCGTCCGGGTTGAGGAAAATGGACTTTTCCGTTTGACACCAGCAAGCATGACATGGCTAAGTGAAACCTTGATTCAATAGCTTAACTCTGCCCCATAAAATCTTCTCAGCTGTGCTCGTTGTTAACTTCATTATTCATTCATTCGTTTCTTTATTAGTCATCTTTGTTGATAGCTTTACATCTCTCTAATAAATGATTTGTCATTGGTTTCATGCTCGCAATAAAAAGCCCCGTAGTTTTTCGGGGCTGTATCTAATACGAAGCGGCTAGTTGTTACACGATGCATTTTGAACGGATCCTATTGGTTCGTAATCTCACTAATTAGGAAATCTAGTTGCAATAGGCAGGCAGGGCTTATTGAATTCTTCCCATTTTGGGAATTTAATACATCCACCCTCTTTTACACCGCCAGAGCAAAGCGATAACTGAGCACCTGTCAGTTGATGGTCTTCCTTGGTTTTCATGGTTAAGTAGTGAATTTGATGTTAATTTAAAAACAAGTGGAATTATTCATTTCACTTGCGTAGTTTTGATGCTCCGTATGCAATTGCAAGGCCAGCTCCAGCGACAGCAGCGCCGCCGAGTTTAACTGCAGCTATAAATGCAAGAGGAGCGAGGCCACCAGAAATATGCTGTAGTTGATCAAGAGAAATCTCTTCATCAATAATTTCGCTTGTGAGAGAAGAAGTGGAATTAGTCATGGTAAAAGTTAATCGGTTTGTGAGCATCGGGATTTTGTTTCCCGATGTCTCAACAATGCCTGAACTATTCATCTTGCTCAGTATTTCGGATCACAGACTTTTGTGAGCTTTCTCACAGCAGTGCTTGCTTTAGATCAATGCTTTGAAAGCTGATAAATGTGATGGTATGTGCAGCGAAGGCAATCAAGCCGTCGCTCTTAAACATCCAATCAACCTTAAAACCATGGCGAATCTCAGCACTGACTGCGACAACAGTGAACTGCTTGACCAAGAGCTGACTATTGAAGATCTATCAGATGTTTCTGGTGGCCGCCGTGCACGGGCCTGGGATGGTCGGTGCTGGTATTGGGCTTTTTTCGCTGGCTACCTTTCGGGACAGCGGCCAAGAGTGCCCTACGGTGCAGTCTGACCTTTTTATATAATCCCCGTGGCCAAGAATCCCTTAATCCTTCTATTCACGTCTGTTAGGTAATCCCTGCC
>NZ_LVHK01000030.1:0-50809 GCF_001631965.1 Prochlorococcus sp. MIT 1303
GCCCCACATCAAAAGGAACTCCTTTTTGAAAAGTTCAGCTAGTTCTGAACTGTTGAAGCTCAGCAAGTGGTTGACATTGCCGCGCGTTTGCATCGCTGCGGGATCTCCATGCATGCCTGAATTGCTGAAGTTTGCACTTCCAGTAATCACTATTTGATGATCGATAACCAAGAATTTGTGATGCATAAGCCCGCTGCCTTTGCTGCCGTCTTCTCTGTCATCAATCAAAGGGGTTTGATGACGCCTGAGGATTTGCATCGCATCGCCGCGATAGCGTTCTGAGGGGCTTAGCTCCCCGTCGTGATTACGATCTGCCAACATCTTTAGATGGGCCACTCGACGGCGTTCATGAAGGGACAGATCTGCTTCATGTAGATCACCCCAGGGCTGGCTAAAGCTGTTTTCGATCACCATTTGCACGGTCACGCCCCGTTGCTTGGCTGCGACGAGTGCGTCTGCTACTCCAGGCAAGCTGAGTTCTTGCACGGCTACAAGAATCTCTTGCTGCGCTTTTTCTATGGCAGTGATGACGAACTTCTCAAGATTGTCGCCGTTGCGCCACTGATCATTAAGAGGACTGCGGTATCGCGCTAGATCGCGATGGTTGAAAACGACCTGGATTCTTTCAGGTAAGGGCAGTTCCGTAGGGGCATTGCCCTGTATAGATCCAACTTTGCTGCAACTTGCACACCCTAGAAGTATGGGGAGCATCCACTTCCAGGCTTGCTTGCACACCTTTTGACCTCAACCACTCGCTAATAGGGTTCCACCTTGATTTCGCCCCAGATTGTTAATGGGGCATTTCTGCAGTGCGCAGCATGGTTACGAACCAGATAGTGGACACCATCAGCGTTATGAGGACTCCTGCACCGACACCAAGACGGGCCATGCTGAGGGGTACAACGAGAGGGAGGATGATCGCCCCAGCGAGTGGCGTGATGGCGACAAACTTACGCAACGTCGTCATGATCTTGGAAGCTCATTTAAAACCATTCTGCGACTGCCTGGTTTTCGGGGTTTGTGTTATCGGTGGGTGTTCTCCGTTGGAAGTTCAAGGTGATATTGCGCTTCTGCTCACCATCGGCCGCAGTGGCCTCAATCGCATAGACCTGCTCTCCGTCGCGGAAGGGCACTTGGATTCGGAAGGTTCCATCATTGGAGAGAGGAATGTCTTCGCCACCGATGGTTAGGCGGGCAGAAGGATCTGTTGCGCCGTAGATCATCAGCTCAGCGTCGGCAATAAGCCAGAAGGTTTTTGGGCGTGGTGGTACTCCACCCACTCCGGACTCATTACGACCACTGGCCCAAAGGCCGATGCCTGACTCGTTCAGACCACGTTGATCGCTATTCAAGCTGTTGTGTTCTTGGAAGACTTCCGACCCGACCCTGCTGCTGCGGAAGTGTTCTGTGGCGCTCTGATAGAGCCGCTCGTGTAGCCCGCTATCGATTGCGTCGCCAATGGGATCATCCTCTAGCTGTGGTGCTTGTGTAGTGGTGGGCGCAGGACTGCTTGTGATGCCCTCAAGGCTGAAGGGAACAAACTGATCGAGGATTTGCTCGCTGGGGTGGAGTGTTGGGACCTTGGCTATAGAGGAAAAGGCCAGGGACATCCAGAGAGTACCGACGCGATAGCCGAGTTCAACTCGATAGTCCCTATCAGACATTGGAACAGGTAGGTACCATTCGTTGCTGTGGCTGTCTACAGAGACTTCCTGGAGTGTGTGGGGATGTGCTTTGTCGTCATCGATGCCGGTTACGTCGGTTAAACGTAGGCAGAGCCGGTTGGCCCCTTTCGATAGGGCTCGCTTGCGATCAGTTTCGGAGATTTCCCAGAAGACATAAGCCCATTGAGGATCTCGGGGTAGGAAAACCACCCGAGTATCGGACTTGAGTCTGGATGGGGAATTGAGTTCAGCTTCTCGTCCCTGTCGGTTGCTTTCTTCCTTTTCCTGACGAACAGTAATAGCGCTGAGCAATTGTTCCTTGGTCTTTCGGCTGTAAAGGGTTACACCCAAATCGCTGGCGACTTGGCGGAGCTGACGGATGGTGAGACGTGCCATAGAAGATAAGGCTTGGGTCACGTCTAAAAACACTCCGTTTTTGTTTGGGATCACATTCTGTGGGCAATTGGTCGTTTACGGGTGGTTAGAACTCTGGTGGTCAGCATCTACTGACCGCACTGGGATCTGCAGGTGATGCTCAATTGAGCGCACCTACAAATAAAAAATTCAGGTTTGCTCTTCGCAGTGAATGGGACCTTCTGTTGATCTGTCCCCGAGCAGGGATGGATCAGAGCTCAATGCTGCGAAATGCACCTTTGCTATGCATCTCATTAAGGGGGCGGGAACGCCCCCTTAATGAGATGCATAGGTATTTGTGAGTGCATCCAGGGCAAGGACTCCGCTGGTCTGCCTCCACGGAATTGGTAGAAGATATGACCTAGACCAGGAAGGCAAAGGTGCCGCTTCCAGGTTTTGCTGTCGCGGATTTGATTGAGCCTGGCTTGGATCTGCCCAAGGGACTTCCAGGCTGAGAGGATGCACCTACTAAGTCTCCTGGTCAGTCATTACCTTGAGTTGGCTTGATTTGGAAGCCACAGCAATTGCCGTATTCCAGACGCCAGTTCACTCGATCAATCAAGCAGTCGGGGAATGTTTGTCTCATGAGCAGTAATTCCTGCTCGCAAACCGATGGATACTCCTCTGCAATTCTTTGCAGGGAACAGTGAAAGTCTTTGATGAACCAGCCAATACCATCTGGGGCTGGCTGCCATTCCGTTGCATAGCCCTCTTGGCGACGTAATTCCACCAGCTTCTCAAGGCGATCCTGGATTGACCCTGAGCCGAGCTGATGGCGGTAGAGGTTGGCTTTTTTGAGTGCTTGTTGACTTAGTAGTGAAGTAAATGTCTCGGGAGACAGGGCGGCTTTCATGGACTCCATCAAGCCGAGGGCGAAAGTCTCACTGCCATCAGGGAAGTGATGGTGTCCCTGCTCTGTCAATTGCCAGAGGTTCGAGGGACGCCCTGGGCCTGTGGGAGTTGGGCTGGCCTCGACCAGACCATCGTCTTTGAGGCTGCGTAGATGGCGTCGCATTGCTTGGACTGAGATGCCCAACGATGCGGCCAGGTTTGCCGCACTACTCTCACCCTGCCGCAATAGCAGAGTGAGGGTTGCTTCGCGGGTAGGTGCCTGCGCCTCTGTGGTCATGGATAGTCAGTGCTCCTATAACCATGCCACGCAGAAACAGAAGGTGGCGGCATAGGTTGCGTTAGATCAGGTTCAACGCAGGGTTCCAGCCGCAATCCTATGGACACAATCTGGTTGAGTCTTGAACAGTGCTTCACCAAGCGGCCAGTCACCTCAAGGCCTTTTGCCTTAGGCTTCTGGAAACGAAACCAATAGGTTTCGTTTCTCCTGAGAGCCTTCAACGGCTTCTTGTTTATTCATGTCGTCGTGCCTACGTTGATCGGCCCATCCTCCTTCTCGATGTCATGCCAGATGCGGTCCTCCATATTTCACAAGCAAAGGCCTTTTTCTAGAGGGTTTCAAAACCTTCACTCCCTTCTGATCGGCTATCAATTATGACCAGCCAAAGCCACGTTGGGCAGCTTGTTTCAGAGCCTTATAAGTATGGGTTCGTAACTGACATCGAAACTGAAAAGATCCCTAAGGGTCTTGATGAAGATGTGGTTCGCTTGATTTCGGAGAAGAAAAATGAGCCTCAGTTCCTGCTTGATTTTCGGATCAGGGCTTATCGACACTGGCTTAAATTGCAAACGCCTGATTGGGCAGGGCTTGGTTATCCACCGATAGATTATCAAGATATTGTTTACTACGCGGCACCTAAACAGAAGGAGAAAAAAAATAGCCTTGATGAGGTCGATCCTACTTTGTTGGAAACTTTTGATAAGCTTGGCATTCCTCTTAGTGAACAAAAACGCTTGTCAAATGTGGCTGTTGATGCAGTATTTGACAGCGTTTCGATTGCAACCACCTATAAAGAAAAGCTTGCTGAGCATGGAGTGGTCTTTTGCTCGATTACTGATGCTGTGAATGAGTATCCAGAATTGGTTCGCAGATACCTTGGCACAGTTGTGCCTTCGAATGATAATTATTTTGCAGCGTTGAACTCAGCTGTTTTCAGCGATGGCTCTTTTGTTTTTATTCCTAGGGGTGTGGAATGCCCGATGGAATTATCTTCTTACTTTCGTATTAATTCGGGCGATATTGGACAATTTGAGCGGACTTTGATTGTTGCAGAAGAGGGGGCGTCTGTGAGCTATCTGGAGGGTTGTACAGCTCCAATGTTTGACACCAATACACTCCATGCTGCTGTTGTGGAGTTGGTGGCACTTGATGATGCTTCGATCAAGTATTCCACGGTACAAAACTGGTATGCCGGTGATGAGAATGGCGTTGGAGGTATTTACAACTTTGTCACCAAGCGGGGGCATTGCTGTGGCGAGCGCAGTAAAATTAGCTGGTCACAAGTAGAAACAGGCTCAGCGATTACTTGGAAGTATCCAAGTTGTATCTTGCAAGGTGCTGATTCCGTAGGTGAATTTTATTCGGTTGCTCTCACAAATCATCGTCAGCAGGCAGATACTGGCACAAAAATGATCCATCTAGGGCCTCGTACTCGCTCTACGATTGTGAGCAAGGGCATCAGCGCAGGCCATTCGGCGAACAGCTATCGCGGTCTGGTGCAGATGGGTCCAAAGGCTGTCAATGCCAAGAATTACAGCCAGTGTGATTCCATGCTGATTGGTGACCAGGCTGGAGCCAACACCTATCCTTATATACGCAGTCAACAGCCTGATGCCAGTATTGAGCACGAGGCCAGTACCTGCAGAATCTCAGAAGATCAGCTTTTTTATCTTCAGAGCCGGGGCATAGATTTTGAAGCTGCAATTTCGATGATTGTTAGTGGATTTTGTCGAGATGTTTTTAGTCAGTTGCCAATGGAGTTTGCTGCTGAGGCTGATAAGCTATTGGCTCTTAAATTGGAGGGTTCGGTTGGATAATGAATTTCTTCGCTGGCTTAACCCCTCCTAATTCTTTTCGTTTCTCATAGTGATTTCTCTCGATGCTCCAGTACTGATAGAGATACGCGACTTGTGTGCCTGCGTTGATGATCAGCCTATTCTTAATGGAGTAAATCTCACCATCCGTGCAGGCGAGATTCATGCCTTGATGGGTCGTAATGGTAGCGGTAAAAGCACTTTGTCTAAGGTCTTGGCAGGGCACCCTGCTTACAAAGTCACCGAGGGCAGTGTTCTCTATCGCGGTGAGGATTTACTCCCTCTTGAGCCAGATGAGCGCTCTCGAATTGGGCTCTTTCTCGGCTTTCAGTACCCGGTTGAGATTCCTGGTGTGAGTAATCTTGAGTTCCTGCGGGTATCCACGAATGCCCGTCGCCTAGAACAAGGCATGGAGGAATTGGATACCTTTGCGTTCGAAGACTTTGTGCGTGAGCGTCTCGGTTTGGTGCAGATGGACCCAGCTTTTCTGGATCGTTCGGTGAATGAGGGCTTCAGTGGTGGAGAGAAGAAGCGCAATGAGATTTTGCAAATGGCTTTATTAGAACCTCTTGTAGCGATTCTCGATGAAACCGATTCCGGTTTGGATATCGATGCTTTGCGCATCGTTTCTGGGGGTGTCAATCAACTCGCAAATGTTGATAATGCCACCCTGTTGATTACTCATTACCAGCGTCTACTTGATCTCATTCAACCCGACTACGTGCATGTGATGGCGGCGGGGAGGATTGTGCGCTCCGGTGACAAGGCGCTGGCACTTGAATTGGAGCAACGAGGTTATGAATGGGTTGATCGTGAATTGGATGCACTGGAGATGACCTGATGGTGGAAGCCCCCATCAAGAACTCCTCAGCTCTCGATGACTGGTGTGAGCGTCTCTTGCACAGTCTTGACGCCCCATCAGGTCTGATGGCTGCCTGCCAGGCTCAGTCGCGCAATCACCTTGAAACCCTCTCTGCTCCTCATCGTCGACAAGAGGCATGGCGTTTTTGTGATCTTGCACCCATCGCTGAGCTTGAGCCTCGACAGATTTGCTCTCTAGGTGAGCCATCGGCTCCTGGTGTTTCTGATCAGGTGACACGTCTGGTCTTAGGGACGGGGCAGGATCCTTTTGCAGGAGTGACTCTCCCGAAGGGCCTGTCGCCGCTTAGCGATGCGGAACTCAAGCATTCTCTTGGGCACACTTTGAACCTGGCGAGATCCAAAGGCCAATGGCCTGTGGCGTTTAATCAGGCCATCGCGTCACAAGTCATTGGCTTGCGGGTTCACGGGATAGTGGATAGCCCTCTTGAATTGGTGTGTGATGCCGGCGCCGATCGGGGTGTTTTTGCCGTGCGGGTGCTCTTGCTGCTTGAGGAAAAGGCCAAGCTTGAGTTGCTACAAGTTCAGCTGAGTTCAGGTGCCAATCTCACCAGCGTTTTGGTGGAAGCTCACTTGCAAAGTGAGGCTAAGTTGCGTCATGGCCTTCTAGCTTTCGGCCATCCTCAAGCTGCATTATTGGCTCATCTTGCTGTTGAGCAGGAAACAAGCAGTGATGTTTCCCTGGTGAGTGTCTGTCAAGGTTGGGGTGTGATTCGTCATGAGCCCCAATTGATTCAGTTGAATGGTGGTGCCAAGAGTCAATTGCGGGCCCTTCAACTGGTGCAGGCTAATCAGCTTGCTGATACTCATTCCTGCGTGCGTTTTAATGGCCCGGAAGGAACCTTGGATCAACTTCACAAGGTAGTTGCAGCCGGTCATGGCCGCAGTGTTTTTAATGGGGTAGTGCAGGTGCCTCGTGAGGCGCAGCGTACCGATGCCGCTCAGCTAAGTCGTAGCTTGTTGCTCTCAGATCGGGCCAGAATTGACACCAAGCCTGAGTTGGAAATTGTTGCTGACGATGTGAAATGCGCCCATGGGGCCACAGTGAGCCGGCTTCAGCCGGAGGCACTTTTTTATCTTCAAAGTCGCGGAATTTCACCTGATCAAGCCGCACAGCTTTTACTGCGCGCGTTTTGTGATGACGTGATTTGCATGCTCCCATCAACTGCACAGGCCTGGCGGCCGTTGACTCGATTGTTGGATGGGGTTTGAGCCGATCATGACCTCTTCCGTTAGTTCAGATCAGAGCATGCCGTTGGCGATGGCTGCTGTAGAAGCTTCAGCCAACCTGGCAGATCTCACGCGAGCGGATTTCCCGCTACTAGGCCAGACCGCCTGCTTAGGCCAGCCCTTGATTTACATGGACCATGCGGCGACAAGTCAGAAGCCACGGCAGGTGCTGGATGCCTTACAGCATTACTACGACCATGACAACGCCAATGTGCACCGTGGTGCCCATCAGTTGAGTGTTCGGGCTACCGAGGATTTTGAACGAGCACGTCAGAAGGTGGCTGATTTCATCGCTGCCTCAAGCGCGCGGGAAATCGTTTTCACCAGGAATGCAAGTGAGGCGATCAACCTGGTGGCTCGCAGTTGGGGTGATGCCAACCTCCATGAAGGTGACGAGGTGCTGCTCACCTTGATGGAGCATCACAGCAACATTGTCCCTTGGCAGATGCTTGTCAAGCGAACAGGTTGCGTGCTGCGCTTTGTCGACCTCACCGATTGCGGGGAGCTTGATTTAAATGATCTTCGGCAAAAGCTCTCAGAGCGCACTCGTTTGGTCAGCCTGGCTCACTTGAGCAATGTGTTGGGCTGTTTTAACCCTATCTCTGAGGTCACTGCAGAGGCTCATCGCTTCGGTGCTCTGGTGTTGCTGGATGCTTGTCAGAGCTTGCCACATATGCCTGTTGATGTGTCTCGGCTTGGATGTGACTTTCTCGTGGGTTCTTCCCACAAATTGTGTGGTCCAACCGGGATGGGTTTTCTTTGGGCTCGAGAGGAGTTGCTTGATGCCATGCCGCCGTTCCTCGGTGGTGGCGAAATGATTCAGGATGTGTATCTCGAACACAGCAGCTGGGCTGATCTGCCTTACAAGTTTGAAGCAGGTACCCCTGCTATTGGGGAAGCGATTGGTATGGGCGTTGCTCTCGACTACCTGAACCAGGTTGGCCTAGATCGTATTCACGCTTGGGAGCAGCAGCTCACGCTGCAATTGTTTGATCGCCTCCAAGGCATCGATGGGTTGACGATTCTGGGCCCAACTCCTCAGCAGGAGCCTGATCGGGCGGTCCTGGCGGCTTTCACGGTGGATGGCTTGCATCCCAATGATATTGGTGCCCTGCTTGATTCAGCAGGGATCTGTATTCGTAGTGGGCACCACTGCACCCAGCCTTTGCATCGTCACTATGGGATCCCTGGATCAGCTCGTGCCAGCTTGAGCTTCACCAACACACCAGAAGAAGTGGATCGTTTTGCTGAGGAATTGGCTGCGACGATCGGCTTCTTAAGAGAGCACAGCTAGAGCTTTAGGTGGCGGCGGAAGAATTGCTCAGTTGCTTCTAAGACTTTGATTTTGACAGCACTGTCGCGAAAGCCGTGGCCTTCCTGCTCAAAAATGTGCAGTTCAACTGGTATGCCGTTTTCTTTTAAGGCATTGGCCATCCGTTCTGTTTGCTCTGGGGGAACCACTTTGTCTTGAAGTCCCTGAAAGAAGATCACTGGGCATTGGATCTTGTTGGCATGCAGGAGAGGTGAGCGGTTTTCGTAAAGTTGTCTTTGGTCGGGCCAACGGCCTACTAGGTGATCGAGGTATCGCGCTTCAAATCGATGGGTGTCTTCTGCCATGGCGGTTAGATCACTCACTGCATAACGGCAGGCAGCAGCGCGAAATACATCGGTGAAACAAAGGCAGGCCAGGGTGGTAAATCCACCGGCACTGCCTCCTTCAATGGCGATTTGTGTTGGGTTTGCCTTGTTGCATTTCACTAGTGCCAGTGCTGCTTGGGCGCAATCCGTTACGTCTGTCTCACCCCAGCCTCCCCGTAGGCGTTCGCGGTATGCACGGCCAAATCCAGTGGAGCCGCCATAGTTCACATCCACCACTCCCCAGCCTCTGGATGTCCAGAACTGAATGCTGAGGCTTAGACCGTGGTTGGCCATGCTGGTAGGGCCGCTATGGCTTTTGACAAGCAGTGGCGCAGGGCCTTTGCTGCCATTGATTGGCGGGTAATACCAGGCATGGGTTGCCTGGCCATGGCAGCCTTCAAACCAGATAGGTTCCGCAACGCTGATTGCATCAGCATTCAGTAAAGGCTCATTGGCTGGGGTGTGCTTCCAGCTGCCACAGTTGAGGTTGAGCTCTAGTAGCCCAGGGCTCGTGGTGGCATTACTCGCGATGGCTACGGCTCGACCTTCCTGTGCCTGCAGACCATTTAGATCATCAAAAGGTTGGTTGATGGTGCTGATCTGTCCATCATCGGCCAAGCGGCTCAGCCTCCAAGAACCTTGTTCACAGACGGCGGTCAGAATTTGTTCTCCATCCCATGCGCTGTTGCTCATGCCATAAACCCACTGCGGCATGCCGGTTTCGGCTGAAAGTGGCCAGGGGCGTCGCCAAGTGGGTTGGACAGTGGGGTCAGTCGTCAGCTTTGCCACCATCAGATTCCACCAGCCGCTGCTGTCTTCGCTGACAACCAGCTCTCCATTGGGTAACCAAAGGGGCTGGAAAACCGATGTTTGTTTGTGATCAAGTGGTTTGCTACCAGCTAGACAAGCCGAGCTTTGGATCAAACCCGCAGGGTCGAGGCTGGCCCACCAGAGTTGGCTTGCCTCCCAGGGCATGGCCGGTTGTTGCCATTCCACCCAGGCCAGTTGATCTCCATTGGGGCTGAGGATCGCGTAACCAGCAAAATCAGCAGGGCGATGCAACACCGTGGCAGCCTGGTTCTCATGGTTGAGGGAGAAGGTCACCAGCCAGTCCCGCTTGTCTGCTTCCATGATTCCGAGCCAGCGCTGTCGTGGGAGGTCAATCAGACCATCAGCAAGTTGGGCATCGTTTGGTTTTGAGAGGCGAAGCGGCGGCTTGAGCGGAGATAATGCCTTCTTACCTTTTGTGTCTTGGTTTAGGCCCTGCCAGCGCTGGAACCAGAGGCAGCCATCGGCATCATCGATCCAGGCCATCAGTAGCTGGTTGTCTTGGCAGGCTGTTGCTAGAACCCCTCCTCCGTAATCGTGAATACGACTACGCAGGTTGGCTGGGGCAGGTGTTAGCTCTTGGGGGGGGTGGTCAGATTGACCCCAGGGACGGATAAGGGCAGTGGTGCGACCATGTTCCTGAGGACGTTGCTCCAGCCAAAGCACCCAGTCATCAATCAGGCGCGGTTCTTTGAGGGTGGGTGTTTGTCCGAGAGCGCGTCTGGCAGAAAGAGGTTGAGTGGTTTGCTTCGGGTTTCGCTGGTGATGGCTGGTGCTTTCCATGGCCGTTTGGGGTCTGATGTGCGGTGGAGTTGCCTAAACTCAATCAACTGATGCTGAGACTTTTCTTTGGCTCGAAGCTTCGCTCAGCTGGCACGTACGGCCGAAAAAAACAAGGGGTCTGTTGCAGTCCCGAAGGAGCCGCTTGATCATCCGCCTCTGCAAATTCACACTTTGGGCAATGGGGTTTTGCGGCAATCCACCCGTCGGATTGGCAAGGTTGATGAATCTGTGAGGGACTTGGTGAGGGACATGCTTCGCAGCATGTACGCAGCTAAGGGGATTGGTTTGGCTGCCCCTCAGGTGGGAATTCATAAACAGCTCTTGGTCCTTGATCTTGATCTGGAAACCCCTACAACCCCGCCAGTGGTGTTGATCAATCCCGAGATCATTAGCTCCAGTGCAACTGTTGAAACCTATGAGGAAGGCTGCTTGAGCATCCCAGGCGTTTATCTCAATGTGGTGCGGCCTAGTGAGATCGTGCTCAGTTTTCGCGATGAGATGGGACGACCACGCAAAATGAAGGCCGACGGCCTGATGGCTCGCTGCATCCAGCACGAGATGGATCACCTTGAAGGTGTCCTTTTTGTTGACAGGGTCACCGATGAGAATGAGCTCAGCCTTGAGTTAAAGGAGCATGGCTTCAAGCGAGCTGATGTTCGTCCGCTGGTTTGAATGCGTTGGCTGAAGCCTTTGAGGATGCTTCCCTTGACGGTTTCTTGTGTGTTTGGCGTCGCGCTTTGAGTGGTTCTTTCTTTGCGTTGCTTTGAAGGGCTTGAGATCCATCTCTTGTGGCTTTAGCGACTGGCAAGCTTCTACTGGTTGCAGCTTCAGGCATGGTGGATTCACTGTTGGTCATGATTCGACTCAACAAACCGGCCTGAGGGGGCAGCCGATTGCTCGGCAGACTTTTACGATTCGATCAGAATCTTGAAGGCCTTGATGGCTCGTTATTTCCCCTCTGCAGTTGCTCTGGTCCTGGTAGGTGCGACGGGCCTGACTGGATGGTCGTCATCTGTCCAGGCTCAGGGATCTCTCTTTACAGCAGCCCCTGTTGAGCAGAGCCGATTCATTTTGGTGGGTGCCCCGATTGGCAAGGGTGAGAGGTCGCAGTTGAATATCTACGAACAACGCAGTAGCAAACGAGCCTGTTTTGCAGTCGATGGAAGTTTGCCGGCTGTTGTTGATCCTCTGCTTGCGAGGTTTGATTTCACCGGGATTTGCAATCGATACATTGACGGCAATGGGTATTCGTTGCGGATAGGGGGCGATGACCTAGGAACTCACTATCGCTTGAGTGTGGTGAGGACTGATGGGGATATGCATTTGCTAGCCATCCCCACTAGGGATACCTCTAGTCCAGCCCTGATCGTGGCCAGGGCTGGTGGTTCTGGGGTTTCTAGTAGTGATTTCCTTAAGTTGAACTTCGAGCCTGGTTGGCAATTGATGCGTCGCCAATATGGGCAACGTACGCTTGGCCATCTGTATGTGTTCAGCGAAACTTGGCCTGGAAGTTCAGATGAAGACGTCACGGCTGAGGAAGTCGTAGTTGAGGAAGTCGTTGAGGAGGTAACTGCAGAGGAGGAGGTAGATGTTGAGGAGGTAACTGCAGAGGAGGAGGTAGATGTTGAGGAGCAAACTGTTGAAGAAATAATACCTGAGGCCTCAACTGTTGAATCTCTTGATCGATAAGTAGATTCAGCCTGTTACCCTGCCTTGCTAAAAATTTGTTACTTGCTCAATGAGCTGGGCCATTGTTGGAGAGAATTGGCGAAGTTAACTTGTCTGAGCCGTTTTAGTGACAAGTATCTAAGAGCATGGTCTTTGCTGGCCTAAAGAGTACTTTTCATCACGAGACTTCTGTAGAGAATGATATGCCCAAGAATCAGAAGTATAGTAGCCACAGTGCATTCCATTGGCGTGAGTTTTGCTAAGTCGAATAATTTTGTTAGAGTTGATTGGTCAGTGTGGTTGCCTGTTGATATTATTCGCAGCCTGATTGGCTGTTATGGCGTAACTAAAATTAGTTCAACAGTCTCTTCGCTGTGATACATATTGTTAATGACTTGTGTAAATAAATGGTTTGCCTATGGGTTGGAATACAGCTTGCATGATCTTAGCGAAGATTAATGATCAACTCTATCTGATTCGATTTTGCCCTTGTAGGAATAAGCTTGATACGGATGATTGCTGAAGGCGAAGGAAATTAGCTGGCGAGTTGCTTGGCAATGATGGCCAAATCTTCTTTGGCATCGCCACAATCAAAACTACGGAAACACATTGTTTCCGCTATCGCACTTTTATTGACTTTGTCTTGATCATGAAGATCTGCCAGAGACCTAGCGACTCTAAGAATCCTTAGACCGCTGCGGGCACTGAGTCTGCGGTGATTCACAACTTGCTCCCAGAGCTCTAGAGCCTTTTCATCCAGCTGGCCGATTTGTCCTAAATCCTGGGCCGAGAGGTCACGATTGAGCTTTCCATCAGGATTGCGAACAAGCATCCGCGCGCGCGCGCGCAAGATCTGCTCGATGCCTATTAACTTTTGATCATTGAGATCAGTGGGAGTGAAGCCGGTAACCGATTTGCGCAGTTGAGCTGCGGGTAGGTGCTTGAGGCGCAGTTGTAAATCCAGGCGATCCAATAAGGGGCCAGAGAGGCGGCTCCAATACCGCTGGCGTTGGGATTGGCTACAGCGGCAAGGATGCTCTTCATCTCCAAACCACCCGCATGGGCAGGGATTGGTTGCTGCTACAAGGGTGATTTGAGCAGGGAAGGCACATGTCTGCCTGGCTCGACTCAGACGAATGACTCCTTCCTCGAGTGGTTGTCGAAGTTGGTCGAGAACTTTGCGTGGAAATTCAGCTAGTTCATCGAGAAACAACACACCACCATGGGCGAGGCTCAGTTCTCCTGGCCTGGGGTTTGCACCGCCTCCAACGAGGGCAGCAATCGTGCAACTGTGATGGGGAGCCCGGAAGGGTCGCTGTTGCATTAACTGGGGAGTGCTCTTCAGCATTCCTGCCACAGAGTGAATACTGGTGATTTCCAAGGCCTCTTGGCGCGTGAGCGGCGGCAGCAGCTGGGCTAAATGTTGAGCCAAAAGGGTTTTCCCACAGCCAGGTGGCCCCACCATCAGGAGGTGATGGCCCCCGGCAGCAGCCAAGGCAAGGGCTTTATGGCCCAAGGCGTAACCAAGCAGTGGATGAAGTTGATCGTTTGGTCTGCGCGTGATTGTTGCCGTGACGGCCGCTTTGGAGATGTGTTTAGGTGCTAGTGGTTGGGGTTGGTGCAATAGATCTACAACCTCGCTGAGGGAATGAGCAGCTCGTACTGTTAAGCCAGGCACAAGGCTTGCTTCTGCGGCATTGGCTGATGGCACCACTAGCGCTCGTACGTTTTGCGCGGCGGCCAGGTTTGCGATGGCAAGGATTCCTCTGCAGGGCCGCAAGCTGCCATCGAGTCCGAGTTCTCCAGCGCAGCAGAGATTGGCAAGCAACGGACCATCCAGCTGGCCACTGGCTACCAATAGGGCCAGGGCGATAGGGAGATCAAAAGAAGGTCCCTCTTTACGAAGATCAGCAGGAGCCAGGTTCACCACGACTCGCACGAGTGGCCCGCGAAAGCCACTGTTGCGGAGTGCTGATCGCACTCGCTCACGAGATTCCTGTATGGCGGCGTCGGGTAGCCCTACCAGTTGCAGCCCTGGCAGCCCAGGCACTAGATCCACTTCCACAGTGACGGCTAGGGCCTCAATGCCATGCAGAGAACCACTCAGGCAACGTGCCAGCATTTGTAATCAGACGGTGCATGGATTTCATGCCCAAGCCGTCCCATCCTCAGGCTGTGACTCAATGGCGGGTGACACTATTTTTGGCCAGATGCTTCGCGGTGAGATTCCTTGTGATGAGGTTTATAGCGATGAGAGATGTCTGGCCTTTCGCGATATTCAGCCTCAGGCCCCGGTTCATGTGCTGGTGATCCCCCGCAAGCCGCTGGAAAGCCTGCGGGCTGCTGATTCCACGGACATGGAGTTGCTGGGGCATTTGCTGCTGGTGGCAGCCAGGGTGGCCAAGCAGGAGGGCCTTGATGACTTTCGCACCGTGATCAATAGTGGTAGTCAGGCAGGGCAAACTGTTTTTCATCTTCATGTTCATGTGATAGGTGGCCGTCCGCTGGCCTGGCCTCCCGGTTGAGGCTTGAACTGGCAAGAATGACGCGATGACAACCACCAACAGCAAGGGAACTTCCAAGGGGCTCTCTGACCAGCTCGGCAAGCTGCAACGACTAGCGCAGCCTTACTTCCTTCCAGTTGAGGAAACTCGCACTTGGCAATTCCTGTTGCTGGTGATTGCTCTGCTGGTACTGGTAGTCGGCGTCACCTTGCTGTTGTTGACGGGGGCTTTAGCTCTCAGTGGTGAGCTGATCCCTGCCATGCAGGATCGATTCCTGCCAGGCGTGCCGGAGCGCCTGGCATCGATTTGGGACGGATGGATTGGGCCGCTGCTCATCGGTCTCATGATGTTGGGCGCTGGATGTTTCATCGCCTTACGCGGCAAGCTCCGCGAAGGACGTTGGTTGCCTTGGCTGCTGTTGGGCGTGATCTCGTTAATGATTCTGGTGATTAACGGAATCAACGTTGGCATCAGTTTCGTTGCCCGCAATGTGGACAACACCTTGGTTGCTTATGACCGGGATGGTTTTTGGAAGATTGTTGCTATTTATGCTTTTTGTTTGGTATTGGCGCTTCCTATACGTGCCTTTCAGAGTTATCTGATTCCCAAGCTTGGGTTGATGTGGAGAGAATGGCTTAGTGGCCGGCTGCTGATGCGCTACCTCTCTAATCGTGCTTATTATATTCTTAACCCAAATGATGAATCTTCGCCTGAAATTGATAATCCTGACCAGCGAATTTCTGATGATACTCGTAGTTTTACTGGGACAAGCTTGAGCGTTCTGGTGGAGGTAATCTCTGCTCTTCTTACATTCGTGAGTTTTATTATTGTCTTATGGAATATAAATGGGAATCTGGCTTTGCTGTTGCTTGCTTATTCAGTGATTGGAACGTCATTAATCGTTTTTGCTAGTCGACGTTTGGTTGCTCTGAATTATCAGCAGTTGAAGTTGGAGGCGGATTTCAGATATGGCTTGGTTCATATAAGAGATAATGCTGAATCGATTGCATTTTATGGTGGTGAAGCTCAGGAGGGTGTCGAGGCTAATAGGCGTCTCGATGGGGCTATAAGGAATTACGACAGGTTGATTGTTTGGGAAGCCCTGATTAGCGTTATCCAGCGCTCTTATGATTACTTCTCGCGCTTTCTTCCCTGGCTGGTGATCGCACCGATCTATTTTGCTAGAGAGGTTGATTTTGGTGTATTTGGGCAAGCCAGCATTGCCTTTTCGCAGGTTTTATTTTCCGTCAGTTATATCGTTAATAACATCGATCGGCTTGCTGCTTTCTCGGCCAGTATTTCTCGTCTTGAGGGGTTTCAGGGTCGAGTAGAAGAGATTGGTGCAGGCAATGAAGATGGGTTGCCTGTTAAGCCCAAGGTGTCAAATGTGGTTGGCGGAAATCGCCTTCTGCTTAGTCACGTGAATCTCACGCCGCCTGGCAGCGACAGGATGCTGATCCGAGATCTCAGTCTCAGCCTCGAGGAGCAGCAGCGTCTGCTGGTGGTAGGTCCATCGGGCTGCGGAAAAACATCCTTCCTGCGCCTTGTCAGTGGTCTCTGGCCTGGTTCTGGTGGTGGTGAATTGCAGCGACCAGCTGCTGGGGAACTTTTATTCATCCCTCAGAAGCCCTACATGCTGCTAGGGACATTGCGCGAGCAGCTTTGTTATCCAGCTGAGGAAGATCGTTTCAGCGATGATCAATTGAAAGCAGTTTTGGAGGAGGTCAAGCTTGATCAGATGATTGAGCGCTATCCCAATCTTGATGTCAAACAAGATTGGCCGCGGATCCTTTCTCTTGGAGAACAGCAGCGCCTGGCTTTTGGGCGGCTGCTATTGAATGCGCCTCGTTTTGTTGTTCTTGATGAAGCGACGAGTGCTTTGGATGTCAAGCTCGAAAAGCATCTCTACAAGCTGCTAAAGGATCGTGATTTGGCTGTCATCAGTGTCGGTCACCGTCCTACTCTGATCGAATTCCACGACTCAGTGCTGCAACTTGTGGGAGATGGAAGCTGGCGTTTGATCCCTTCCGCAAGCTATGACTTTGATTGATCCTGAGCAGGTTTGATGACCTCAACAAAGCAAAACCTTCCAGGCGATCAGGACCTTCCCAGCGAACAGGCTGTCTTCGAGGGATCCGAGCAGGGTTCTGAAAGTTCAGAGGTCCAGCCACCCATCAATAGTGCGACGACGGGAGATCCCCCCGCTTTTGGTTGGAGTGCCTATGCAGAACGGGTCAATGGACGTTTCGCGATGATTGGATTGGCCGCTGTGCTGCTCATCGAAGTGGTGAGTCGCGACACCTTCGTGCATTGGGCCGGTTTGCTGTCCTGAGTGGTTGGGTGTCGAATCAGCTTGGCAAACGGATCAGGTCCACATCCCAACGACCCTCTCGGCTGACTTGAACTGCTAGAAGTCGACCCTTGCCATCCAGAATCACATGGCGAGGGATCCCTTTGGCGCTGAGCTCAAGCCGATGAACAGTGCCCATACTGCGGTGATAGAGCAACAGTTCCGTTTGGTCGTCACGCTGTCTTACTAGCGCCAGGCGTTCGCCATTGGCACTCACGCTCACACTGATTGGCTGAGCATCAGGTCGATTCAGGCCTGGAAGTAGTACCGGTCTGCGGCTTCGTAGGTCGATCAATTCAATTCTTTCTTTTCCTTGATGGTTGGCCAGAGTGGCCAACCAACGCTTGCCAAGGGCCGGTTGGCGACGACTGCTAGCAGATTGGAGCAGTGAGCGATTGATGCCTTGGAGTGGCCTCAATCCTTCTCTTCCGCAAGCAACCAGCCCAAAGCAAAGAAGCAGAGTTGCAAGCCAACTCGGCAGATCTCGTAAGAGCCCATATTTCACGGTCTAACCTCTTTCGTTGGAGTTGAGCGCTTCAGCCCTCTGATTGGATCTGGTTCAAGGATTTGTGATAGATCGAAGAGCTCTACGCGCCAATGCCCCTGATCGGCTACTTGCAGAGCTAACTGGCGTGCATCTGGTGCCAGGCTGAGGCTCACAGGATCTCTCCCCCCCGGTAGGGGAAGCGGGTGGATTCTTCCGGTTAGACGGTCTTCAATGATCGTTAGACGACGATTGCCTTTTTGTGTGATCACTGCCAGATAACGTCCATTCCAGCTCAGGGAGGGAGAACTGTGAGGTTGGTGACGGGAGAAATGGCGTAGTGGCAGGATCTTTCCGTCTCGAAGATCGCGGAGCTGAACGGTTGGCCTGCCTCGCTGATCGACGATCACTGCCAGCATTTCGCCATTGCCGCTGAGGGCAGGGTCTTGCTGGCTGCGCTGAAGCAGGCCACCTGGTGCTCTCTCAATCGAATTGATGCAGCTCCCAAGGCCCAGGCACCCCAAAAGCAGGATCAGTTGCTGCAGGTTGTTGGCAATGGGCTTCAGTCGTCAAAACGGGAACTGTTATCGCGAGGTCTTGAACTTCGCGGAGCTGAGCGTCTTGGCTCAGGCATTGATGATGAAGGAGGCGCGGCTTCTGTTCTGGTGGCTGAGGGATTGCCTTGTGGTCGGGAGGGTTTTGATGCTGTGGGCCTGGATCCCGTCGGCCTGGACTTTGCAGGAGAGTAGGCCGCATCTTCAGCCTCGGGACCAATCTGAGACCCCTGAGGTACACCAGGTTTTCTTGATGAGGCGTAGCCCCCTCTAGTCGTAGGCCTTGGCTCGTTGCTTAATTGGGTTCGATTGGTGGTTTGTTGATTGGCTGAGGGACGGCTGCCCCGGCGCTGATCTTGGCGAACATTGCGGCGTTCTCCAAAGTCAGGACGATTGTTTTGTTCATCATCCTGGCGGCCGAATCGGGCCATGCGACGAGAGCGTTCTGAGTCTTCGCCCCAGGACTCTTCCTCCTTGTTGCGGCGACGGCTTGCTGCTTGTTCTGGTATTGCAGCTCTTGTGGTTCTGCGAGGCCTGTATAAGTCTTCTTGAGGGCGATCAGCATCGTCGTTGTCTCGACTGGAGAAGCGTCTTCGAACCGGTTGGGGTTCCTCAAAGCGGTCGTAGGGTTCATCCCAGCCACCCCTTAGGCCACCGCCTCGACCCTGGTTGATAGGCGGAGCTGGTTCATCATCGAAATAGGAGGAGCGCCGAGCCCCCTCGACAGCTACGCCTCTCAACCTGACACTTTCGTAGGCGAAAAACATTGTGGTTCCGGCTAGCAGGAACACGCCGAACTGCAGGATCGGATCCAGGCGCCACCCCTGAAAAAAGAAAACTCCTCCACAAAGGAGGCCGATGGCTGCGAAAAAGACGTCGTAGTCGCGTGCTAAGGCAGGCTTGAACGATCGCATGAAATACAGCAGAGCACCGCCTACTGCAAGCACGATTCCAACAATGCTGCCCCAGTTAAGACTGGCATTGACCACAATTGCGCCCCCTGAAAACGCCTAAACTGGAGGTTGAAAACCAACCTCGTTGGGCTCAGTCTACGAAGTGCGCCAAGGGTGCTTTGAAGTTTCGGTCAACCCGATCACTTGCGATACATCTGGTCGTTTTGACTGATCAACACAAGGGCAACGGCAGCTGGTATTACCACGATTACTGCGGCCCAAACGAGGCTGCTTAGATAATTGGCGAGAGAAGCGGTCATAGCAGTGGGTCTGACTTGGGCGAGGCCATCATGATCTTAATGATCAGGGGTGACTTTCTACGATGGAACTGCTGATGCTTTGAGCTTTGTGACACCAGTTCTGATTCAAGCGCTGCCAACGCTGCATCTGGTTCTGGCCTTTTCGCTTGCGTTTTGGACGCTGACATTTATCTTTCGCATCGTGCTCTCTTGGTATCCCCAGGTAAAGCTCAGCGAGGGGTTTTGGCCTTTGGTGAGTTGGCCCACGGAGCCTCTTTTGGCGATGACCCGCCGTGTGGTGGCTCCCATTGGTGGAGTGGATGTCACTCCCGTGATCTGGGCTGGATTGATCAGTTTGTTGAGGGAGTTGTTGGTTGGCCAGCAAGGACTGCTCTCTCAGATGCTGCTTAAGAGCCAGGCCATTGCTTGAGATTGAGCGAAGGAATTTCAGTCGAGCATGTCCTGTTCGACAAATTTGGTGTGAACATCTCCTCTCAGAAATTCTTCCCGATTGAGCAGTTCGAGATGGAATGCAACTGTGGTGGGGATGCCTGTGACAGCACATTCATTGAGTGCTCTTTTCATGCGTTTGAGTGCCGCGTCTCGGTTATGTCCCCAGGCGATCACCTTGCCAATCAATGAATCATAGAAAGGCGGTATGTCGTAGCCGGTATAGACGTGGCTGTCGATGCGTACCCCTGGTCCTCCTGGTGGTAACCAGCCTGTGATTTGCCCTGGTGAGGGGCGAAAGTTGTGGGTGGAGTCTTCAGCATTGATTCGACATTCGATGGCATGGCCTCTTAGTTGGATGTCCTCTTGTTTGATGCTGATGGGATCGCCTCCGGCGATGTGCAGTTGTTCTGCGATCAAATCAATGCCTGTCACCATTTCTGTGACGGGATGCTCAACCTGAATACGGGTGTTCATTTCCATGAAGTAAAAGTCACCCTTGCGATCAAGGAGGAATTCCACGGTTCCAGCGCCTTCGTAGTTGATGCTCCTTGCGGCGGCCACCGCAGCCTCACCCATGCGCAGGCGTAATTCGGGGGTGAGGGCTGGGCTGGGGGATTCTTCCAACAGTTTTTGATGACGTCGCTGAATGGAGCAGTCACGCTCGCCGAGGTGGATGACGTTGCCGTGTCGATCCGACAGGATCTGCACTTCGACGTGCCGTGGCCGGTCAATGAATTTCTCCATGTAGAGCCCAGGATTGCCGAAGGCCGCTTCGGCCTCTCCTTGGGCGGCCTTGAAGAGGTTTTCCAGTTGGTCTGGCGTGGTGACCAGGCGCATGCCGCGGCCACCCCCACCTGCTGTGGCTTTGATCATCACTGGGTAGCCCATTCCCTGCGCCAGCTCAGCTGCTTCTTCTGGATTGGCGAGCAAGCCCTCGCTACCTGGCACAGTCGGAACACCGACTTGTTGCATGGTCGCCTTAGCGGTCGCCTTGTCTCCCATGGAGCGGATTGCATGGGGTGAAGGACCGACAAAGGTGATGCCATGGTCACGACAGATTTCTGCGAATCGATCGTTTTCGGCTAGAAATCCATAGCCAGGATGAATTGCATCGACCCCGCGGGAGGTCGCAGCCGCGAGGATATTGGGGATATTGAGATAGCTCTTGCTGCTAGGGGCCTCGCCAACGCAGACGGCTTCATCAGCAAGTTGAACATGCAGCGCATTGCGATCCACGGTGCTGTAAACAGCCACTGTGGGGATATCCAGCTCTCTGCAGGTACGCAGAATTCTGAGGGCAATTTCGCCGCGGTTGGCGATCAGCACCTTGCCGATGGTCATCCCGCAGTAATCAGTCTTTGGGCGGATCGTATCAGCGCTCCTTGCCAGGCAACTTTGCAAAACGTTGGACCATTGGCCGGTATGATCCTCGATCGACGAAGCCCGCGAGGTTTAGTCGGCCACGCGGATGTGGTGGAATTGGTAGACACGCACGTTTGAGGGGCGTGTGGCTTCGGCCTTGCGAGTTCAAGTCTCGCCATCCGCATTCTTTCCTTACAACTTGACCTCACTCCCTCCAGCTGTCATCCCGGACACTTCGCTGGCGGTTGTTCTGGTTTCCAATGGTCCAGGGGAACTAGCGACTTGGGTTAGACCCATTGCTGAGAGCCTGCATCGCAGCATATTGATGCGTCCTCGCGCTGCAAGCTCGCCTATTGACCTGAGGCTGGTGTTGGTGCCTTGCCCGAATGCCACAGGACAGGAGGCTGATGCGGCTAGGCGATGGATTCAGTTTGAGCAGATCACGCCAGCAAATCAGTTTTGGAATTTGTTGTTCTTTCCCCGACGCTATGGGCCATGGCCTCGCCAAGGAGTGGTCGTTTTCCTTGGGGGAGATCAGTTCTGGAGCGTGCTTCTTTCAGGTCGCTTGGGCTACCGCCATCTCACCTACGCCGAGTGGGTGGCCCGCTGGCCTCGTTGGAATGACTGCATTGCTGCGATGTCTCCCAAAGTGCGGGATCAGCTGCCACGTCGTTTCCGGGAACGTTGCACTGTGGTGGGAGACCTGATGGCGGATTTGTCTTGTCTTGCACGAGCTGAAGCTCCGCTGCCACAAGGCGACTGGGTGGCTTTATTGCCGGGGTCTAAACGGGCCAAGCTCTGCGTGGGGGTTCCTTTCCTTTTGGAGGCGGCTGATCGATTGGCTCGGCTGCGACCTGGATGTCGGTTTTTGCTTGCTGTTGCACCCACTACAAGCGTTAAGGAGTTGGAAAGCTTTATGAGTTCGAGCAATCCGATTGCTGCTGCCTATCGCTCAGCTATTGCCATGGTCAGGCCAGCTGAGCTTGATCAGCCTTGGCGAAGATTGATCACCAGGGCCGGTACGGTCATCTATCTCCAAGAGGACCATCCTGCGCATGGTCCCTTGAGCCAATGTGATTTAGCTCTCACCACTGTGGGGGCAAATACGGCCGAATTGGGGGCGCTCGGCTTGCCAATGATTGTGATCGTGCCCACCCAGCATTTGGCTGTGATGCAGGCATGGGATGGCTGGATTGGTTTGCTGGCTCGGCTCCCTGGATTGCGTTGGTGCATTGGTGTCTTGCTCAGTGCATGGCGGCTGCGACGCCATGGATTCCTGGCTTGGCCCAATATTTCTGCTGGACGCATGGTGGTTCCGGAGCGAGTGGGCTCAATTTCGCCACAGGACATTGCTAATGAGGCGTCAGCTTGGCTGGAATCTCCTGAACGGCTCATGGGGCTGCGCGAGGATCTGCGCAGCCTGCGTGGGCAACCTGGGGCTGTGTCTGCACTGGTTCAGCAGGTGCGTCGTTTGCTGCCCAAAGCTCTCGGTGCTTTTTAGATTCGAAGGCTGTTTAGGGTCTTGCAGGTCCTCTTTCTTTTCCCTTCCATGTCCAGGTCTGATTCCTCCGCTTCCGATTCAGTGGATTGGATCAAGCTCAGCCCTGAGGAATGGCAGGCCAGGTTGACTCATGAGCAGTATCAGGTTGCCCGAAAGGGAGGCACGGAGCGAGCATTTACAGGTGCTTATTGGAACCACAAGGCAGCAGGGATGTATTGCTGTGTCTGTTGTGGAGCCCCACTCTTCAGCTCAGCGACAAAATTCGATTCAGGCACTGGTTGGCCGAGCTTTTCGGATGGAGTCAAGGCAGGTGCGATTACCACCCATCGGGACACGAGTCATGGAATGGAGCGTACTGAGATCAACTGTGCTCGCTGTGGGGCTCATCTGGGCCATGTCTTTAACGACGGACCAGCTCCTACAGGTCAGAGGTACTGCGTGAACAGCGCTTCGCTTGATTTTTCCGAGAAGTCAGAGGTTTGATTTGAATCGAACGTCACCAAGGGTCGTCCAGTTCGGTGCCATTACGGCGCGGTGGGGGCTCCTCTACCTCTGCATCTCGGTCTCGGCCAGCTTGATCACGTCCTGAAAAGTCGAGGGGCTCCACATCAAGAGGATCACCAAGGCTCTGAACAGGTCGACGTGAGGCTGGCCTTGGTCTCTGGGGTTGTTGATCTTCAAAGGTTCGTCTTTGTTCATAGGCAGCTGATTCTTCGAAGACTGGCCTTTGTTCATAGGCAGGAGGTTCTTCGAAGGTCATTCTTTCTTCTCTGTCATTGCGGTAGCGCGTTGGGGAGCTTGAGGGTGTTTCGTCGAGATAGCGCTGTTGGGGGATGACTTCCTGTTGACGCTCTTCCAGTTCAACGTATTCAAGTTCCTCTTCCGGCTCAAAGGTTTGAGTGGTGGAAGGTTGGAGCCGGCGCTGCGCCTGTTCAGTGGGCTGTCCTGAATTGAGCTGGTTTTCCACTGGTACAAGATTCATCCTGTAGCGCTCTCGCTCCTGTTCTTCCCAGCTGGGGCCGCCGACTCCGAGTTTTTCGAGGAAGCCGCTATTCAGTTGTTTGAGCTTCTCTTCTGCGCCTTCATACACAATGATCCTGTCTGCGCCGCTGCTGACCACCTCGTCTACAGGCATCTCCCAGGTACTCAAGACCCCTTCGCCCAATAAGGGCACACCGATTGCTCCAATCACCAGGGTTGTGAGTTCCCCTGTTTCGATGTCGAAGGAGAACCCCAGGACTCTGCCTAGTTGCTGGCCAGATTCTGTGATCACTTGGCAGTTGATCACTCGGCTGTAGCGATCTGGGGTGAAACCCTCTTTGAGTGAGTCAGAGGAATCCACGAGGATGACGTCCCCCACCTGACGGATCCGATCAAGTGGCATCCAACGCGGGAGGCCGGGTAGGTAACGCGTGAGGGGATTGTCTCGCAGGCCTAGGGCCACCACTTCGCGGCGATCAATGTCGACCACGACTTCTCCCACGACGCCGAGACGACGTCCGGTATCACGGGTGATCACGTGGGTCCCCATGAGCTCGGAGCGCAGCCAGAGGCGGTCGCTAGGAACCTTGTCCAGTGGATCGTTCGGGGATGGGTTTGTCGTCAAACGCAGGCCCTCAACAGGGGGCGAATCGAGTCATTTTGACTCAAGGGCTTGAGGAAACAGCTCACGCCGCATTGGGTAATCCCACGACCTGAGTGTGAGCCCCACGGGCCTGGGTTACCCCGATGGTGCGGTTGGAGGCGCCGATCATTGGTCGGCGGTGGCTCACAACCATGAACTGGGCTTGTTCTGCTTGGCGGGCGATCAGAGCAGCAAGGCGTTCCACATTCACCCCATCGAGGAAACTGTCCACTTCATCGAGGGCATAGAAGGGAGAGGGGCGGAAGCGCTGCAGAGCAAATAGAAAGCTGAGTGCCGTAAGCGATTTTTCTCCACCAGACATAGCCGCAAGGCGTCTCACTGCTTTGCCTTTCGGATGTGCTACCAGGGTGAGGCCGCCTTCGAGGGGGTCGTCAGGGTTGTCAAGTTGTAGGTGGCCATCGCCCTCAGAGAGGCTGGCGAAGATGTCACGGAAATGACCATCAACTGCTTCAAAAGCTTCCATGAAGGCTTCCTGACGAAGGGTGGCGACGGTCTCGATGCGGAGCAGGAGTTCTTCTCGCTCCTGGGAGAGAACCTCAAGCCTTTCGACCAGATCTCCGAGTCGTTGTTCGAGTTGTTCGAGTTCTTCAAGGGCCAGCATGTTCACTGGTTCCAGGGCTTCCATACGGCTTTGAAGCTGCTGCAGATCGGCTTGAAGGGCCTCAAGTCCTGCGCTGCGAAGCTCTGCGGGGATCTCCGGGGGAGGGTCTGGCAAGGCTTGTTGGAGTTCTTTGAGTCGGAGGCCGCCGCTGCGAAGCTCTTCGGCAAGGGCCTGGCGATCCTGTCGGAGGCGTTCCAGGTTCCACTGGGCCTCTTGTAGGCCTTGGCGCTGGTTTGCTACTTCTGCTTCAGCCGCATCCCTGGCGCGCCGTTGTTCGCCAAAGCGAGTCTGTAGGTCTTGTTGCTGGCTCTCTAGTGTTTGTCTTCGCGCTTGCAGTTCTTGCTGCTGGTCACGCCATTGAGCATGGGCAGTTGCCAGCGCCTGGACAGCTTCCTGCAGTCTTTTTTCCTCAGCCTCCAGGCCCTTTTGTTGATCGCCTAGGCGTTCGAGGGCGAGGTGGCGATGCTGCTGGGCAGTCCGCAACTGATCCCGATTCGTTCTGGCTGTCCCCAGTGCGTCATCGGCGCTTTCAAGATCCGCTTGTAATCGTTGCCAGGTCTCTGCATCGCCATCCGCCTGGGCTTCCTGCTCATGTTGTTCAAGTTGCTGCAGTTCAAGGGTGAGGGGAGACAGCTTTTCGATGAGAGCGTTCAGTCGCTGCTGCTGTTGTTCTTGATGAGCTTGTAGCCCCTCCACTTTTTGAGAGCGTTGATGACGTCTTTCCATTAAGGGGCCATGGGAGCGGCGGGCTGCAGTGCGTTCGGCTTCCAGAGCGGCTTGGCGCTGTTCAAGATTCCTGAGGCAGGGGCGAGCTTCCTCGAGAACTTGGCTGAGCAGAGCTTCCTCTCTGCGGCAAGCCACCAAGGTTTCTCCAAGTTCAAGAAGCCTGCGGCGTAGGGGTTCGGCTTCATCTCCCTCGCTGCTGCTACCAAAGCTAAGGCTGTTGCTACGACCGGAAAAACTGCCGCCTGTCATGGCACCGCTCTTCTCTAGCAGTTCTCCATCAAGAGTTACGGCTCGAGTTCGTCCCAACTGCAGCCGGGCAGATTTCAGGTTGGTAAAGACCAAAGTTTCGCCGAAGACGTAGGCAAAAACCTCGGCATAAATGGGCTCAAAACTAACCAGCTCAAAGGCTTTGCCGATCAGGCCAGTGCTGTTATCAGCGTTGTCAGGCTTTCGCCCTCGCATGAGGGCGCTATTGCTGCTAGCTGCAGGTGCTTTGATGCGATTGAGAGGCAAGAAGGTGAGCCGGCCTGCTCGCCTGCTTTTGAGCAGTTCGATGGCTTTGGCGGCAATGCGATCGTCGTCTACGACGACTTGAGCGAGTCGTGCGCCCGCAGCGACTTCCAAAGCAAGTCGGTGTCGATCGTCTACCTCCCCAAGCTGGGCAACGGGCCCGTGGATCCCTTCCAGACCGGCTTCAAGTAGCAGCCTTAGAGCTCCAGTGCCACGACTCTCCTGCAGGGTCTCGCGACGACTCTCTAGCCGGGCGATTTCTTTTTCCAAGCGGGTTTGTTCTTGCTCTAGTCGACTGCGGGTCCGTTGCTGCACTGCCAGGGATTCAGCGGCTTGCTGAACCTGTTCTTTCTTGTCGCTGATGTTCTGGAGGAGTTTCTGCCATTCCTGTTCGAGTTGATCCAGTTGTTTCTGTACCTGCTGGTCTTCGGTGCCGTCACGCTGCTGCTCTGCTTCGAGTTCGACTCGCCGCTCTCCGTCTTGTCGCAGGCGTTCTTGAAGTTGTTGTTGCTCCTGCTGCAGTGGTGTAAGGGTGGATTGAAGTTCCTGACGGCGAGAGCTGCGCTGCCGTTGTTGCTCAAGCCAAGCACCAGAGCGACCGGCGACGTCTCCAAGGCGGCGACGGGAGACCTCTACAGCGGCTTCGGCATCTCTGCAGGTCTTCTCAGCATCTTCTAAGGCCGTGCGATGGGGATCTTCGGTCTGACTGTGAGCCTCCTGTTGCAGTTGTTTGCGGCGGTTGCTTAGTTCTTGGCGAACGCCTTGGAGGCGCTGACCTTCATTTTGGTGTTGCTCTGCTTGGCGCTCGAGTTCACGAGCCTGGGTCTCCAGTCCCGCCAGCTCGGCTTGCACCGCTAGCAACTGGTCTTCGCCGAGGGCCTTCACGTTCTCTTGCAGAGTCTTCAGGTTGGCGGCGGCCTTGGCCAGCTTTTCTTCGGCCTCTTTGAGGTTCGCAGCGTCGTGTACCTCTTGCTCGCCAAGCTGTTGCTGTCGGGTTTGAAGATCACGCAAACCTTGCTGGGCTGCTTCAAAGGCCAGCATCAGTTCCTGTTGCCGACCCAACTGAAGTTGCTGGCGGAGTTCCTGGTAGGTGCGGGCTTTAGCGCAGTCTCGTTCCAGGCGTTGCCGTGTGGTCAGCAGTTCCTGTTCCACGATCCGGCAGCGTTCCTGCCGCTCTTGAACATCATCGAGCTTGGCGCGAGTCTGTTCGATGCGGCTGTCGAAGAGTGCTACACCAGCCAGTTCGTCGATCAGGCCGCGGCGATCGCGGTTACTCATCGAGACGATGCGGGTCACATCGCCCTGCATCACAACATTGCTGCCTTCTGGGTCGATCCTCAGTCGGCGCAGCTGGGTTTGAAGTTGCTGCAGGTTGCAGGGTTCGCCATCGGCGCTGTAGCTCGTGCTGTAGGAGCCGCCAGGCATGACCCGCAGGCGGCGGGTGACGGTCCACTCTTTTTGATCAGCTTTGATCCAAGGACCTTCCTCTGGTGGCTCTAGACCTGCCTCGGCTGGATCGGGCTGCCAGTCGCTGAGGTCGAAGCGCACACTCACCACGGTTTCAGCTGCCTTGCCTGCTCGAAGGATTCGGCTGTTGACAAGATCAGGCAGTCGATCTGCTCGCATACCCCTGCTTGTGGCAAGACCAAGGCAGAAGAGAACGCCGTCGAGGATGTTGCTCTTGCCCGAACCGTTGGGGCCTGTGACGACTGTGAAGCCCTCTTCGAGGGGGATGGTCATCGACCCCCCAAAGGACTTGAACTGCGTAAGCCCAACCTGATTGATGTGAACCAACAGGTTGCACGGGCTCTCAGCAAGCCAAGTTTACCGAATTTTCTTTGAAGCTCAAGGGTTGGCACCCGGTTCGGATCTGATCCGGCAGAGCCTGTGTTCGATCTCCAAGTGCCCCTTCAGATCAGTGCTTTGTAGGTACACACTCAAGCGATCTTCACAGTTGATCGGCAGAGAGCCGCTGAACAGTCCGCCGACGATGCGCTTAGCCCAGCCGCGTCCTCCTGAGACGGCGGCGTCATGATGGTCCAGCCAAGCCAGCCGATGGACAGTGATAGGAATGGCTTCTACCGCTGGACCATCTAATCGTGGGATCTGCGGCAATCGCCAGGTTCGACATGAAGGGCCGTCTTCCAAGAGCAAATCAAAATGACATCCGAGCGGATCGTTCGGCGCTCCACGATGTTCCAATAGGACGAATCTATTCAGAGAGAAAAACCTAATTGCAATAGTTTAGTTGAATGAGTAATAGATCCAGTATTGATCAACACTGTATTGATGCTTGAGATCTTTAATGGCTCGCATCCGTCTGTTCTTCGTAAGAGCAGAAGTGCAATTGATCAGTACTAATGATTGATGTTGTACTTGCGGCTACGCATATACGTTCTCTATTGTATCCACCATATTAACAAGCGTTCACATTGCCTGCCCCTTCTTTGGCATGGGATTTGGGCTCATTTAAGTAAGGTCTCTTTGAAAAGTATGCTCAAAATGCCTTGCCCTGTAAAACGTGATCTTTTCAGCATCGCAGGATGGTTTTGAATATCATGGCTTGAAGCCTTTGTTCTCTAAATTTTGTCCCTCGAGCAACTCCGAGCCTTTCTTGTCAAAATGCAGGATGATGCTGACCTGCGCCAGCAGGTCTTAAGTGCTTCTACGGCGGATGAGGTGGCCAATCTTGCTGTTGGCTTTGGTTATGAATTTTCAGGTGACGAGCTGCTACGTATCTCTGGACAAAAGGTGGACCGAGTGACCGTAAGGAAACAGGACGTGCCTGGAGAATATAATTAATATTTTCTCGGAAGATTGCTTGATTTGATCTGGGTTCTAATTCTTGCCAAGCAGAGTAAAAAATTAGGCGTATATTTTATTCAGCTAGGGCGCTAAAATTAATATGTTTAGTTGGAATCTTGGCATTCTCTTGTTTGCTCTGTCCTCCCTTTATTGTATTGACGACTTCATGAATTGCCTCCCTTCTGCTACGAGCTGATGAAGCTCCAGAAGGATCTCTGCCGAGATTGCCATATACGCGGATTGACCTAATGAAGATCATCATCATGCCGCCAGAGGTCAGCTCATGAGCTTGAGCAAACGGTTGTATTGGCTAGCGTTCTTTGAACATGATCACGAGCAGGAAAGGACGTTTCAGTCTGATTGCTGGGGGCAGCAAAAAATCTAGGGCTATCGATCAGCTTGATTCAGCGATTATAGACAGCAAGCAAATGTTGGAGTTGATTCGAGTCAAGCCCTGCTCATCGATGTAGATAAGATTGTCGTGCTGGTGGAGTAGATATTTTAGCTCGCGATTCCTTCAGATAGCTCATTAGAGGTTGGTGAGCTGAGGCCAAGGCGAGCCAGGCTTAGTTCAAGTTCTTGGATGCTGATTTGCTGCCGGATGCGCTCTAGACGAGGAGGAACAATGGGTTGCAAAGTCCCTAAACGTTCAGCTACGGAATCGCTCATAGACTCCATCAATGCAGAGTTGTGTTCATATAGGAGTTGTAACGCACTAGATGTGGAGATGGTAGTAGCAACAGCTACACCATATCTGGCAAGTTGAGCGAAAGCTTTGTTAGAGGAGTCGTTCTGGAAAGAGCGATTCGTTTCAAGGGGTAGTGCTCAGGATCTTTTGAGTTCTGAGATACCCAAGGATTGTTGATCAACTTTTGAGCAGGTCAGATCCTCTGCAAATCAATGACGCTTATGAATGTCACTGCTCGGAGGTGGGTGATGGTTGCAGTGGCAGTTGGTATTCAGGCAGCAGGCTTGGATGCATTCCAGCTACAGGGGGTTTCGCTCTCGCACAGGTCTAACTAGGCTAAGATCAACCGTCTGGAATACATGGAATCAGAGAATTCCGCATCCGGCGATCAACAGACCCAAGTCAACACTGAGCCTTCGCGTCCTGCAGATCCCTCTGAACTGAGGTTCCGTGAACGATTTGAAAGCTTGTTGCCCACGATCCAAGAGTATTGGCCAGATTTGGCTTGGGACACACTGGAAGCGACACGAGGCAGCCTTGATGAAATGGTTCGTGTGATTTCACAGCATTCGGGATTAACGAGCCATGGTGTGCGTGATCAGCTGGAGGACCTGTTTCAGGTTGCTGGTGACCGCACCAGGAATCTGGCCGACAGCCTGGAGCCATTGGAGAAGCAGCTCGAGCAGCTTCTCGATGAGCTGAACAGCACTCTGCGGCCGCGGATTGAACGTCCTGTGCGGCAGCGACCGTTGCTTGCTGTTGCAATGGCTGCTGGAATCGGTGTACTGATTGGAGTTATTTTTGCCGGAGGTCGGCGGTCCTGATGAGCGACGAGCAACGTTCAAGCGGATCAGGAGCAGGTGCGCGCGTGACTGCGATTGCTGCTTCAGTCATGGATCTGCATGTGCGTATTGCTTTGCAGGAGGTGGATCGAGAGAAACGCCGTTTGATTAGTGGAGGCGTTTTCCTGGCCATGGGAGGCACGTTGATGCTTCTGGCGCTGTTGGCAGTGGAAGTGGCTTTGGTGCTTTGGATGCAGGAGGTTTGGGGCTGGAGCCTGATGAATGGTTTGCTGGCTATGGCAGTTCTTGATGTTGTTTTGGCAGGAGTGAGCCTGCGCATGGGTGGTCAGCTCGCCAAAGGGCCGTATTTGCCACAGACGTTGGAGGGTTTGTCGAAAACCACTCGAGCGGTGCTCGGTCGCCAGTGATTCAGCGAATGGCGAAGTTGTCATTCGAGACATTTGCATAGCAATGCACTCTCTTGCTTGAAGGGAGGGCTTGGCATGAGAGTCGAAAATCAGCAAAGATGGCATCAAATCAACACATCATGAACAGATCTAATCAGTCTTCAATGAGTCACCGCTCCTACTTTTTAGGCTTTTAATTCAATATGGATTAATAAGCACAGCAAGATTTGATGTATGACGTTAATTGCCAAAGGAAAACTATCTTCTTCTTAGCTCTAGGGCTTTATTTTTAAGATCACCTCGCACCATCATTCATAATGGCAGCCAAGTGATCATGCAATTCTTTTGCGTACTTTCAAGATCACGTAGCCAGCCACAAGGAGTTTGATTGTAAATGCAACAGCAAAAATGACTAGGTTGGTAGGAGTTAAGAGGTGGCTAAGCATCTTTCCATTTGAGCTTGTCTTTTATTTTAGGGCAAGAGCTTGGCAGATTGCAGACTGATGTTTTCTTTGATACCTCGTGGTCCTTATTGGATGATTAGAGCCTATAAAAAGTGCCGTGAATTTGAAGATTGCTGCTGATAGATCAAGTTGCCCTGCGGTTCAGCGAATGGCGTAGTTCAGCCAGCGGCATTCGATGCCGCCATTGCTGACTGGAATCCGCCGCCTCGCTTTCATCTGCAGTGATCGGCTGAGGCTGGGATTGCCGTTCAGCAGCCATAGCTGCCAACCTGATGCATGTTTTTTTGCGTACTGACCGAGGCTTTCATAGAGAGCGGTTAGGTTTTCATCCTGGCCAACTCGGATGCCATAGGGAGGGTTGCAGACCATCACTCCTGGCTGTTTTGGCAGTTCTAGGTCGCGAAAATCACAGGTTTGAATGTCTACAACATGGTCGAGGCCTGCCTCAGACAGGTTGGCTTTTGCTTGTGTTGTGATGCTGGGGTCTCGGTCGCAACCAATGATCAATGGCAGCGATTGATCTCTGCGTTCTCGTTGCTTGGCTCGTACTTGTTCCTCGCTCCAGAGTTGAGGATCGAAATCTGCCCAACCTTCCAGGAGCAAGGAACGCTGTATCCCTGGTGCAAGGCCAAGCTTCATACTGGCTGCCTCGATCAGCAGGGTGCCTGATCCGCAAAGGGGGTCAACTAAGGGCACGCAGCCATCCCAGCCGCTGAGTCTGATCAATCCGGCGGCAAGGTTTTCTTTGAGAGGCGCAGCGCCAACTGCAGCTCGGTAGCCCCTGCGGTGCAGGCTGCCAGCTGAACCGTCCAAGCTCAGGACGGCACAATCTCGACTGAGATGGAGATGTAAACAGAGAGCAGGGTCTTGCAGATCGATATCAGATCGCTCACCCCATAGCTGCCGTTGCAGATCGATCAGAGCATTTTTTACTTGCAGGGCTGTGAAGTGGCTGTGAGTGAGGCCAGGGCCGCTGCCGGTGACATCAACGCGAAAGCTCATTGAGGGATGCAGCCAGCGCTCCCAGTTGAAGGCTGATTGCACACCTGCGTAGAGCTCTTTTGGCCCTCGGCAAGGGAATTGGGCAATCTCTCTGAGAAGGCGAAATGGCAGGCGTGCTTGTAGATGCAGCCGATAGAAGCAGGCCATGTCGGCTTCAAAAGCAGCAGCGCGTCTGAGCGGGCGTACGGCTTTGGCTCCAAGCGTGGTGAGCTCTTTGGCGCCTTCTTCTTCTAATCCTTGGGGGAGTACGGCGATCGCTTGCATTGAGCTTTTACCACCCACGGGTTGTTGAGCGAAAGAACAGCATCCCTGTCAGAATGGAATTGTCCACCTTTTGGCGGACTAGGTGATCCACACCAGTGTCTCGGACAGCGGTTCGATTCCGCTCAGCTCCATTCCTCTTTCAGGTTTCTAGGGGCTGCAATGGTTTCGACGGGGTATGAGGAGGGTGACTGAAGCCTGCTCGGTATGAGCAACTACGTAACTGCGAACAACATCGTTCGTTTCTCCCGTCAGCCTGCCCTCGTGGCTGCCTGACCCTTAGGGGAGATGGGGTGAGGTCAGCCTTATCACCCAAATGACCCACGGGGCCTGAGAGGGCCCCTCTTTTATTGCTAGGGCTAGGTTTTTGGAGATTTACTCCTGTCGATAAAATCTTGTGACGTGACATAGGCGTGACAACCGGGGTCGAGTTTGCTCCTGCATGAAAAACATTCGGTATTTAGCTGATTCAGCGCTTACGTTCCATCGACCGCTGAATCTCGATCTCGGTTGGGCAAGTGCCAGCCTTCCTGGATGCCAAAGCTGCAAAAGCGATTTCAGAGGTGGGCTGATGAGCTTGTAGATCTAACGGCTAAGAACGAGTTGATGGCAACTTCAAGGTCACCAAGACATCGACGCTCATCCCCGACGCTTCTCACGCTCGGCATCTACATGTACATCTGGTTATCGATCAGGCTTTCCTTTTCAATTTGAAGGGGTGAGAGCCTATCGCCCGAAACCAACCAGCTCATTAAGCAGTCTGATAGCGCCTATAGCGTTGTTCTCGCGGCCTGAAGCAACAGCATCAGCAGCGATCTGTTCCAGCATTTGAATCTTGGCTGCGAGCATGTCTGCACGCTCGATGTCGTTTAGATCGCCTTTCACTACATCACGCGCTTCACGCACGTAGCGATGG
Organism: Prochlorococcus sp. MIT 1303; assembly: GCF_001631965.1. Lineage (NCBI taxonomy): Bacteria > Bacillati > Cyanobacteriota > Cyanophyceae > Synechococcales > Prochlorococcaceae > Prochlorococcus > Prochlorococcus sp. MIT 1303. Next base: position 33,255 of record NZ_LVHK01000030.1, read on the forward strand.
GCTTGTTCTGCTGACAGTCCCCATGAACATGTCACATGAGACATCAGCTGACGTTGCGACCAGCCTTTGACAATTAAGTCAGCAAGTTCTTCGACGCGTCGAAGCTTCTCTTTTCTGGTGCACTTACTCATGACTTAATTCTGGCAGGGATTGAACAAGTAGTTGTGTGGAGTAGTTGCTTGGGCGGTGTATCTGTTTCGTTTTAGGAGGGTAAAGTGAGACTTGTTTTGCATTGACAGAGTGGGTGATGCCCAGTTCGTCAATGAGAACGATTAGGCCAGCTTTTGGGATGAGACTGGTAGGTGATGTCCAACCGTTGTGGCCATCGACGTAGACCGGAACGCTGGTGGGTCTGGTGGGTCTGAACTGCACCTCACTTTCTCTTTGCTGTTCCTCTCCTTTTTCTAATTCTTCTTCTCTTCCTTTTTTTTCTGAAGAGGAACTCACCAGACTCACCAGAGAGGCTTGAGACATGGCTTCAGTACTTGATTGTGGTTCAGGTGTGTTTGGCTGGTGGGTTTGTTCTGCTGGGGGGTTGAAGTCACCAGATCGAGAGGATTCGATGGTGATGCCGATATGAAGAGCGAGATCCTGTTGAGTTGGCTGGTGGGTCTTGTAGTAAGAAGCCTTCCAATCTTTAGTGTGTTCGACCCAAGGGAGTTTCTTGATTTCGCGTCCAAACTTGGTTGCTGAGATGGGATGTTGACCCTCTTCAGTTATCCATCTGCTGTAGAGACGATAAAGTTCAGCGGCCTTATATTCTCCAGGATTGCTGACAGAGAAACGCAGGATATGGTCACGTTCCAGAGCGGCTTCAATGGATGCCTCGCGTATAGCTAAAACCTTCCCTCGATTTCTCAGGGCATCATTCATCTCGCTATCTGACATCGACCAGGCCCACCAGAAGATTCCAGCTGCTTCGTTGATGAGTTTGAGTTTCAGCTCTTCGTCTGGATTAGTTACTGATTTCTCGAATCTGAATGTGACTATGCGACGCCCCATTCCTTCGATACCGCCGCCGGAAGCGGTGGGGGAGTCATTAAAAAAGCGCCAGATGACAACGCCAAGTCGTGCGGAATCAGCATCCTTGTAGAGCTTTTTGACTTCGACTTTTTCGTTGCTGCTGATGCTATTGAAGACACCAGGATCTGATACGTGGCCAGAGGCGTCAGGGTCTAGTGCAATTCGTTTCCCGATTAGGGAGTGCAGAGCATTGGGGTTGCAGAAGGATTGGGATCGAATGAGTCCCACACCAGCACTGCCACCGCAGATAGCTTGTAGCACTTCAGAAAGGGTGCCTTTCCCTGCTCGTCTTGGACCATGAACATCAAAGACCAGTTCATGCGTAAAAGGTGCATCGATTTGCTTCGGGATGAGAGTCCAACGAATGGCGGCTCTTAGAAGGCGAATCAAGTCATCAGCGCCGAGTGTTTCTTTGAGGAATTGATGCCAACGTGGGCATGTGGATTCAGGGTCGTAGTTGAACGGGAAGCAAAAGGTTTGACTGTCGTTGGGCTTATGCCCGGGGGTGAAAATATCTTGGCGAAGAGTGCCATTGGCAAAAGCCATAAATCCATCGCAGTCCCATTTAGTTTTTTCTAGCCGGGCCAGGATTTCAGACACCATTGATCCGATGACTGAGTCGCCCCGTTTATGCCACCCCATCTCATCCATCCATTGATGGAGTGGTCGCTTGAGAGCCTCGCGATCCTTTCCCTTTATCAGTTCCCAATGAGAGTTGTTCCATTGGTACAGGCCATGGTTCAACCGGTTGGCGTAAATACCATCCAGGACTGTGCAAGCTGTTAGGGCTTTGTGATGTATCTGGGGAGGTTCTGGTTCCCACCATTTACGAGAGCAATTTTTACCTTTGCCTCTGCTTTTACAAGCTGGACGGCTGATCCGCTCCAGAGCTCGATATGCATCGGCTCCATGGCGATAAATGAAATCATCAACGCCGTTCTTATCACCGTTGAGTTCACAGGGCAGAAGGACGACGAATACCTGAGCACCACGTTCGGAGAGCGCATCTGTGAGTCTGTAAAGCGATGCTCTAACCGAGTCTTTGATGGTTACATCTGAATCGAAGACGAGGAAAACATCACGACCAGACCAGTTGATCGTCTCTAGCTCAGGAATGAATTGCCTTGGTTCAACACGTTTATCAGTCCAGGCATCCACTCCAGAGATACCAATGGTTGGAAGTCCATAGTGGTTGAGGCAGTCTGTCTTTTTCTCTCCCTCTGTGATTCGGAGGGGTTTGCCATCAGCCAATGAGTTGGCTGGCATGAGAGTAGAAAAGTACGGACGACAGCCGCCACCTTTTGGTGAGACATATTTCGGTGGGTTCTCTCCCTTGAGTTGACCCTGGTGAGGCTTAAATCGAAAGAAAGGCTTCCCTTCATGTAAATACTGTTCTCCTCCTGGAGAGCACATTGGAACTACCCATCCAGTGGCATTAATGCCAACCAGATCGAGTGCAGTCTTAGTGGAAACTTCTCGGTATCTGAGACGCTGATGAACTTCCAGTGGTAGTCCGGAGGCAAGAAGCTCTTCCGTCAGGCCATTTGCCTGATCTTCTGAGGAGTGCATGATTCACGCTCTCCTCATCGTTTCGATGGATGCAGGGTCTACGCGCTTGAAGCTGCTGAATGCTTCATCAGTTGGCCGTGGAAACCAGCGGACGGGAGCTGCAGTTGTGATCCCTTGGAATCTGTAGTGAGTACCGAGCTCAAATGGACTAATTGCTTGCTTACGAATTTTCAGAAGCAACTTTTCGGAGATACCAAGCGCCTTTGCCATATCGGCGGTGCTTAATGTCTCGCGGATGCTCGTAGACATGTTGATCACCGGATAAAGAAACCGGCTGTTCGTCGCTACCGCTTGTTTCTTAGGCGCTTAAGCCAGGCTTGCTCGCGTTGGCGATAAGCCCGCATGACTGCCTTCGGCATCGTGACGATTACAAAGTTGCAACCTTCAGGAATATCCGTTTTGAAGCCCTTGGATTCCTCTTCATCAAGCATTTGTTGAACATCCCGAACGGAATACTCAGCAGTCTTTGGAAGACGAAGGCTTTGTGGAGAGAGTCGATTTGGACGGGTCAAGGCCAACGCAAAGAAACAGCGATAGCGGCAAACCCCAACTCGGTTCCACATCAGGGTGCCACCCCTGCAGGCCCGACATCGCGCCTGATGGAGCGATATGGAATGGAGGACTAGATACCTAGTGGTCCATTCATCGGTTGTTCACATTCTAGCGAGTTCTTGGATGTCAGAGCACCACCGATAGTGCTGCTCTTGATGATGTTGCCCTACATGTCGAGCATTCCCAAATTATTTACCGGAAGAACCTGTCTTGTTTTTGACTGCGCTCAACCCAGAACGTCAACAGTTGCTCGTAAGAAGGAGCAAGTGGAGCCTGATGACTGATTAGGAACTGAATGATGTCGGTTATGACCCCTACTCCAACTATGGCCACTACAGCAGGTTGCAATCAGATGGCATCAGCGAATGGAGCCCTGCCTTTTTAAAGCTCTCGGCAACGCTCGATGGATGTGCAAGGTGCAAGGCGCTATGAGCGTTTCTGCCAGCGCTATCGCCATCACAGTAAAGCTGCTCCCAAGAGCCATTGGGGTAGTCGCATGCTTAAACGAATCGTGAGCAGTGCAAGAACTAGAAGCAAGAGGAAGAGGGTTTCACCAGGCCAACAACGACTGCCATGGGATTGGGGTATTCGCCTCAATCAGATTCCAGAGGATTGGCATCAACTTGTTGTGAGATTTAGAAAAACAAATGGCATCAGAGATGGTGATCTTCAGTTCAGCTTCTGATGATTAGTTGAGCAGATATAGGTATTGGTTAGAACCCAGAAGTTGATGTTTAGCTTTTTAGTGGCACTTAACTATTCTCAGAGCAGGCTTCTATCAACTACACGTCTTTACACGTTGCTTTTTAGCAACAAGGTGCCAGGTATCCAAGGGTGATTTCAGCCTTGATTAAATAAAGATTCGTCAGTAATTGCTATGGATCTGGTTGATTAGGTCTAGTTTTCTTGCCCGGAGACTCGTCAGCTGCTACATCCAACAGATCCACATTCCGAATCGCTACTGTTGCTTCGCCCGCCAGATACTGCAGCCAGTGTTGCTTCATCTAGTTCAATATCATCGAACTCGTCCTCTGCATCAATCTCATAGATAAACTCTACAACCTCAGCAGCGGTAAAACTAACTCCATTCTCACTAGCAATCCCAATCATCCTTTGCACTGCTGCATCAATGCTCTCAGCTCTGTTTGACTGAAATAGCCCATACAGCTCTGTTTGAACTTCAGGAGATACAGAGGCTCTGACTTGCTTGAATTGTTCGATGGTTGCCATTAGTCAATCTTTTCAATCCCTGCCTTTATAGCAGGTCATTCTCTTAATGTCAGGATCTGAGTGATCTGGATCACAGTTCTTTTCAGGTGTTGACAATGTTATGCAACGCTTTCCTTGAGCCATGTGCAGTGAAGTGCTGAGCGAGTACACTTTTCACAAGATACTCTTGAGACGCTCTGTATCAATAAGCAATGAAGCAACATTTATTTATGAGGATCATAGGTAATTGAACAAGTTAATTGGTGAGACATTTATGTTGTCCAATCCCGAGGACGGTATTGACTTTAGAGGTTTAACCTCTGTGAGTTTATGGCCGATGCTGTTTTCTCTTGTTAAAGGCAAAAGCTTGAGAGACCACTGCCAAGCTGAGGCAAATATCGCCTGGGGTTTCAGATCTAGTGGCCCGAAGTCTGAACCCATAGCAATGTTACTTGCGAGAATTAATTCATCACCTAAAGGTAATAAATGTGAATGTTATAGGGAAATGGAAATATGCAGCTTGGCAGTGCGAAAGCCTTGGCAGGGCAAAGGAATAGCTAGAAATCTTTTGCAAGCAGCTACGGGATGGGCCGAGACACAAGCCCTTGATCAAGTGACTCTTGCAATGCCAGAGAATCAAGCTTATACGCCTGCTCTTAAGCGGCTTACTTCTCTAGAGGCCGGGTGGAATGATTCTCCAGGCAAAGTAATAGTTACACTTTCGGATCCAATTAAGGTGGGTGCATTGTTAGTTCGTTTAGAAAAAATGGCAAAGCGACAAAAACAGCGTTGGGGCTGGAAGATTGCTCCCTACCCTGATGAGCTAACTTCCGAACTTCAGGCTCGACTTACAGAACCAGGCGAACCTAACATTGGGAAACCTTATGATCCGAATCAGCCCTATTCAATAGGTTGGCACTCTTTAACATATAGCCGACTTTTGATGGCTGATGATAAGTTAGTTGGCTGGCTTGCGGCTCATCAATTGTCTCCTAATTTGCTTCGATATAATAAGGTTTGGGTGGACCCTGGCTGGGAGAAAAGTGGGGGATTGTTAGCGATGGTTGCGGATGTAATGCGGTCGGCTCACTTCGCTGGAGTTGATTTGTATGCGAACAATCTCAAGTCATGTAAACCTATTCCAAAGGGATGTTTTTCCTTCCATCCCCAACACAGGAATATGCCCCGTATGAGTGAGCGTCATTTTCGCCCTGTTGCTAGTAAATGGGTGGAAACTCGGATGAGATCATTGCCATTACCGAGAGCAAGTAAAAGTCACGCCAAGGGAAAGGTATCTTCAGAAGCATAAGCAGAAAGCTATTAAGGGGTTCAATAACCTGTGGATACATGATTAGAACTCTAGAACTATGGGATTAATCGGGCTATTGAAGAAATAAAAAGCCCAAGCGATTGCAGGGGCTTTGAGTATTTAGGCTGTGGCTCCTACTTAAAGAGTGGGTCAGCACAGAACTCACAGTCCCCGGTCGCTACAGCGCCATACGGCCTTCATCGTCTACTCACCCATCTAACCCGGCGCGGCCCGCTCCGCCGGCGACAACCGCTAGAGCCTCAGTGCTTAACTCAAGATCATCGAACTCATCGTCCTCATCCATCTGAGAAATGAACTGAATAATTTCTTCAGACGTAAGTTCAAAACCTTTATCCGCTGCCATTTTGATGAGCTTGGCTCTTGTGGCCTCTGGATCAACAATGTACTCAGAACCCAGCGCTGATTGCTTCTCGGGATTTGTCTCTAGTTGCTTGAATTGTTCAAGAGTGGCAATTGATTCAACGTTTCAATTCCTACCTTTCTAGCAGCGTCATCCTCAGATGACATGATCTGAGTCATGATTCTGAGTGATCTGGATCACAGGCGCTGAGCAAGGATTGTTTATTGGCTTCTATAGCTACACGTCTTTGCACGTAGCTTGTTGTTGGTTTGATCAACCTGCTTGTTTGATTGCTTCTGCGAATGCAGCAGCTGTTGTTGCAGTACTTGCCCAGCGATAAGAGCGTGCATGAACTTCCAGGCTGTGACCCATGGCATCAGCAACAGCACCAACTTCTATTTTTTGACGATGGCAGCGCAGTGAATAGGAATCACGAAAGGAATAAGGCCGTAACCATTCACCGCGTTCAGTGCATTTTGCTTTTAGTTCAATCCACTCGATCTGACGTTTAAGGAACTTCTCGATGTAGTGGCCATTGAGAACACGTGGTTGACCGTCATTGCCAAGGGGAAGTTCTAAGAGACCGGCATGTAGAGCACCAATCAGATTCCATTGAATTGGGCTGCCGTCAGTGTCTTGCAGAAAAGATGGCCGCAACCAACGCGGATCAGTGAGTGCCCCACCGCAGTTTTTCTCGTAGCTGCACCAAAGACCAAGTGTGCCGTTGTCTTCCGTCTTTGGAACTAGATGCTGGAGTTCAATTGGCCTTAAGCCAAAAAGGGTGAGTAGGCGAATGACATTGGCCCAACGTGGATTCCTCTGCTCGATGCCATTGATGAGATAGAGAAGCTCTGAATCTTCAAGGGTGGCTTTTGTTTGTTTCTTGGGTGGCTTCCCTTTGAGTTCCTTGATGTCGATGGGTGTGATGCGCCAGCAGGCAGCGGCATGGTGTCTGGCAATGGCGTGATCAGTGAGGTTGCGCAGAGCAATACAACAGGCAGCTCTTGATGCTGCTTTTCCTTTCCACTTGACCAATGTTTTCTGCAGCAGGGTGTGGCCATCGGATGCTTTACCGGCGTCTATCAACTTGATGGCTTGATTGACATAGTGCTGATAGTTATCGCGCCAGGTGCTTTCGAGGATTTCATTCCGGCCACTCATCAGTGCCATGCGTAGACCATCAGCTATCTCCTGCCAGTTGAGAGCAGGTTGCATGGTGCTGCTATCGCCCTGGGCCATGGTGATGGCATCCCGCAGGCTGTCGGTATTACCTCCAGCGAGATGCTTGGCAGCACGGTTTAACAACAGGGTCGCTTTGCTTTGGTTATCTGCAGTCCAAAGCAGCGGAAGCCTGGCGGCTTGAGATTTGCCGCCGACTTGAGGGCGGACTCGCACCATGATTTTTCCTTCCGCGTTGCTCACCGTCCAGCCAGGAAGTGAGGTGCGAATTGAACCTCGAAATCCAATCTCCCAGGGCTGTCCAGCATTGGTCTTAGGCATGCGCTATTTCTTGTCTTCCGTGACAACAGCGTGACATAAGCGCCATTACAGGTCAATTCAGATCCCAGCAAGTCCATGCAGATCCCTTTGATGGCAATGAGTTCTAGTGGTGGCCTCAGATGACCAATCCTTATCACCCAAATGATCCATGGGGCCTGAGAGGGCCCCTCTTTTATTGCTATAACAGGAGTCTAGAAAAGGCGTTTTCGGCCCTTTTGTATTTCAGGACAAATTTAATGGGTACTTGTCTGCCGCAAGGGTTTGATCCACAGGTAGCCCTTCTGATCAACCTCAAATGCTGAGAGGGTCGTTGATGGCCAAAAGAGCTGCAGTCGTTGATCGAGTTGAGGAAGCCCATTGCATGCTTTCGCAGGGCTATAGCTGCACAGCGGTGGTGGCGTATCTGGCACAGAGCAAGGGGGTGAGTCGCCGCACCTCTCAACGGACTGTTCAACAGGGCTATGCCTTGATCCGTGAGGACATCGATCAGGCGAATATCCAAAGAACAGATCTTGTTGCTCAAGCCATTCACCTACTGATGGAGAGCGCAAGGGTTGGTTTAAAGCAGAACAATCCAGGAGCTGTTGTTGGCGCTGTCGCTCAACTCGACAAGTTATGTGGGTTAGGAGTGAGGAAATAGTTAGGGGCTTGAGTTCTGGCCCTCTTTTAATTCATTAATTTCATTGATCCAAGGAGTTCTTCTAAACAGAACGAATTTATCTTCATGGCCTGAACTAGAAGTCACGGCTAGAGTGTTGGGAAAGATAGGGATAACGCCTAAGAATTTTGTCCAATCCTTTCTTAGCCTATTGATTTCAGAGATTGAGACGATGGTTACGCCTGTTTGAATGTTGAGTGCATGTGACTCAAAAATCAATCTTTCTGTGGTCAGGTAAAGCATCCCTCCAACGGTCTCAATATCTCTTTGATGGTTTGCCGGCGATTTCTTGATAAGCTTTTCTCCAACCTCAAGAACAGTCTTCACGCAAAGTGCCTCCTTGATAGAGCTTTGTAGAACACGATATAAACAAGTCTGCTGCTCTAAACCGTCAGTGGATCTTGGAATTCTGTGCCCTGCATATCCTCATCGTTAGCAGTGGTATTGCCATCAGCACCGATCACACCATTTGCCGTTGGTGATTCCAGCGAACCGATGTAATCACTAGAGGCTTCGATTTCATTTTGATCTTTAAAGGCGTCGTTATCCCATGTTGCATTTGTGCCCTGACTATCGAGCTCATCCCAGGAGAGATCGCCAGAGCCTGTGAATGTTTCACTGCCTGTGTGGAGGGTTTCACCCCAATCACGATCAAGAATGGCTAGATCATTTAGATCAATCTTGCCGCTGTAATCAGCATCAACATCATGAGCAACGCTGGCATCAACAACTCCGTTGCTATCAAGGTCTTCCCCTGTTGGATTCTCAGTCGTGGTTTGTTGCCTTGCTGCACCAGCATTGAGATAGGCGAGGTCTTTCATTGAAACCCTGCCGTCGTAATTGAGGTCGCCTTGGAAGGTGATTAGGTTTTTGGAGCCTTTGTTACTTGTGTAGTAGTGATCATTAGGGTCGGGGTTTTGTTGTGTGTTATCCGCTGAAACCTTGAATAGACCCTTGGTTAGATCAACAATATCACCAGCATTGCCAGTGATGCGCATATCAATTTCAATCTCCGTTGATTCTTGCGAACTGGGATCGTATGGAAAATCACTTAATTGGGCATCGTTGAGGATTCCTGCGAAAGCCCCTGATGCAGACAATGACGTTGCGTCACTAACGCCCTCAAACGTTGCGAGTGGTGTAGCGTTTACATTTGTGAATTGAGTGATCTGAGCGGCAGCAAAGTCATTGAGCGTTTGGTTGCCAGTTGTTACCATCAAATTCGTCGCCGCATTACTGGCTCCGAAGTAAGTAACAGAGTAAAGAGTGTATGGTGCGTTTGCATCAACATCAGTAGATGTAATGAAGTAAACAACATCGTTTGCATGTTCCCCTCCTAGGCCCTCAGCAAAGATTTCAAGCGCATCTTCATTCGCGATATCCTCGCCGACAACTACGAAACCTGTATTAGCGCCAAGAGCCTGAAGGGCTGTGCGTCTCTCCCAGTTAACTCCAGTACCTCTCAGGGCGGCTTGATTAGCAAGTCCCCCTGTTTCACCGAAATCAAAAGTGAAGTTGTCGCCTTGAGCGATGTTGAAGTCGTAAATGTTATCTGCGCCGTTAAGTGCGACAGTCGTTTGGTTTATGAAGCGGTCAGCACCGGCACCTCCAATAAGGGTGTCATTACCGGCTCCACCCTGGATGGTGTCAGCACCGGCATCTCCATTAAGGATGTCATTACCGGCTCCACCCTGGATGTTGTCATTACCGGCTCCACCCATGATGGTGTCATTACCGGCTCCACCCTGGATGGTGTCATTACCGGCTCCACCCATGATGTTGTCATTACCGGCTCCACCCTGGATGGTGTTTACAGAGCCGAATACGCCTCCTGCTAAATCAACGTTGATTAATGAATTGTAAGCCGAATTATATTCACTATCGAATCCAGCCATCCAACTATCTTTATAGGTGATTCCAGCATCAACATCTTGCGTCAGAACCGGGGCATTATGCTTCCAACCCCCTGCTCCCGAGGTATCCCAATATTTGTCATAAAAGTCAGAATAGCTATTCAAATATATGCTAGTTGCTTGTGATATAGCGCCCGCTTGTGCGACGCTATTATCAATATCTGTGGCTGTCCCGTTTGAGGTTTTGTTTAGGAAGTGACTGCGTACAAAACTTGCACCGTCAACATTGCCAGCATCTTCTATGACAACATCTTTGGCGAGGCTATTGCTGATGTTATCGATAGTTGTTTTTGCAGTAACAAGATCACCTTCTCGAATCAAGTTGGTGAAACCGATATCAGAACCAATGACGCGTTTGGTGCCAAAAATCAATCCATCACCTTGTTCTTGGAATTTAATTTCAGCCTGATAAAGGTTGACATCTCCTTCGTCAAATGAGGTGCCACCATTTAGATCACCAAGGCTCTTGATTTCGCGGTTGGTGTAAGCACCACCGGCAATTTCATTGCCATCAATATCTGACTTAAAAGTTCTTGAGAAAACAGTTTCATCGCTGTTGGCGCTGAGTTCAAAGCCAAGCGGATTGCCATCAAATGTGAATTTACCGTTGGCATCAGGACTTCTCTCTGAGTCTTCGAAATAGGACTCATCAAAGTCAACCTTGATGGAAGCAAATAGGGCTTCATCATCAATAGAATCGCCTGTGCCAAGATTGCTAAGGCTGGCTGCAGCAATACGAATTAAGCCGTTGTCATCATCAATGTCAACAGCATTGGAAATGGGTAGATCACCTCCGATTTGGATGTCATCCAAATCGATCGTTTCAAAGAGCTTAGTGTCGTATTTGAGGACAATATCTGCTGCTTCTAGATCCCAGCCATTCTTGAGCGATTCTGCTGTGATTTCCAGAGTGTATGTTTTGTTCTCAGAAGTATTAGGACCTAATACAGCAACATTTGTAAGGCCAGAAGCATCAACACCCAGCGCTTGTGCGTCGCCACCAGGATTGCCGGTGTCGTCATTGCCTTTAAGGCTATAACCAAGTTCTAGGAAATTACCGCCACTGACCCTTGTTGTGATTTGAACAGAGGAATCAAAAGCATTAGCAGCAATCTCAATACCTTCTGGGACATCAATACTCGTTAGTTGAGTACCTGCAAATGCACCATTGCCAATCGAAGTAACGCTATCTGGGATCTCAACAATCGTTAGTTGAGTATCTTTAAAAGCATAATTTCCAATCGAAGCAACGCTATCTGGGATTTCAATCTCCGTCAGCAGAGTGCCATGAAAGGCATAATTACCAATTGAAGTAACGCTATCTGGGATCTTAAGACTTGCTAGTTCAGTATATGCAAATGCAAAATCACCAATCGAAGTAACGCTATTACCGATATCAACACTCGTTAGTTTAATGCCATGAAATGCTCCGACACCAATTGAAGTAACGCTATCTGGGATTTCAATCTCCGTCAGCAGAGTGCCCTGAAAGGCATAATTACCAATTGAAGTAACGCTATCTGTGATCTTAAGACTTGCTAGTTGAGTATATGCAAATGCATAATCACCAATCGAAGTAACGCTATTACCGATATCAACACTCGTTAGTCGAGTGCCATGAAATGCTCCGACACCAATTGAAGTAACGCTATTTGGTATCTCAACACTCGTTAGATTAGTTCCATGAAATGCATAATCACCAATCGAGGTAAAGCTATTTGGAATGATTACATGATTTTGAGCATCAATCAGTGCGGCAACATGTTCAGGGGTCAGTACATTTGTCATTGAAAATTTGTAGTGGGATTACTGCTTAAATCATGTTTTGACTGTCTCTAGCAGAACGAGCCTGCTTGGTATTGCCCCAATTCTATCAGAAATGTGGGCCCTTTTTTCTTTATGCATTATCTGCATACTCAAGCAGCTATCAAGCGGTCAACCGCTTGGGGTATGCAAATAAAGCATAATCAATTTCAATTAAAAGAGTGTCTAACAGTAAATAGCCATGACAATCACCCTCTAACAAGCTGCCCTAAAGCTATACAAAAAGACTCTCAGAGCCCTTCTGAAAACAACCATATCAACCTTTTATAAACGCGTCTTACTTAAGCAATATAGGCTTCCGGGCAACAACAACTCTGTTTCATTCGTTCTGACGATCTAAGCTATTTGCAAGCTTTAGGCTGCCAAAGATCCGCGATTCACACAGTGCAAGCACTTATCTCACTCCTAAGTATTCTTACTGGGGTCTTTCAGGGGCTTTTTGTGCAAGTGATCAGCACATCATTGATGGCTTTCGATCCCTTAGATCCCAGATCCCAGAGCCCAGCGCTTTCCTCTCTCGCTATGCCGTGATTCGTGGAAACCTTTCCCAAAAAATGCGAACCCACCCAGTTTGCTCTCGGCCATTACCCCCAGATCATCTGCACTGCCGTCTTCTTCTTGAGCAGCGACGGGCTGGATGGGAGAGTTGGCTAAGGCAAGAGCCGCAGCACCGGTAAGGGTTAAGGAGAGACGAATCGAACGCTGCACCGGGATAGAACGCTTAAAAGGGCACTCATTATCTGGGATGTTTTTGCTGGCAGCTACTTGGCTGCCTGAATTGATGCGAGATGAATTAGAGATTTCCGTATCGGAGAAATATTTTGAATAATTTATAGGCGTCATTTATAGAGTTAATTCATCAGCCGATAGAGGAGCCTGATTGAGAGAAAGTCCATCATTATTGGTGGGCAGTCTTTCAATAGCTCATCAGAAGCTTCTCCATTGGTAAGGACACCTAGGAACTAGGGCAAATCCACGGTGATTTAAGTGGGAGGCATCGGCAGGTTGATCTGTTCAGCTAACACATTTTGCTTTTGCCTGTTTTTAGAAGCCTGTCGCTTAGGCCAAGTTGGCTCGTCTACAACTTGGCTAGAAGCATCAATTGTGGTATAATTTGGCTTGTTAGTTTTTTGTAGTTTTCGTGGCTGCAATCGAAACAATTCACAATTACTTGGCAGATGACATATTGGAAGGAATAGTTAGAAGGATGGACAAACTCCCTTGGCAAATTGGGAGAACCATGAATCCAAATTCCACCAGCGAAAACCACTTTGCGTTCATTCAGGACTATTCGCATAAGATATTTAAAGAAACTTACTTAAAGGATTTTCCTGCGAAGTTCAACAGAGCACTAATGACTCCATACGTAAAAAAACATAATTGCAAGAGCATAAGTGTCATAAGATCGAGGATCAATATGTATATAAGGACCGTAGGTCGAGAAGATATGTGTGGCTATCATCAAGATTACCCTAATCCAGGGATTAAAACCCTTCTGTTGTATTTAGAGGATAGTGATGGGTGCACAGAGTTCAAGGTCAGTGGAGACAGAATTGTAAGCGAAAGAAATAAAGCAATCATATTCGATTCGAACATAGAGCATCAAACAATTTCGCAAACAAACACTCTTTTTAGGCACAATGTAAATGTTAATTTCATGATCAACGATTAATCGCCTTCCAACTGTGTCTGATTTGAAATCGATCATAAATTAATAGCAGAATCTATCTCATCAAATATGTAGCAATTAGGATAAAAATTTTAAATGCAAAATTTTCCCTAACGTCTGCATTCTAGTAGTCCTAGGCTATGTCCCATGAATTGCCTGGCATGTATTTCGCAAATTCAGGCAAAGTCTTCCAGCCGCTTGCTAATATATCTTTTGCACTTGTATCTTTATATAAAACACTAGTACAGGAAACCCAGTCTTCGACTGGTTTGAGTCCAAAAAAGGGGATTTCTCTGAAGCCAGATTTTGTCAAAAAAGTCACTCCATTTCTGTACCATTCAGAATTATCGAAAAAGACAATGCCATTAAAACTTCTTTCGCTGATTTCCTTGGCTATAATAGCTCTATTTTCTGCGCAATCCAAAAGTATTACGTCACAGGAATCAATGTCAAATAATTCAAAAGTATGTGAGATGCCATCTATTAACTTATACTCCACATTTGCAGGCAATATATCTGATAAGCTTGTGAACCAGCTTTTGTTCGTCTCCCAGGAAATCACTTTTGCAAAATATAGCGTAGAACTACCACTGCCTAATTCTAAAAGGGTTTTGTTTTCCCAGCCTTGAGTTTCAAACCAACCAAGAAACGAGTTGGTGAGTAATGGAGTGATTTTTGAACCCGAAGTCATTCGCTCCCCTTCCTTGTAATCAAATATACCTAGAGACTCCAAATATTTATAAAAGAATTCGAGCTTTCTTTCTGGCTTTAGTTGCTTCGCTAAGCTATTGTATTGATCGGAATCCTCAGCTTTTTTGAAAATATTTTCGCACCTATTAAGTATCATTCTTGCTTCGTCGATGTTACCCATTTTAATGTTGAGGCGAATGTAGCCAGAAATAAAGGCAGTATTCAAAGGATGATATTTTATGGCCTTTTCGTAAAATTTAAGCGCTGCTTCATGCCTCCCAAAACATTCATTTATTACTGCCATTCTTTGGTTGGCTATGAGCATGTCAGGATTGACCTTCAGAATGGCTATATATCTCTCTCCGCGCTAGCATGATATTTTCCTTCTGCAAAATATTCGCTCGCTATTTTAAGAGCATCGTCAATACTTAATTGCTTGGGCTGATTTTCCATTGTCTCAGAATATGGCACCATATTGTAACTAGATTTCCCCTGAAAAGCGTAGCATTTGATAAGTATAAGGCATATCTCTCAATGCAGATTGACCTCCAAGACATTTTCAGTTAGCAAATTTTGGATCAATCTTTGTATAAAATTGCATTTTTCAAAGGGTTCTGCCGGGTGGCTTCATAGATATTCTGTTAGCTCCCATCAAATGAGTTGAAGATTACGCTGGAGCGCTCAAGAAAGAGTCTTCTTGAGTATCCTAAAGCCGTTACTTCAGAAGAGCTGGTTGTCCTTCAGGGATTGCTATTTTGGGTGCTATTAGCACCTTGCGGGCTTGAATCCATACCTCATTTTGCAAGTTTAACTGCAATTCTAGCTTGTCGCCAAGGATTACCGAATTTAAGCTATCTGCTTTCTACCCAATAATCATATTTTCTTTTTCCACCTTTTATAGGTAAATGGCTTCTCTGTAGAATGCACATGTCCCAAAAAACCGATATTTCTCCTCTCAGAGGTCTTGCCCCCCTCCGTTCTTGCATAAGACTTTAAAGTTCCTGTTTGTGACTGGTGGCAAGAATTAAGTGAACTATCAAGGCTTGTTGGGATAAGTGTCATGAGTCCTTTCCCCATAATACGCGACTCTAAGTCGTGAAACTGCATTTCCTAGTCTGAAAAAATAGGATGCCTAGGTACTTCAGACGAATTCCATCTGGCTTTTTATCAGGTGATGCTCCCCTTTAAGGATAGCAGTAGCGCCAGATCATATAATGTTTGTCTGAGCAAATCTCGATAAACTAAAGAACCCGTGCACTTGGATGATGTGTAGTCAATCGAACTTTTGTGTGGTGTTTTACTGAATACCACTTTGTTTATGCCTGTAGCTATGCAGGTAGAGTTATAGATATCCAAGATGATGATAATGATTTGTATTATATTGATTGAATGATTGAAATCGCTGTGGCTACTGATGTTGTCGATGTTGTTGATTCTACATTTTGAATATCCTGTAGATAAGCGGCTAACGTATTTTTGAATCTCTATTCGCCTCCGAATACAGGGCCTGAAACGCATCATTACTTCAAGGCCATTGCTTAGATGCTCCAAAAATTCACGCCTATCATTACCCTGTCTTCTGACCCTGAATACTTTACTGAATGATACTGCCTGCGGGAAATATAATTACCATCCCGTCTGAGGGCAAAATGTACTCTTCAGGGTCGTAAAATTTTAGAATTCCTGGATCCTGACTGCTTTGGTCTCCCACGCTTAAATAATATACAAGTGCAAAATTTTTCGCTTGATCGTCAAAGCCTTTTAGTTTACTGAGGTCAGAAATATGGTTGTGTTTGTCTACAAAACCACCACTGCTTAGTATTGTAAACCAGGAGTCGCAAAAGTAAATATCAGTGCCAATTACTCCTTTGGTCAAGGATATTAGATCTTGCTCGACGGAATGCATGAGCTGTCTGTTCTCTTTGAAAAAGGAAAAGTCTGATGTCGTTGCATTCCCTTTGTTTGGTAAGTTTCGCTTTTCAAGATCAAGATATTCCATTTCGTATAGTGTCTTGACGAGACCTCTCTCTACAGGGCGTTTAAGGGTGATTGGAAATTTGGGGAAATCGCTATGAGTTGATTTTTCATTTTCTATTCTGGCTAACGATGTCGATTCTGAACTTTTTATTTTGCCTCTGAGGACAACTTCCGCTTTCTTGTTGTGCCGGCATTTGGGTTCGATTTCAATGGCATTTTCTATCCTTTCGATTGAGGCTTTGTGATCTCCCTTTAGGTAAAGAGCTATGCTTAAATATCTATAGCTTGCTGATAATCTGTTGTTTAATTCGATCGACTTTAGGAGCGCTTTTTCTACTTTTATTGTATTTCCTGCCTCTAGTTCGATGTGTCCTAATGTCCTGAGGGCATTAGCGTTTCGATTGTCTAGTTTAATCGCGCGATTAATTGATTCAATCGCTTTAGGCATGTTGCCAATTTTTCTGTATATTTCACAGAGATTGACATAGGCTTCAGAGTTTTCTGGCAAGATTTTTATCGATTCAACTGTAGACGCCAAAGCATTTTTGTATAGGCGCAGCTCTAGATAGATGACGCCGAGGTTGATGAGGGCGTCGGGGTTATCAGGCTTGAGCTCGAGGGATTTGAGGGTGGAGCTAAGGGCTTGATCAAGGTTGCCGAGATCTTTGTAGATGCCGCCGAGGTTGACGTGGACGTCGGGGTTATCAGGCTTGAGTTCGAGGGATTTGAGGGTGGAGCTAAGGGCTTGATCAAGGTTGCCGAGATTTTTGTAGATGCCACCCAGGTTGATGTGGGCGGTGGGGTTATCAGGGTTGAGCTCGAGTGATTTGAGAGTGGAGGCAAGAGCTTGATCAAGGTTGCCGAGATTTTTGTAGATCCCGCCCAGGTTCATGTGGGCATTGGAGTTATCAGGCTTGAGCTCTAGAGATTTGAGGATGGAAGCAAGAGCTTGATCGAAGTTGCCGAGATCTTTGTGGATCAAGCCCAGGGTGTAGTGGACAATGGGATTTTGGGGTCTAGCTCTAAAGCTTTCTGTGTCGAGTCAATTGCTTCCTGTAAACGACCTTCTTTTTTAAGAGTGACCCCCATGTTTCCCCATGCGTCTACGAATGTCTCGTCTAGTTGAACGGCGATCTTGAAGGCTTCTATGGCATCAATGTTGTTGCCAGTGTTGAGCAAGCAGAGTCCAAGATTGAATGGAATGAGCTTGTTCTTTGGTCTATTGATATTCAATTTTTTGTATTCAACAATTGCTTCATCGAATTGCCTGAGATTTTGATATGCCTGCGCTAAAAGAAGTG
>NZ_LVHK01000031.1:0-54739 GCF_001631965.1 Prochlorococcus sp. MIT 1303
ATCGTGATTGGGGTGAAACACTCCATAGCAGCCTTCATCAAGGAGATGAAGTTTTCACGGGTTCTGGCGATCTCTCCTGGCAGGCTCTCGATAATCAAGGTGGTGCAACATGGGAGAACGATGCCTTTAAAGATCAAAATGCGGTCGAGGCCACTAGCGACTACGTCGGCTCCCTTGAATCACCTACTACAACTGATGTAATCGGGGCTGATGGCAACGAAGAGGCGAACGACAACGACATGCAAGGCGATGTCTTCCAAGACTCTCTACCGGCTTAACATTGACAGATAAGCAGCCCACATCAGGTTTTTGGTCATCCGATCCAATCGATGACAACCTTCAAGCTGCTGATACATCATTCGCTACTCCAGAGCTTCCCTACAACTACCTCACAGGCGAGAATGAACTTAATTCTTCCTCCGTTGACCTTGATAGCAACAATATCCAAGCATCACAAGACTTAAATAGCAGTGATTCTGTTGTCTTAAAGCATCAGGATCTTGATGTTTCTGTGCAGGCATTAGCAGGTGAAGTTCCAGGTCTCACTGCCAACGATTCAAACGGGAAAACTCCCTGGGATGCTCAATTAATACTCAATGGTAAAACCAATGAAGAGCCTTACTATGATTCCACTAATACTGATCTAGGCAGCCTCAACAGCTCACAGTTAAGTGCTATAGATGATCAATCGACAAGCCCAGAAAAATTCAATCAAACTGATCAACCGGAACCATCATCTGACGAGCTTTCTGGCTTATTCATTAGCAGCGAACCCCAGGCCTTGCCGCTGGTTTCTAACAATCTTTCTCCTCTTCTAGGGGAGGATTTCGCTAACGACCCATTATTGGTCTACAAGAACTCCAAGGTTTACACCAACGAGCTGGAAGATGTTGATATTTCTGCTGACAATCAGCTTGAATCTAGTAAGGACATTTTAAATGAAATTTCTTCACGGCCAGGGCCTAGCGTTGATGACGAGACTTTCAGCAAAAAAGCCTTAAAGGCCTACAAAGATGCTGGCATCCTGGGCAATCAGAAGCAACAGATTGAACTGCCAGAAGGCGTCGAGATCCTGGAGCTAAGTTCAGATGCCGACACCATCAGCCTCACAGAAACAAACTCAGCATCAATAATAGATTTTGGTTCTGGCCATGATCAGGCAATCGTTTCGTCTAAAGGGTTCAATCCTGATGTAGAGCCCTATTTCAATCTCGAATCTCTGATCTGGAATCCACTCACAGAAGCAGGAACTCCTCGACTCCAAGACAACGGCAACCCCCTAACTATTCCCTTTGAAGTAACAAATTGGCTAGAAGATCAAACAACAATTCTGCCTCTAGATAACTACCCACCAGAAGTAGATGAAAATAGTGAGCAGCCTTGGCAGCTCGCCTCCTTCGCTCTCCCTGGAGAAGCTCCCTCTCCTCTACCAGACTGGTTGAAGCTGGTCAATCTTGAACCCACGCCTCAATTGGTAGGAGATGGCCGCGTCGTTATCAGTCAGACATTTAAAACCGATGCTGATGACCCTCAAAAACACTGGCTAGAGATCCATGTCCACGATGGTCGCTCCGATGGCAAGGGCTTGGTGGGGCTCGAGCTCAATCTCGACTGGCGAGCCTCTGCTCTGGAATTAATTACAGAAGAGCTAACCGTTGATCAAGTTTTTAATCACGAGCATCTGCCCCTTTTCCAAAACACTGGCAAGCCAAGCACTCTCGAACCCGAGTCGAATTCACAACCAACGAGGGAAGCCTTGCTTGGGATTGGTGCCGCCGCGCTTCCCAATGGTGGGCAAGGCAAACCTCTGGGCTATCTAAAGAGCGACGAACCACAAACCCTCTTTGCCCGTCTGGCCTTCCGGAGTGAGACCCCATCTCAGAATCCAGATTTGCAGCTAGATGCCACCCTTATTCCAGCAGCAGGCGGGATTTCTTTAAAGAAAGACGAACTGCTGATCCTTGATCACCGCAGCCCAAACCTCTGGGTGCTGCAAGCCAGCCCTGATCAACCACAGGTTGGCAGCCATGCTTTCACCCTCAGCAAAGGGGAAGGAGACAACGCCAAGATTCGCCATCTCGCCGTCGCGGTAAGAGAAGTCAATGACCCACCTGTACCCATACCAGCCGATGAGCTTGCCGCTGAAGCTTTAAACCCAGAGGTGCTACAAGACGCGCCTCTAAGCCACGATCTGCGCCGTCTATTTCGCGACCAAGACGATGAAAATCTTCAGTACTCATTAGTCAGTGCGCCTAGCTGGCTAGAGGTTGATCCTCAAACCGGTCTGCTCAGCGGCAGGCCCGCTAATGCTGACGTGGGAATTTTCAACATCATGGTGAGGGTCAATGACGGCCGTGGTGGAGAAGCCCAACAAACACTTGTTGTTGAAGTCGAGAACGTCAATGACTCTCCCCAAGTAGGAATTGCGATTGCACCACCAAATCTCCTCCAGGGCCAAAGCTTCACCTATCGACTACCTGAAGGAACCTTCAACGACCCTGACCTAGCCGTAGATCCTGATGAACAGTTGCATTACGAGCTGGTTGTAGCAGAAGGGGAACAAATCGTTCCTACTTGGATCCAAATCGATCGTGACAGCGGCACTCTCTCAGGGACAGCAGGTGCTGCTGATGTAGGGACCAACAAATTGGTGGTGCGTGCCATTGATGCTGCAGGGCTATATGCCGATCAAACCGTGACGCTCATGGTTGAGAACGTTAACGATGCGCCCTACAGAACCTCATCCCTGGCCGACTTTTTGAAGCTTCAACAGCCCACAGCAGTTGGTGAATTACCTCCTAGTGAAGATAATCCCAATGCTCTATTTACCGGGCTCGAGCGCACCTTTGACCTCAATCCTTGGTTCAACGACCCGGACATGGGAATAGTCCCAGAAGAGACTCTGTCTCTCCGCGTTGAACTCGACCCTGGCACAGGTCAAATTATTGATCTTGCCGATCAAAATCAAACCTCAGATTCTTCCACTGAATGGCTGCAGTGGGATGCAGAAAAAGGCGTGCTCATAATCAAGCCAGGGCTCAACGAAATCGGCGAACACATTCTCAGAGTGCGAGCTACTGACGTCGGGGGCCTATCCGCATCAGCCATTGTGCCTCTACTTGTGCGGCACCGTAATAGTGCACCAATCTTGCAAATTTCAAGCCCTGAGGAGCTCCTCGCCAACCTACGCGGCGAAGGAATTGATGCGGCGAAGGCTATCACATCCGCAAGTAATTCCGAGCAACCAGATCAACTAATAGGCCTACAAATCACCCTTTCAGAAGAAAGCAGCACAAAGATTGAACTACCTCTTGGTCTATTCAGTGATCCTGATCTAAGCATCGATCCAGCTGAGCTGCTCAGCCTTGAATTAAAAGGAGCTACAGAACTTTTTGGGCAATCTGACGCAGACGAGAACATTCAGACGGCCTTTCAATTTGATCCCAACAACCTAACAATCCAAGGCAACACACATGGCCTAGGCCTGGCCGTAACTGGAGGCCTATGCCAATGGGAAGCGACTCTTACAGCAACTGATACAGCCGGTGAATCCACGAGCTTTGATCTTGTATTCAACCTGCAACGAAAAGCCAACGAGCCTCAACTCATTGCGGAGAGCGATTCCGTCAGCTTGAGCGAAGGGTCCAAAATGCCGCTAAAAGATCTTGTTCAACTGGCCGTAAAGCCACGGGATGGCGAACGTGTCCGTTTGATCCTGCAGAGGAAAGACTCCAACCAGCAATCTTTAGAGCTGATTGATTCTCAAGGAACGATTCAGTCGGTTCAATCGACATCCAACTCTAATCCTGGACAACGCTGGGAAATCAGTGGTGTCGCCAATGAAATTACAGCGAAATTAAGTGAATTGCAATTCAGAGTTCCCAACAATTCTCATGCCATCGGCAACTTCACTCTCGACCTCATTGCACAAACAGAACTAGGCGAGACTGGAATCCTCTCAGAGGCTGTAAACCAACTCTTGAATTTCAGTCTCGAACCCATAGCCAATCAACCACTCTGGCAGCAGGAGGCATTAACAGAAGGTCCTAAAGATCCATTCTCATTAACAGCCATTGGCAGCCTTCTGACAGCAAAAAGCCCAGATCCGAGGGAAGTTCTGAGCTACCAGATAACACTTCCGGACGACAGATCTGATCTTGTAATTACTGATTCAAAAGGGGAAACACTAGGGGAGAAGGAAGGAAACAAACTTATACTTAGTCTCGCCGAATGGGGCTCTGCAGTACTACGAAGCGACACCGCATCTAGCCAGGCGGCAGAACTAGTTATGCAGGCCATCAGCACGGAATCAAGCAATGGCCTTCAGGCATTCTCAAATCCGCAAGTTCTGAACTGGCAGCCAAGCCCTCTGCTCCAACAAGCCCCTGAATTAATCATTCAACCGCCTACAGGAGTTCAGCGCTCTGGAGAAGACAGCCTTCTCAACCTAAACCTGGATCTACCAGAAGGCACCAGCAGCCTGCAATTGCAACTTGTTCTTCCCGAAGGAAGCCTGATCAGCATCGATAACGTTCCAAGCAGCAGTTCAGAGATAACAACGAGCCAATCAGATTCCAATCAGAAGCAGCATTTTCTTATCAATCTCGATGAAAAGGAGCAGCCCTTACCTACAAATCTCCAACTGCAAGTTCGTAGCGCAGAAAGCTTTAGGGGTGCCTTTTCAGGCGACCTAACTGTCATCGCATCCGCCCGTGCCGAGATTGACAACGGAGCTAGCGATAACTGGTCTACTGAACTGGCCAAAGGCCTCGCTAGCAGCGTAGAAAAGATTGAATTTGGCTGGGATGTTGCCCAAGTTGCTCGTACTCCTGAATTCTCCACTAATGCTTCGCGCGAAGCTCTCAATCTTCATTTCGATCCAACCAATGGCGCCCTCAAGATCCCCGTTCGACGTGGATCAAGTGGCAGTGGAATGCGTAATCCCGCAGAAACACTCACTCTTTCCGTGCGCAACATCCCTGCTGGCTATGCCCTAGCAGAAAAAATAGGTGAGAGCTATAAGGCCGTTGGCGCAACAGATGCCTTCGGCACGATGACGCTGTTCACATTGCCTCCCTTATCTGAAAGCACCCCAGACAGCAGCCTGAATGAATTCCAACCACTCAATGGTGGCAATCTCTTCCTAGTAGCAATAGACAAGGAACCTCTCGATCTCAGTAGAGCTTCACTAAGTCTCGCCCTCACCGCCCGAATCAGTGATCAACCCGGCGGTGATTCACGCTCAACGCCATTACAGCAAACCCTCAACCTCAGCAATATTTCTGGAGACATTCCAAAACTAAATGCTTCCCAGAAACTGATTGACCCACTTATTCTCGACTTAGCGGGCAAAGGTTTACCTCTTACCTCTCTAAGTAGTGATGGCTCTGATGTCAGCTTTGCCATGATGCCGGAGGCCAGCGCCGTTCCAACCTCCTGGCTAACAACCGAAGCCAATAAAAGTGGCGAGCTTAATGCAGCTTTTCTTGTTCTCAATGACGCCAGCAATGATCAATCTGACGGCAATATCAAGATCAGCAGCATCAAAGAGCTGCTATCGGAATACTTTCAAAGTAAAAGCCGCGAACGTAGTTTCCTCAGCGGCAGCTCTGCTCTCGCCAGCTTAAACAACAACAACGACAAATTGCTTGATGCTAGTGATACAGCCTGGAGTCAACTACAACTTTGGTTTGACGATGGCGATGCAATCAGCCAGCCCAATGAAATTCGCAAGCTTGGAGATTTCCTCAGTTCTATCAATCTTGGCAGCTTGGAGACACTTGCCGCTCAACCAAGCTGGGCAGCCGAGAACGCAGTACTCAGAAGACTAAGCGGATCAAGTAACAGCGATCCAAGCTCGCTTTACAACCTCTACGACGTTGGCTTGCGTATCGCACCTTCCGGTGCAGCTCCACTGGACCTGCAGCTAAAGGGTGAGGAAATCATATCTGGGGTAAAAACCCAAGTCATGCGAGTGAAGCTAAAGGAAAGTGGAGATCCCGCACCACTAAAATTGGTAAGTAAAGACAGCAACGGCTGGGCAGAGAGTGGACTTGATGCTCTGACATTGATCCGATTGGCCGGCCTACCAAAAGACATCGTTCCAACTCTTGGGGTGCGTGATTCTCGTGGTGACTGGTTATTCACCTGGGCGGACCTAGCCGCAAATGGCGGCCAACTTGAGCTCATCCCAGATCCTCACTGGAGTGGCAATGCCAACCTGCAAGTACTGATGAGTCAGCTACAGGCTGACGGTTCGCTAATCAGCTCTGCGCTCACAAGCCTGGCACTTGATGTAACGAGCGAAGCAGATCAACCATTACTTCAACTCAGCAACGTCATCGTCAATGAAGACAAGCCAGTAGCTCTGAGCCAATTACTGCAGAGGGCCGAGCTGATGGATAAAGATGGCTCAGAGAGCCTCCATTTCGAATTAAGTGAACTTCCTACTGGAATAAAATTACAAAGGTCTGTTAACGGCCAAAAGCCGACAAATATTCAATCAGTTGATGGAGTCTATCGCTTTAGCCCTACTGAGATTGACAAGTTAACACTTGTACCTCCAAAGGATTTTTCAGGCAACCTTCAATTCCAATGGCAGGCCATTGCAACTGAAGCCTCAAATGGTGACACAGCTATTAGTAGCCAAAAAGCACTGATCACCATTCGTGCCATCGCTGATTCCCCAAACCAAATTATTGCCAAAGAAGACCCAAGCCCCCTGCGAGAGGGAGGCAGCCTCGCCCTGGGAAGTCTCTTTGATCAACCCGACTCAACAACTGGTCTAAAAGATACAGACGGCTCAGAACAATTGCGGCTCGAGTTTGTGATCCCGGAAGGACTGGTCATCAAACAACCAAGTAACAGCAATTGGCTACCTATTAGCTCTTCAACAACAGGGCAGCAAAAGGTCGTGGTAATTAAAGCCTCAGACCTACCAAATTTGCATCTGGCTGACAAGGGGATGGGGCCAATCGAGAACTTGAGTTTCTCGATCACACGCATTAGCCGAGAAATTAGCAATGGCAACATTGCTCGTAGTAGCACTGTTGAACTCAACCTTCCTTTTGCACGCAATGCTCGCAAGGCAAGCATCACGCTGCTCAAACAACCAGAAATAAAAGAAGATTCCAATGGCGTGGCCTTGGTTGACCTAATCAAGGCCAAAGCAGCACATGACAGCGACACACTCAGTTATCAGATATCAGGCCTTTCAAAGGGCCTCAAGCTATTAGATCCAAACAAATCAGTTCACACATTTAATGAACAGGCGCCAGAGCTAACTATCACATCAATTGATGGTTGGCGTTTGCAGACAGACGCACATCTGGCCGGCAATTTTGGCTTTGACTTCAAAGTTATTAGCCATCCACCTGGCGCAGGGAATACAGCAACTACTTCGATAAGCAGAAGTAGTTTCAACGTAACTCCTATGGCTGATCAGCCCACATTAGCTATTTCCAGCAGCCTGGCATCTCCCCTCAGCATCGAAAGTAATGGCTGGCTCAAGCTCGATACAAAACTAAGCCCTAAATTAACATCTAGCGACCAAGACGGATCAGAGCGACTAAGCCTCATCATTGGATCAATAGATGCCAATGACAAACAAGTTGACTTGCCCACACAGATACAATTTAACGCCCCTGCGCGGCAATTAAAGGATGGTCGATGGGAAGTTCAGGCAATGGATCTGGACGGCTTGAGTGTTTACCTTGGGGAGATTGATGAAGAGCTAACAATCTCTCTCGCTGCTCGCTCTCTTGACGGCGAAGACCTCGCCGAAGGCGCGATCACCAAAGTAAAAATTGCAGCCAATGCAACAGTACGTGTTCCACTACTTGAGGTGCGTGGAGTTATGGAAGGTCTCGAAGATGTACCAATCCCACTACTAGCAAGTCTTAAAGGTGTCATCGATGCCAAGCTCAGGGGGAGTGGTGCAGGACAAACTCTTGAACTTGAGATCACGGGTCTGCCTGATGGCTCAAAACTAGTTAACCTGAAAGGCAAAGATGAAAGAGGAGCACCGTCCTACAGCACAGCTCTAAATCAAAACGAAGAAGGAACTCTTACAAGCAGTCTAAAGCTACCGTATGTGCAGTGGAATCAAGTGCACTGGCAAAGCCCGACCGACAAGAATGGGGACTACTCCTTCAAAGTTCAAGCCTCAAGTATTGGCAAAAATGGGAAAGTAATGAAAAGCGATATCGCCACTGTGCAAATACTCATCACGCCTGTTAATGACAAGCCGAAAATACACATCTCCAAGGACCTCGAAGGAATCAAAGAAGGCGAAAATGGAGAATGGGACCTGAGATCGCGATTTATCGACACAGACAATCAGAGAAGTGATCTTTCAATCGCAGCGAACATTATCAATAAAGATGGCAGCAAAGGGAAACTCCCAGATTGGATGAGCCTAAGTGCCAATGGAGTCCTTAGCGGGAAGCCAAGCAACAACAATGTTGGCATGTTAAATATTGAAATCACTGCCACCGATCCACTAGGAGAAGCCACATCACATCCCGTTAGCCTTGAAGTTGGCGACGTAAATGCAGAGCCAGTTTTCAACCCCTCTGCATTGAAGGACTGGGGAACAAAAATAGTTGATAATAAAACCATTTACACTCTAAAGCTAGATTTGCGTCAGAAAGCATCGATCAAATTAAACGACGCTTTCAGCGACGAAGATATTATCAATGGAGACAAGCTGAACTACTTAATTAGTAGCGACGGCACGAATTGGAACAAAAGCATCGCAAACATGGCAGAAGTCAGCAATAACGAGCTTTTGATTCAACCTCAAGGAAAAGATCGAATAGGCAAGCAAGAGATCCAACTTCGCGTTAGCGATCAAATGGGTGCTTCGATCACCAAGAAATTAGAACTAACGATAAGGAATATTAATGACCCTCCTACTGTTAACCGCAAAGAAGCTACAAAAATACGAAGTGGCGTGTGGCAAGAATCATTGAACCTCGACCAAGATCAAAGCGGTTGGAAAATAAACCTTGAAGGCCTATTTAGCGACGCAGATGCAGGTGATCGTATCGACCAGATTGTACCCACTGATTTACCATCATGGTTGACATATCAAGCGTCATCAACCGGAACTGGCGGAGTTCTGAGCGGAATTCCAGGCAACGATGATGTGGGAACGATTGGAATGCAATGGCAAGCAGTTGACAACCGTGGCGATACAGCCACTTACCGCATTCAACTAGAAGTTAAGAATGTAAATGACGCTCCTGAGCTTATAAAAAATCCAGATTTATCTGAGCTCGGCAAGATTGAGGATGGGGCACCTGGCGTGAATGAAGACAGCTACGCAAGGCTAGATCTAGGTAAAATATTTTCTGATCCAGATAGTCGTTACGGAGACACACTTAGCTACGAAATCACAAAAGTCGTAAAAGAAGGTTCGGATAAAACAGTGGAAGTTGATTGGCTAGGATTGGCATATCGCAGTTCAGCCGCTCCTGACGCTAGCGACAAGCTATTAATAGAACCAATCTTTTATTCAGTAAAAAGTGATGGATCTCTCGGCGACAAAATTGCACCAGCAGAACTTAGCGATCAAGCATCTGGAACAAGATTAAGGGTTGTAATTGAAGCTACCGATAGTCGTCAGACTGAAGAATCTAAGTTCCCAGGCTTAATCACTGCAGATCTCGATATCTCCTGGAATTCAGCTCTTAGCCTAATAAGAGGCAGCACAGCGATAAGCAAGAAGCTATCACTATATCCATCTATTGTAGAGGCCAAGGGCGGCTTAAGGTTCCAGGCCGCTGCGATTCCTGATTTAGGACAAGGACAGCCAGTTGGCGTAGTCAAACTAGAAGATGAAAACAAATGGGTGGCTGCAAAAGATAAACTCTTAAGCTTCGATGTTTTGCTTGAGGACCCTAGTAAAAATATTCTTATCGGCGTAAATGCAGGTGAAGGTCCTAATAGAGAGGGGCTATGGGGACGCAATCAGGAACAATTTGACCAGAAGAATAGTGTCATCCATTCGTTCTCAAGTAAAGCAGGTGCAGACATAGAAATTCTTGCTCCAGAGAATGCCGAGGTTGGCAATTTCACGATCACAATCACATCCACAGACCTAAGCGGCAAAAAGATAAGCGCAGAGGTACCGCTGATTATCAGAAATACAAATGATGCGCCTGTCATCGTGGGACAGGACAACTTAAAAACATGGATTACAGGCGAAGAGAGAAAAAAAATACTCGAAGGAGAAAGAACGAATAGTCCATCAATCAAATTATTCAACGATCCAGACCTTATGCACGGCGACAAACTAGCGATCAGGCTGGTGCCTGGAGAGAACAAGCTTGAAGTGAAAGATTTTAAATTGGCTGATAGCATATCAGTTATTACAAATAGCAATGGAGACATAAGCCTCAAACTTACACCTCCAAAGGGGATTACAGAGGAAATAGTTCAGCAATTCCGTCTTGAAGTCACAGATCAAGAAGGTGACTCAAAGAACACAGAGTGGCTATCTGTCTTGTTTACACCAACATCCGAACCAACAATAATAACCCGAGGTGCTCTACAACAGTCACTCAGCCCAATTGAATTAGGTCTTGGCGTCAAGAAAAATCTAGAGTTCGATTTAGGCACTGCACTTGCAATCAATGCGCTAGAGCTTAAAGACGAAAAAGGTGATGAAGCATTGCTAAAACTGCAAGCTTTTTCAACTGGAGTCACCATGAGGCTTGAAGGATTTAAAGACCAAGATTTCTTCTTACTCAACGAAGCAGGAAATCAAACAACTGCGAGCATTAACCTCAAGCGCCTCCAAGAAATCACAGGCCAAGGCTATGGAAGCTTGGACAATGTGAAGCTATCAATAGCACCCAACGAGTTAGGGCTGGTGCCTCGTGATTTGAGCCCGAAAGCAGTAGCAGGTTTACCAATTAAGATCTGGTCAGAGACAAGAGTCAAAAATGATGCCAGCGGCAATACGTTCGGATCAAAGAACAGTGCACAGTCGATCATATGGATACCAATAGATAATAGTTCTCCTGTATTTAAAAGTGCCAAGACCTCTATAATCAACGAGAGTTTCTTTGGAGAAGATACAACTCCACAAAGCAAAATTCTCTTTACTCTCTCAGATCAATTTATTGATCTCGACAAAAAAGACAGTGCCTCATGGAGCATCAAAACGCCACGTTCGCTGGAAGGTCTAATCGAGCTAAACAAGAAAACTAGCGAAATTCGTTTAACTGATTCAGTACAACAACTAAAAGACCTGCCAACAGGTAACCACCGTATCGTAGTTCGCCAAACAGACAGCTCGGGTGCCTTTGGAGATGCGAGTGGAATTGGAAGTGGTGTCTTAAGAATAACTGTTAGCCGAGAGCTCAACTCTCCTCAAACAACAAAAGGGCTCGACCTGATTACTCGTGGCGATAGCACTGAGATCAAAGCAATTTTCAACAAGCAGGCAGACCAACTAGAAGAATCTGAACAGCAAGTAGTAAAGATCTTTGAACGGCTAAACATTGAGGAATCCAAACTAGACAAGTTCCTTGAAGAACTTGAGGAAGGTTCCCTCGCAATTCTTGGAGAGGAGAAAGAGGGAGAGCCTTTAGTCTTGCTCGATGCGTCAAAGAGTTCGGGTGCATTGCTGATTGAAGCAGAAAAGGAAGAGGCCTCGAGTGAATTATTAGCCCAGTCAGAGATGCTCCTAACTGATCGAACTATCTCAGAAAGCCCTATAGGCAAGCTTGACTTCTCAATTGACACCCAAGGGGAGAGCTTTAGCATTATTCAAATGCAACTGGAAAATGGCGGAGCCAAGCTTGACACACTATTAAAGACCAACTCTGCCGGTGAGCCTTACATTTTTGAATCCAGCAAAATCAGTTACAACGAGGCTACACATGGCGAAATGGATTCATGGCTATCTGGATTAAGCTACGACCTGTATTACTACCCAGAGAGATCAAAGATATCAAATGTCCGCATTGATTCAGGCGACAACATTGAGGCTATTCTTTCTAATGCTAATTTCAACTTTGCACAGATAGGTCAGATTGATGGGTCAGGGTATTTAATTGATCTAGATGACGACGGCATTACTGATTTGATCAGTTTGCTAATCGTTGACGAAGGGTTCTTTGATACCATCAAAGATAATCCTTTAACACCAGACAATGAAGGAATTGGAATCATAGGAGATCCACTAATTCCTGTTTCAACATCAGAAGTAGCAACGCCATTGAGAAATTCTGGAAGTGGTGGTGGTACTTATAGCTCCAATGATGAGGTTGATGTCCAGACAGGAGAGGTCTCTAGCCCAACAGCATCTGAGACGAATGAAGACGAAAGTCAAAGTGAATCGGAAACTGTAGACACAACACAGGGAGCTGAAGTTAGCGAAAACTCTGGTGAAGTAGGAACTGTAGACACAACACAGGGAGGCGAAGTTAGCGATGACTTAAATACTCAATCAGCTAACAAAAAAGATATCCAGGCAAGCGAACTATCCAACCAGGTAAGGCCCTCTGTCGAAAACAGATCTCAAAGCCAAAATCCTATTAAAAGAACCTCAAGTAATGTCAAGCCAGACGAAAGTTTAGCGGCTCAATCAAACTCCTACCAGCAGATAGATGATCGCAAGCCTCAAGCAGAAACAAATGCTCGAGAACAAATTCCCTCCGCCGACATGAACGGGAGCCCACAAAATTTCATGTCATCTCTTCAGGACTGGATGCAAGCTAGAAAGAACGATGCCCAAGAGATATTAAAATCGTTAATAGAGCCATTAAACAACCAAGATGGCATGTCAATCGTAGCAATACTTGGGATCCTAGCGATTCCCATGGCCGGAGAAAGGGTTGCAACTAACACAGCTAAAGCTGTCAACCGTGACCTAAGATTAAAACTAAGGAGGCGAGAAGCATACTTCAATGGCAGATGGCTAATGCCCACACGTGATGGTCAGCTGATAGTGATAAGAAGTGATAGTTCTTCTCTTTCATTCGAGGATTCTGACAACTCAGAACAAGGCCTGCAAGATCTTACACTTCTCCCAGGCTTTGATAGCAATGGCATTTCACTACTTAGCCTTGCAATGCCGGCTTGCAAGAAGCCCGGTAAATTTGTCAAGGCACTAACCAGTCTAGAAAAGGAGTTAACTGATAAACAATCAACAGATATCAACTGGGAGCTCTGGATTCAAGAAAGCTTCGTGATAACAACCAATGCTGAGCATTATGAGAATTCTCCTGCCAGGAAAGCGGCTGAAGACTTGCTAAAGATCGTTGAACATGCTCTCAACGAAGAGCCTGTGCTTGCTGATGTAGTAATGCTTAGTCAATTAAGAGATTGCAGTAAAACACTAGGCCTTAGAGCACCTTTTGAGGCAAGCAATGCCATGGGGCCAAACAACATCAAAGACCCAAAAAAATCACCTGAAGCAAGTGTTATCGAATAGGAACTGATCATCCGTGTCAACCGCATAATCAACTTGAACTAGGATGAATAGATCAATCAAACCCTTGCCATTACCAGAACGCGATCAATCTATATAGAAGGTTGCGGCAAGATCTAGGCAAGAGTTTTTTAGAGTGGTAAGATAAGAATACTGTTTACATTCACAAATGCAGCAGTGTTACGACCGTGAACTGATTCAACAAATTGCACTTCATGGCTTGCTTGAGCCCATGGCACGTTCGCAGGCTGAAATAGACTTCATCAGACAATTTGAACTCCCTGAAGATGTTGCGGATTTCTCAGATAATGACGCCGTATCTGCTTTACAGAAAGATCTAAGGCTATCTGATGATGATTCCGTAAGAAAGTGGAGAGCGGATCACCTTCTAAAAGAAGATGAAGAAGCATTTGTAGATTTTGCTCGCATTCGCCTAAAGCGAAAGCAAGTAGTCAACACGCTATTAGAAGGAAATAGCGAATCACTATTCCTAAGATACAAAGACCGGCTTGACAGAGTTCTATACAGCTTGATAAGGGTAGAATCAGAAGATCAGGCACATGACATCTATTATTCAATAGATTCAGGAGAAGCTGAATTTGGATCGGCAGCAGAAAAATATAGCTGTGGGCCAGAAGCAAAAACCCAAGGGATTGTTGGTCCCGTCGACCTAACTACGCCACACCCAGAAGTAGCTGCTCGACTTCGCACGGCCTCACCAAGGCAACTATTTGAACCATTTACGGCTGATAATTGGTACGCAATAATCAGGCTTGAATATCGCTTTGATAGCGAGCTGGATGATAAAACCAAGGAATTCCTAGGCGGCCTTTTATTAGGCAGCAAGTCGAGGGAGATTGCTAATCAATTGTTGAAATTTCATCTCAGCGGGTTTACCATGGCTGAATGAGCACAAATCTGGAGACTTACAAAGAGCTATTCGAGACACTTTCAACCGAGAAGGATTCTGTTAATGCGGAGCCAGGTTCTCTAATTTACTCTTCCAAGCACCAATCGGGTCAACTAATACTTATAGAATCTGGAGAGGTTCGGATTATTGATCCAAGCAGAACATTTGGGTCTCATACATTACTAAAAGTACAAGCCCCCGCAATATTTGGAATTTCACAAATCATAAGCGTGCCTTTCGTCGAGGAGATCAGGGCAAGTACTCGTTGTCAGTACTATCTAGCCAATCTCAATAAACTCTCAAACCAACAATATGCACTTGCAGAGAATTCACTTCGTCAACAAATAAGTCCCTATGAAATAGCTCAAATCTACGAAGATTGCAAAGACGCCTTAGGCAGGTTTAATCATTACAGCGAGGCTAGGGAAGGAATAGTTTTCTTGGCTAAAGGCGACAAGCTAATTAGCAATGAAACGATAGTTTATCTCGACAATGAGCGTGATGGCTTCACTTTTGGTCAAAGGATAACAGAAGAAATTTGCACCACATTCTTCAAAGGCAAAGAATGGCCTAGGCTAATTAGAATCAAAAAAGATCCTGACAAGGTTTCATACACTCAGACTCCACATAATGCAAAGAGATCGCTATCAACAAAAGCGCAAACTAAAGAAACAGTCGATATTAACTCAATCCCAATTGCCCCTGAATTAATCCCAAAAAGGGAGGCAAAGGATTACAAAGGCTTCCGATTAGTAAGTGGTACTAATCGGCGAGAAGCATTCGCTTCTTGCATAGGGATGCTAGTGCAACATTTTGAACTCCCAACACGGCGCGATACTGTTAATCGTGCTGCTGATCTTTTGGATGAAGATGATATCAATTGGAACAACAGGCTACTTTCATTATTAGATAATCTCGGATTGGCCGTACGGATTGTGCGTTGCAATGTCGAAAATCCCTTGAGGATGCCGACGCCGTGCCTGTGGATTGATGAAAATGGGATGTGCTCAATCATGGCTGGCACGAGTGCCAAGGAATTAATTCTGCTAAATCCGCTAAAAGGAATTGAACGACTAGAAGCTTCTCAAGCATCTGAACGACTGGCTCAAGCACCTGAAGTGATATCAGTTGAGATCGGCCTACACACGCCTAGAAAGAGATTTAATTTATTATGGCTAATGCCATATCTAAAGCGTTATCGACTACAACTCATTGAAGTGTTTGCAGCTAGCTTCTTAAATCAACTTTTTGCTCTGGCGACACCATTGCTTTTTCAGCAAATTATTGACCGAGTAATCAGCAAGGGAGCTTTTGATGCTCTCACACCTCTTGTAATACTAATGCTGACATTTGTAATACTAGAAACTATATTTAGCAGCTTGAGAACTTTCCAATTCGTGGAAGTCTCTAACAGAATAGACATTGGGGTCGGTTCATCTATTGTCTCCAGGATGTTGCGAATCAATGCAAGATTCTTTGACAGAAGACCTGTTGGAGAACTATCTAGTCGATTAGGTGAACTGCAGAATATACGCCGTTTCCTAACTGGGACCGCGCTCACAGCAGTACTTGATGCGATCTTCTCTATCATGTATTTCTTAGTGATGTTCTTCTACAGCCCACTTCTAACTCTTACAGTACTACTTACTGTTCCTCTCCTTTTCTTAGTCACAGTTGGAATAACACCGATTACACAAAGGCTCATTAGACGGAGAGCTGAAGCAACTTCTCGAACACAGTCACTACTAGTTGAAATACTTAGTGGAATCCAAACAATAAAATTACAAAATGCAGAGCTTTCAGCCAGGCGTCAGTGGGAAGATAGACACTTAGATTCAATCAATCAAGGTTTCAAGGCAGTTCTTGCAAATACATCGAGCTCAAATGCACTTCAATTGATAAACAAAGTAAGCAGTATTCTCATTATCGGTATCGGCTCATGGCTGGTCTTAAGGAACGAACTTACCCTAGGAGAGTTAATTGCTTTTAGAATAATCAGTGGCTATGTCACACAGCCTATGCTTAGGCTTGCTTCTACCTGGCAAAGTTTCCAGGAAATGTCTCTTTCTCTGGAAAGAGTTGGAGACATCGTCAACCAACCGCTTGAAATAAGTGAGAATGAAGAAGGTAATATCGTAATGCCTGCTATAAAAGGAGAAATCACTGCAGACTCGGTAAGTTTTTCCTACTCATCTACTGCCGCTCCAGTACTCTCTTCCGTAAGCTTAAATATAGAGGCTGGTACATTTGTTGGCATTGTTGGCCAGAGCGGCTGTGGGAAAAGCTCATTCTTGAAAATGATTCCTAGGCTATATCTCCCCTCAAAAGGACGAATACTTATAGATAAATATGATATATCTAAGGTTGAGCTTTATGCTTTTCGCAAGCAAATCGGGTACGTACCACAAGACTGCATGCTTTTTGAAGGTACTATTTTCTCAAATATTGCTTTAGGTGATCCCCAAGCAGAAAGTGCAAAGGTAGTAAAGATGGCAACGATTGCTTGCGCACATGAATTCATCATGGAATTACCTTATGGGTATAGCACTCCAATAGGAGAAAAGGGTGCTGGATTATCAGGAGGACAACGGCAACGCATTTCACTGGCAAGGATGCTACTTGAAAACCCAAATATGGTTGTTTTAGATGAAGCAACCTCAGCTCTAGATGTAGACACTGAACGCCAAGTTGTGACCAACCTTAGAGAATATTTCAACAATAAAACGGTATTAATGATAACCCATCGACTCTCAACATTAGTCGAAGCCGATCAAATCATAGTAATGCATTCTGGGCGGGTAGATTCTACCGGAAGTCATGTAGATCTGATGAATGAAAAAGGTCGCTATTACGCACTTTATCAATCGCAATTTGGGGAACCAGCGTGAGACCTCTAAATACAATAAAACTTATAAATATTCCTTGGCTTTCGAATAAAGAAAAGCCATCTTCGGATTCACTACAAGCAGATCTTGCTCTATTACCACCTCCGCCTGTTTGGTCGAGAGTATTGATCTGGACACTTGGGTCTGGCTCAGTCTTCATTATCATCTGGTCAGTTTTCGCACGAGTAGAAGAGACTGTGATGCTTCAAGGAGAGATAGCAACAGCTAATCCAGCAGTACAAGTTGCCGCTCAATATCCAGGAGAAATAAGCTCAATTCTCATTCGTCCACATCAACCTATTGAATCAGGAGACCCACTAATAATCTATGGTGATGATGAAACAGCTTTACGTTTAGATAGTCTTAGAACTCGCTCAAAGCTTCTTGCATTTCAAAGCGAAAAAGAGATGAAAATGTACGACTATCGTATGCTCGAAAGTGAAGATCAACTTAAATTAGACAAGGATCTACTTCAAAGGCTAACTGGTCTTTTAGAGGAAGGAGCAATCCAAGAAACTCAAGTTCTAGAAAAACGTACTCAAGTAAAGAAAAGCCAGCTAGCCATCTCAAGCTTGATAGTAGAAAAGCAACACGCCCTCCACAAGATAGAGCAAAATAATGAAGAAATCAATGCTAGTATTCGAGAGCTAGAAGCTAAAACAAAGCGCTTTACAATAACGGCGCCTGTGAAAGGCTTCATCCATGAAGTCAAGTATCAGAGTCCTGGCGAAAGGATCCAACCCGGAGAAGTTGTTGCCACGATAATTCCTGACCGTGAGTTAATTGCCAAGGTTAGGATTCCTTCAAAACTCAGTGCTCCTGTAGAGGTTGAAACTTCTGCCAGTCTAGAGGTTGATGCTTTTCCTTCATCTGAATTCGGCTCTGTGGAAGCAAAAGTCATCTCCCTTTCTCCAATGACTAGCAATGAGTCAAGAGATTCAGCCCAAAAGATTTACAGCGCAGATTTAAAGCTAGTCAAAACAAGTCTTCCTGATCAGCTCAGCTTGGATCAACTCAAACCAGGCATGGCTATTACAGCCCGATTAAAACTTAGAGACAAAGCAGTTATAACAACTGTCTTTGATGTTCTCTCCAAACTCTTCACACCACTAAATGAGCAGCGCTAACAGAAACTCAACCTCGCGAGGGAGAGCTATTCAATGCCCGTGTCCAGGCATCCATCCCACCGAAAACATTCACTCCCTCGATGCCGTGGCGCTTTAATTCATGCAACGCCCTTTGAGAGCGAGTCCCAGCTTTACAGTAAACGAACAATCTGCGCCCAATCACCAACTCTCGGATTCGTTCTATAGCTTCACCATTCTCAATATAACTGAGCGGAATCAACTCTGCGCCAACGATACTAGAAATCTCATATTCATATTGCTCACGAACATCCAAAAGCAATAACTCTGCGTCCCCGTTATCAATCAATTTTTTAAGGTCCTGAACAGAGATTCTCTCCAAATATCCATCATTACTATCATCATTGACTGGGCGATTCATACCACAGAAATCCTGATAATCAATCAGCCTATCGATTACAGGACTCTCGGTGCTAGGGCACAACTTGAGCTCGCGGAAGCTCATCTTTAGGGCATCGAATAACAGAAGCCTACCGCTGAGGCTGTTCCCGATCCCAATGATAATCTTAACCGTTTCGATGGCCTGGATCAGGCCGATGATCCCAGGCAACACTCCAACAACACCACCTTCTGCGCAGGAAGGGACCATGTCTGTCGGTGGCGGTTCAGGGTAAAGATCGCGGTAGTTAGGGCTATCTTTAGTGAGATTAAAAACCGAAGCCTGCCCTTCAAACCTGAAGACTGCGCCATAGATATTGGGTTTGCCCAGCATCACACAGGCATCGTTGACCAGATAACGGGCGGGGAAGTTGTCGGTACCATCACAAACGATGTCATAAGGTCGGATGATGTCGAGAGCGTTGTCGCTATTGAGGGCGATCTCGTAGAGATCCACCTGGCAATGTGGGTTGATCTCGTGGATGCGAGCCTTTGCTGACTCGATTTTTGGCTTACCAAGCCAGCTTGTGCCGTGAATCACCTGGCGCTGCAGGTTGCTGTGATCCACCAGATCAAAATCAACAATACCCAGACGCCCTACACCTGCAGCGGCTAGGTAGAGCAGTATCGGAGAGCCAAGACCACCGATGCCAACGCAGAGCACAGAGGCAGCCTTGAGCCGCTTCTGTCCTGCTAGACCCACCTCAGGGAGAGCCAGGTGCCGTGAGAAGCGGGCGATCTCATCGGGCAAGAGCTCAACACCACTGATATCGAGAGGAAGCATGGCGGCTGGTGCGTGGGACAAAGCACATCGGCCTTCCTACTCTCCCAAAACTTCTAAACAAACCAAAGCCCATTACGGCTGGTTGATGAACTAAACCACAACTTGAATCTTGATCTTCTGCCTCTAAAAGACGTTGTTCAAACCATGCTCAACAAGCGAACCGAAATCGAGCCAATCATCAAAGGCCGCTGCAAAGACGAAAAAAACGCTCTAACTCATCGGGGCTCAGCTCAAGACCAACGGTTTCGTGAAGACCCATAGGGGAAAGAGTGCCGCTAGCTATGCCCTTACCACTGTCCCAAATGCGCAACCTCA
This sequence comes from Prochlorococcus sp. MIT 1303, assembly GCF_001631965.1. Classification (NCBI taxonomy): domain Bacteria; kingdom Bacillati; phylum Cyanobacteriota; class Cyanophyceae; order Synechococcales; family Prochlorococcaceae; genus Prochlorococcus; species Prochlorococcus sp. MIT 1303. Next base: position 19,862 of record NZ_LVHK01000031.1, read on the forward strand.
TGCTGCTGGCCAGGTTGCACTCCTGTCAGCCACCAAGCGCGCACATTGCCTGAACCAGCCACGATCACCAGTAACGACGGCACAGTGGCCCAGCGATGATCCATAACGGACGGCACAGCCTCACCGCCAGGATGAGAATGGGCACTGCCCAACACCCGCCACCTGCGCTCTCTGGCAAAGCGTTGAGCCTGCAACTGTTCACGAGGATCCAAAGCAAAGCGACACTTGCGTGATGGCAGCAACTCAGCCCCAAGATTCGGATCATTCGAGCCTTCAGGGAGGCTTAACATTCCCGGCCCCCATACATTGCAGCAAGGCCAAATCAGCCGAACATTCCAGATACTGCCGCCTTGATCACTATTAGAATCATCTTGATCACCCAATAAAAGAGCACATCCCTCAAATGGCGCCACAGCCAATAAGCTGAGACGAAGAACCATCAGGCAATTACGATCAAACTCCAGCAGCCCTGGCATAACAAAGATTCTTTCGATACGCTCGGCAAAGATTTGCCATCGGTTTCGTGTTCATGAGCGACATCAACACCGTGACAAACGAACAATCCACCACAGAAAAGACCACCACAAACAGCGTTGATAACGCAGATGAGGAGATTAAATTCTCAGAGCGTTACAGCGAAGCCGTTGGCAAGGTCAACGAAACCCTAAACAAGCTCGATTGGAGCCAGATGGGGCGCATCGGCAAGGTTTTAGGGATCTTTGCAGCTGTGATTGTTGCCCAGATCCTGATCAAGGGAGTGATGGACACAATCAATTTGCTACCAATCGTGCCTGGACTGCTCGAACTGCTTGGTGTTGTAATGGTGGGCCAATGGAGTTGGCAAAACCTCACCACCAGTGAGAAGCGCTCTGCCCTGTCTGAAAGGGTTCAGAACCTCCGCAAGGAATATTTAGGCTGAACATTGCAAATCCAAATGCAATTCAAGTCAGCAACCAACTTGCTAAACGATTCAGAATGGCTTGGCTCTGACTTCGATATGAGCCTCCAAAGAGATTGGCGTGATTGATGAGGTGATAAAGGTTATAAACCTCCACCCTTTTGCTTGCATCAGCTGGGAGTGGCCATACGTTCTCATATCCGATATAAAAATCCTGCGAAAAACCACCGAATAATTGAGTCATCGCCAAATCAACTTCTCTATCGGCCCACCAGGTAGCAGGATCCAGTAAGACTCCCCGCCCATCCGAGAGAACATTGGCATTGCCACTCCAAAGATCCCCATGCACGAGACTTGGACTGGGTTGATGGCGATCCAACCAAGGGATTAACGCCGAGAGGATTGGCTCAACATCAACCAGATCCAAGCCCCATCGAGACGCCTCTCTGAGCTGAGGACGCAAGCGCAGCGTCACGAATGCGTCGCCCCACTCCTCCCTCCACCCCCCTGGCTGAGAGCCAGCACCGATAAAACCATCCACGGGCCAACCAAAGCGTCCAGGGTTTTCGGCGGCAGACGCCCGATGCAAAAGGGCCAGTCCACGGCCCAGGGATGCCTGATTACCCGCCCGAAAATCCAACCAAGGCAGCAACAACACAGCTTCACCACAGACCTGATCAAACGCCAAAGGCTCCGGCACCTCCAACACTCCCGGATCAACCCATGCCTTAAGAGCCTTTAGCCCCTCAACTTCGACCTTGAGCATTGGCAAAGCATCTGCCCCACCTGTTTTGGCAAACAGTTGCCGACCACCCTTCAACTGCAAACACCAGGCCTGATGAATGCATCCGCCTGCGACGCACTCAACATCCTTAATCACTTCACCACTCAAGGGTCCCTCGGCTGCTACCAAGCCCTGTCTCAGACGCTCGTTCATACCCACACCTCTCTAGACCTTGCCAGCATGACCGGATGGCTGAGGACTCAATCATCGTGATCGGGGGCGGCATTGCCGGCCTAACGGCAACAGCCCTCTTAGCCAAGCAAGGATTACCCGTCACTTTGGTGGAAGCGCACCATCAACCTGGAGGGTGTGCCGGCACATTCAGGCGAGGTCCCTATATCTTCGATGTGGGTGCCACCCAGGTTGCCGGCCTAGAACCCAGTGGCAGCCATGAACGCATCTATAGGCATCTGAACCTGCCCATGCCACAAGCGGAGCTACTCAACCCCGCTTGTGCAGTGGATCTCGCCGATGGATGCCAACCCATTCAGCTCTGGCATGATCCAAAGCGCTGGGAACAAGAATGGCGATATCACTTCCCTGGCAGTGACTCCTTCTGGGCTCTGACTGCCAAGCTCCACCAAAGCAACTGGGGCTTTGCCAGCCATGATCCGGTGGTCACACCCCGCAACGCTTGGGACTTAGGCCAACTGCTTCAGGCTCTGCGTCCAGCAACAATCACCTCAGGGCTATTGAGCAGCCTGACAGTGGCAGATCTCTTAAAGCTATGCGGCTGTGCGCAGGATCAGCGCCTTCGCAAATTCCTAGACCTCCAGATCAAGCTCTATTCGCAAGAACCGCTCGATCGCACAGCCGCCCTCTATGGAGCCACCGTGTTGCAAATGGCTCAAGCACCTCTTGGGCTCTGGCATCTGCAGGGATCGATGCAAAAACTCAGCGATGACCTAATGCATGCCCTGAAGCGGGATGGCGGCCAGGTATTGCTGCGCCATCGTGTGGTGGGCCTAGAAGTAGCAGCGCGGGGTATGGCTTGGACAGTCAGCATCAAAACCCCCAATGGCAAGGCTTTAGAACTGACCACACCAGATGTGGTCTGCAGTCTGCCTCCTCAATGCCTGAGATCGCTGATGCCACAAGGAGCAGGCATGCCCAAGGCCTATCGCCAAAGGCTAATGAAATTACCTCAACCCAGTGGAGCTTTGGTGTTCTACGGGGCCATCGATCGCAGCGCCCTGCCTAAGAACTGTCCTGTCCATCTGCAAAGAGCCTCCAAGACACCCGGCTCCCTCTTCGTATCAATCAGCCGTGAGGGAGATGGCCGTGCTCCCGCTGGACAAGCCACAGTGATTGCAAGTGTGTTCACCGCCACAGCGGAGTGGTGTGGCCTAACTGAATCCACCTATCAAGAACGCAAACAAACGGCCCTATTAGCCATCCGCCAAACACTTGAAAGTTGGTTAGATCTCGCACCTGAAGATTGGCAGCATCAAGAACTAGCCACACCAAGGAGCTTTGCACATTGGACTGGTCGGCCCAATGGAATTGTGGGTGGCCTTGGGCAGCACCCTTCACAATTTGGGCCCTTCGGCCTAGCAAGCCGCACCCCCATGCGAGGGCTCTGGCTCTGTGGCGACTCAATTCACCCTGGTGAAGGTACTGCAGGGGTGAGCATCTCGGCACTCATGACCTGTCGCCAGCTAATGGCTCAGCGAGGTCATCAGTTACGGGTGGCGAATTGAGGTCGTTGTTGGCAGCAACAAGAAAGCTGGGTCGCAATGCCTGGGAACGTTCCAATTCAGCCTTTAACTGCGACCAGTGCCCATTCAAAACGGCCTCCTCAAGCTGCTCCAAGCTCCAGCGATAAGCAGCCAAACCACGCAAGATCGCTGCGGTGTTGCTCTCAGCCATAGATGTTCCCAACTGGGGATTACCACCACCCACCCTGGTGGTATCAGCAAAACCACTAGAAGACAGCACTCTGGCTAGTTCGCGAACAGCAGGATCACGCTCCTCACCCACTGTTCGTAGCAACGCAGCACTCACCAGCACAGGCAGGTGGGAAATCAGCGCCACCGCTTGATCATGGTTAGCTGCATCCGCCGTAAACCATTGACTGCCCAAAGACAGCGCAAATCGACGCACCAACTCGAGCGCCTCAAGGTCTGTTTGATTGTCAGGTGTCGCTACCCAAGGACGTTGCTGAAATAAGCCTCGCAGCCCTGCTTCCACTCCTGCTTCAGCGGTGCCTGCCATGGGATGGCTAGCCACAAAGCGGGGGTGTAGGTCGCGCCAGAGCTCTAAAACAGGCATCTTCACTGAACCCACATCAGTTACCACAGCAGCTGTAGGCAAAGCCTTTAGGAGATTCGGATCTGGATTGAGCAGCTGAGCCAAAGGCAGCGCCAGGATCACCAAATCACAATCCGCGAGAATGCCCGGATCGGTGCTCACCAAGTGAGCCAAACCCCTAGCGCGTGCCCTATCAGCGGTACTGGAACGATGCACCAGACCATTGACCTTCCAACCAAGCGCCTGCAGATCCAATCCCAAGGAGCCACCAATCAGCCCAAGCCCTACGACTCCAGCGCAAAGTGATGTTTTTTTGTTCTGCTCCATCCCTACGGTTCTCGCACTGCAGTCCATGTTGATCGACCAATCAACATGGAGCTTTCTCGGGTTTACAGCTTCCTAGGCTCTCCCAATGCTCGAAGCCCGCAGCCATCAGCAGCTCAAGCACCTGCTCCTGCAGAACTCCTCCCCCTGGCCTCATCACCTCACTTTGAGCCGTCTTGTTGCCCGCAGTCTCAGGCGCAAAGATCACACCCTGATCCAGCTCGACCCTCGTAGCAAAGACCTCTGGTGGCTTGGTCTGCTGGTTCCTCTCTGCCTGGAGGCCAAGGATGCTGTGATGATCCTTTCCGATCAGCAGCGACGCCGACTCCTCAAGGTAGAACTACCACAACTGCTGACGAAAGGCATCAAGCTCCCCTGCTGGGAAGGGCACCTTCCGCCCTCAGGGAATCAACTGTGGTTGATGAACCACAGTGAGTTGATTGAGGCACACCACCAGGGACATCTCAAATCAAGGCAGTTGATCATTCCAGAAGCAGACCAACTAAGCCAGCGACTAAGGGACAGCATGGCTTTGTCGATCACACCTCAAGACTGGGAGCGTTTGCGGCGGGCACATCCTTCTGCGGAGGCTTCCCTCATGCAACTGCACGAACGATTAAGCCGCAGCCTGTTTACTCACGCCACCCGAGCCAATGCCCAGGTTCGCCTTGATGGCAGCGAAATTCAGGCTCTCAAAGATCTCATGCGACTTCTAGGCCCCTCACCTTCCCCTTGGCCTGCAGTGCTGAAAGCCGATAGCCGTTTTTGGGCAAGCTGGGCCGAACTCGATCACCGACTACTGCAATGGCAATGGCATCTACAACCGCTCGAACCCCTTCAAAATCTTCCAGGTCTGTTACGAGACCAGCCGTCTGTCCTGCTGAGCGGATCAAGGGAGAACGATCTCGTCCGCACTGAGTTGGACGCTGCAGCATTTCCTGCCACCGTCATGGCCAGATTGAGTGAACCCAACCTGCAGGAGCCAATACCTCTTTTTGCACCGCGCCGCCAACCACTACCGAATACCGAAATCTATGCAGAGCATCTGCTCGATCAATGCCGTCGTCTGATCCTGGGACGTCCTGGCATCACTGTGGTGTTACTTGACGATCAGCAACTGCGCCACCAACTCACAAGTGAGTTGGCAGCGGAATTTGGACGCAGAGTCGTTCATGAAACCACCGCTCCCGAATCCAACGGTGTTGTCTGTTGCCGCTGGGCTTGGTGGCTTCATCACCAGGATCAACTCCCTCTCCCAGAACAACTAATCGTGGCCTTACTTCCCCTAGCGAGCGTAGAGTCACCACTCACAGCAGCAAGAGTAGAATCCCTCAAGAATCAAGGTCGTGACTGGTTCCGAGACCTTCTCTTGCCTGAAGCTCTCAGCCTGCTAACACCAGCGATTGCCCCGCTCCGAAAGAATCACGGACGACTGGCCATCCTGGACGGACGTGTAAGAGGACGGAGCTGGGGGAAGCAAGTGCTGAGCACACTCGAACCCTGGACACCCCTGCAACGCCTATTACCGGATTAAGCCAACTACTCTTTAACAACCAAACAGCAACGAGGAAGGCCATGGGAGAAGCCAGACGACGATCCGATCAGGGCCTCGCACCACGCCAGAAACAGTCCAAAAAAGATGACTCCCCCAGAATCGTCTCCTGGCTGCCCATTACCCAACGTGATAAAGAGCGTTTTTACGCCATCACAACCCGTGGCGCCTGGATTGGCATCGGCTTCATGGTGGCTTTGTGGGTCGTAGCGCGCTTCATAGGCCCAGCCGCTGGGTGGTGGACCCCCGCCGATGCCAGGTAAAAGAAACTGCTGGGGAAAGAAAGCATCAATCATCCCAAATCTCTCTCTTCAGCAACAAACCCAAGACCCTCAAAGAGCTCTTGGGTTGTCTCGTTCTTTTAGCCAGTCTTAAGCAGCTTCAGATGCCAAGCTGACGGCTGGTTTTTTAGCCGCAGTACGGGCCGCAGCCGCCAACGGACGCATGGAATTAGCGGTCACCTCAGACCCTTCAGTGAGTTTCTGACGCACAAGAACTTCAATCTGCTCCTGGGCTTCAGAATTCTGCTCAAGCCAAGTAATCGTGTTGTCACGTCCCTGACCGATATTGTCGCCCTCATAGCTGTACCAGGCACCCTTACGGATGACAACACCGGTTTCTTCAGCTAGGTCAAGCAAGCAACCCAAGGTACTGATGCCACGACCAAAAAGAATGTCGAACTCAGCAATACGAAACGGAGGGGCTACCTTGTTTTTAGCCACCTTCACCTTGGCACGAATTCCATACTCCTCCGTGCCGCGCTTGAGCGTTTGAATACGACGGATATCGAGACGTACGGAGGCATAAAACTTGAGAGCATTGCCACCAGTCGTCGTCTCCGGGTTGCCGTAAGTGACGCCTATCTTGAGACGCAACTGGTTGAGAAAAATGACCGTGCAGCCGGATTTGCCGATGTTGCCAGTGATCTTGCGCATCGCCTGACTCATCAGACGGGCCTGGCTACCCACAGCCAAATCACCCATCTCACCTTCGATCTCAGACCGAGGAGTGAGCGCAGCAACGGAATCCACAACAACGATATCAACGGCGGCAGAGCGCACAAGCTGGTCGACTATCTCCAGAGCCATCTCCCCCGTGTCCGGCTGCGAGACCAGCAGATTCTCAATATCCACTCCTAAAGAGGCTGCGTAGACCGGATCGAGCGCATGCTCGGCATCCACAAAAGCTGCGACGCCACCACGACGCTGCACCTCGGCGATGGCATGCAGGGTGAGGGTGGTTTTACCGGAACTCTCCGGGCCGTACACCTCCACGACTCGTCCTTTCGGGTACCCACCACCAAGGGCAAGATCAAGGGTCAGCGCCCCTGTAGGGAAGGTCTCCACCCGCATCCGAGAGGCATCCCCCAAGCGCATGATCGAACCCTTGCCAAAATTGCGTTCAATCTGACCAAGCACCAAATTGAGAGCTTTGTCCCGCTCACCTGGACGGGGCTCAGCCTGGAGGGAATCAGACTTAGAGGATTGGGCTGATTTCACGTCAACTGACATAGCAATGGTGAATAAAGGATTAAACGAGTACCGTCGGCTGCTGACCTAGGCGAAGCAAAAAGCACTGCGGCAAAGCTGACGGACACCGATCAAAGAGTCCAATACCACCACAACCGCGAACCGTCCCAGATAGTACAGACGTACCCTAACGGATCAGGGCCAGCTCGCCAAGGGTGCCGCCAAAGCTTCTGGCTCCAACAGGCGAATGCCCATCGGCAAGGTCCGACAGTCTTCCGGCTTGAGATAGCCCCAACTCGCCAGATAGCAAGGCAGAGAAGATAGTCCGGGCGTCGCGAGCACCGTCTCGAGGGTGGCACGACGGTCCTCCACAAAGCCCCGCAGTGGTCGCTCCGCCGCTAACCGCAGCAGCACCTCAGGCTTACTACCCGACTCATGGCCATACAACCCATGAGGAGCAAGTTGAAAGCACTTCAACAGTTCAGCGGTGAACTCCGCACCCTTGGTGGTGAGCACCACCAAGTCGAACCCTTCATCGTGGAGGCCACGAAGACGCTCAATCACACCAGGAAAAGGATGGTGGCGGGCCAGCCAATTCAACCGATCGGCCTCCAGCGCACTCCGCCGCACCTGCTCCAAGGCCTCCTGCAACTGACCTGGCTGCCATCCCCAAGCCTCTAAAGCCTGCTGACATCGCAAGTGATAATCGACCGAAAAGGCCTTAGCCCCATGCCGCAGCAAGGGTCCATCAGAACGCAGCAGCTCTGCTGCTAGAAGCACCATCTCCCAACCCTGATGGATCCAGGGCCGGAGCAAACGAAAAGCTTCAGGAGCCGCATCGGGCAAAGGGTCTGAACCAAAGTCAAGACCCACTAACTGCATACAAGCCTGACGGGCACTCCACCAGTACTCGCCCATCCCATCAACAATGACACCGTCAAAGTCGAAAACCAACAGGGAGCGAGACGTCAACTGAGGATTGAGAAACTGGGCCGCTAGGATTCGAACCTAGGAATGGCGAGACCAAAACCCGCTGCCTTACCACTTGGCGACGGCCCAATGATCCAGATCATTAGCCGCGCAGAGGAGACTTCACTGGAATCCAGATAGTTACCCACATTGAAGCCACCTTCGTCAATGCATGCTGATCAAGCAGAGCCATTTCAAGGGGGATAAACCCGCAATCGCTGTTGTTCCGCCTGGCCGAAAACATCACTACTGAGGCGATAGCGAGTCACCAAATCAACCTGCATCTGACGAACCTGCTCGCTACGGGGTAAGAGCTCCACCGGCCGTCCATAGGGCAGCACTACTTTTTCCACAGCCAATCTGCACTCTTCAAGTGCAGCCAGGGCATCTTCCTGATCACCATCCTGAGACTCTGAATGTGAGAGCTGATCTTGCGGCCCAGCGCGGCGTGCTAACAGCCGCTCCAGAGCACGCTCTACCTGAGGCAATGTGTCGGACTTAATCACAAGGACCGGCACACGTGATTCACGCGCCTGACGTCTCAGAGTTGGCTGATGGCCGAGTCCCTTACGGATGCTGAGCACAACGTCAGCCTCATTGAGGTCATCCACCCAACGAACAGGCCAGCCATGACGACGAATAGCCTCATCCACCAGCTGGGGCGTGATTCCACAACAGAGCACCTGCAGTGCTCTTTGATCTGAACGCTCAGCAGAGATCGCCTCAGCAGGATCTTGAGCGGGGGGGGCCGCTCTAGGAGAAGGTGCTTTTGGATCCGGCAGAGGGACCGCCGCCAGAGCAGGACGGGGTGAAGATGATCGCCTCGGCTGCGCATCCACGAGCCGCACCGATCCATCAGAGTCCAGCTCCCGCAACTGGGGGCGTGGCAACTGTCCGCGCAGCAACTGATCAACAGTGGCAGCCACGTCGGCATGAATCGACCAACGATTGCGAGTATTGATTTCAACTGCCACAGGGAAAGTGGGCTCAGCAGCCCTCTCAAGCACAGTCTTCTGCGTGCGTCGCCGCCTTGCCTCTTCATCTCCAAGAGTGACAGCCTGAATCCCGCCAACAAGATCACTAAGGGTTGGATTCTTGATCAAATTCGCCAAAGCATTGCCATGGGCCGTAGCCACAAGCTGCACCCCCCGTTCAGCGATCGTGCGCGCAGCCTGAGCCTCTAGCTCCGTACCGATTTCATCAATCACGATGACTTCCGGCATGTGGTTCTCCACGGCCTCAATCATGACCTGATGTTGTTGTTCTGGCAGAGACACTTGCATGCGCCTGGCCCGACCAATAGCTGGATGGGGAATATCCCCGTCACCAGCAATCTCGTTACTGGTGTCAATCACCACAACCCTGCGCTGCAGATCATCAGCAAGAACCCTGGCAATCTCACGCAGCGCGGTGGTCTTACCAACTCCGGGGCGCCCCATCAGCAAGAGCGATTGCCCACTATCCAGCAAATCTCTCACCATCGCCACGGTGCCAAAAACGGCCCTTCCCACACGGCAGGTGAGGCCCACCACCTCTCGCTGGCGATTACGAATAGCACTGATGCGATGCAGAGTTCGTTCAATGCCAGCACGGTTGTCAGCACCAAACTGGCCCAACCGATCAACAGTGGTTTGCAGGTCATCGCGCGTGAGGCACTGCTCTCCTAAAGCAAGCGCTCGTCCCGGATAGCGTGCTTCAGGCACTCTGCCGAGATCCAAGACCACCTCGAGTAACTGCTCCCGGCTATTGGGTGTCGCCAAAGCCTGCTGAACCGCAAGAGGCAACAAATCCAACAATCGGTCTAGATCATCAGTAATACGCTTTGGCTTCATGGCCCTCAGCCGCAGCCATGTAGAAATGGCTCCCCTAACGGCCTTCTAGCAGGCTTACGACCCAGATTGGCGGAACAGCCATGGACGAACAAGCTGCTCTGCCTGCGCAAGAGCAGCTTGCCAACCCTCAGGCCATTCTCTCAGGCTCACATGCCTGGCCTGTGCTTCAAGCAACCAGGACTGAAGGAGACGACGAGCCATGCCTCCAAAGGCAATACCTGCCGGCCCATCGTCACTAGAGATATAGGTGATCGTGTGGGCGTTGGTGCCCCCCGCTAACTGGAGGGGGCCAGGCGGAGCCAATGGCCGCAGCTTCCGCCAGAGCGCTACAGCAACTCGAGCCGTTCCTGATCCGATATCACCACTCATGGGTCGGCCATCAAGCTGCCAAAGAGGTCTTTGCCCAGAACGCCTTAAACAAGCATGTCTTTGCCACAACTCACTTGCTAAAGCCTCAACCGTGAGCCCATGCCCCTCAAGACCACAGCTCACCCCAATCCGCTGCAGAGGCACCTGAGCCGACATCAGCTCTGCAACTGTGGATTCAAAGGCCTCAGCCCGCCCAGGTGCCGTGTGAATCTCGACTGCATCAGGATGTAATTCCGCCAACAGAGGTCCGAAATCTCTCAGTTCAAGTCGCCGGTCGTGTTCATCGATCAAACCAAGAGGACAAGTCGGCAGACATCGTCCACAGCCATAACAACGGCTTAGCTGAACCCCCCCTTGCTCGCCAATAGCCTCAGCAGGACAAGCATGTTGACAAGGCCGCGAACAATCGCTTGGACAGCGCGCAGGATCAAACCAAGCTTTTCGGAAATGGGCATCCTTGCCATCGCTGATGCTCACCATCAACCAAGGACGAAAACCACTCCGCGCTTGCACCCAATCAAGCCCCTGACGAGCTGCCCTGACAACGGCAGCATCGGCCGCCACATCCACACAGTGAATACCAGCCGCGGCAAAAACCGCACAAAGGTCTGTTATGGCAAGCAAATCCTGATTGCTGGCACCACAGATCAACTTCACCCAAGACCCACTGGCCAAGGCGAGCTCACCGCGAAGAGCACTCTGCTGCAAAGGGTTAGAAGGAATAGTGTTCAGACCCCGAGCAAAGTGGACATCGGCTGCCAATTCAAACTGCGAGCACCACCCATCTCAACAACGACCCGTAAACGCGACTCACGCTTACAAAGATCACAAAGCGCCAAGAGCTCAGATCTTGACAGCACCTGCCCCTCCAAAAGCCAGAGCACCACAGGAGCATTGTCGACAAATAATTCAGCCAACTGGGGCATCACCTGCTGAACCTCACCGACAGCTCCATTGCGCCCAACGCTTTGATGCCCGAGATGGGGAGGCCGAATACCGTGCAGCTGAAAAAGAAACACCTCCGGATCGCCAAGCCCCCGAGCTGAGCTCAGCTGGGTGCGGTATCCAGCAGCCCGAAGCCTTCGCAGTAAACGGGTTTCACTGCCACCTTCAAGGGGAACATGCATGGCCAGACAGCCGCAAGCATCCAGGTCACGGCGAAACACCCGACCAGAAAGCAACAGCGGCATGACGACATCACTCAAGTAGCCATGAGTCTGCCAGCAGGTTCGGAAAATATTTAATTGGCATAAGCAGTGGTGTAAAGTCTTAGTTTGGTTCGTATTTCTGTGCCCGTCCGCTAGCCGGGCCTCCAGAAGGCGAATCAGGTCCGACGATTGCGCCGGATCCCTAGGCCAGAGCAGAAAAGGGATTTATCCCTGAACTGCCGGGAAACTGATTGACTCAAAAGGTCGCCCAAGTCCCAGCCAGCTGATTTGCTCGCTAGCTCTATCCGAAATTGCCTCAGCCGCCGTTTCTTACGGTCCAAGGTCTTTCGGCGACGACTGCGCTCCCTTGATCAGCACTGAATCACAACCCCCCGACCGGACAACGGAAGGAGGTCATCCACGCTGGCGTTTTTACCCTCCATGTCAATCGGCATCCTTGGGAAGAAACTGGGCATGTCTCAGTTCTTCGACGATCAAGGCAGAGCCATCCCGGTCACCCTGATCGAGGCCGGCCCCTGCCGCATCACCCAACTCAAGACTTCTGACATCGACGGTTATGCCGCCGTGCAGATCGGTTTCGGTGATACCCGCGAAAAATTGATCAACAAGCCTTCCAAAGGGCACCTCACCAAATCTGGCGAGGTTCTCTTGAAGCACCTGCGCGAATATCGCGTCGAGGGCCTTGAAGGCCTAGAGCTGGGAGCAGCGATCACCGTCGGCAGTTTTGAAGCTGGCCAGAAGGTAGACGTCAGCGGCGACACGATGGGTCGTGGGTTCTCTGGTTATCAAAAGCGCCACGGCTTCAGCCGTGGTCCGATGAGCCACGGTTCCAAAAACCATCGAGAACCAGGCTCCACAGGCGCCGGAACCACGCCAGGGCGGATTTATCCAGGCAAACGCATGGCTGGCCGCTACGGCGGCAAAAAGCGCACAACCCGTGGACTCACCATCCTCAAAGTGGACAGCAACCGCAATCTCCTGGTGGTGAAGGGCTCAGTGCCTGGCAAGCCAGGCGCCCTGCTCAACATCCGACCCGCAAAACGCGTAGGCAGCAAGCCTGCTCAAGGAGGTAAGTGATGGCTGAATGTGTTGTTCACGACTGGCAGGGAAAGGAAGCCGGCAAGGCAAGCCTTGAACTCAAAGTTTCTAAAGAAACCACGGCTGTTGATCTCATGCACCGTGCAGTGCTCAGGCAGCAGGCCCATAGCCGTCAGGGAACGGCAAGCACCCTCACCCGTGCCGAGGTTCGTGGTGGTGGTCGCAAGCCCTATAAGCAAAAGGGCACCGGCCGTGCCCGCCAGGGAACGATCCGCACCCCCTTACGTCCAGGCGGCGGCATCATCTTCGGACCAAAGCCAAGGACCTACAACCTGGCGATGAACCGAAAGGAACGTCGTCTGGCCCTACGCACCGCGCTGATGGCCCGTCTTGAGGACGTCATTGTGGTCAAAGACTTTGGCGACAGCCTCAAGGCGCCGAAGACCCGAGAGATCTCAGATGCCCTTGTAAGGCTCGGCGTTGCCGCAGATGCAAAGGTTTTGATCATTCTTTCCACACCCTCCGAGATCATCCGACGCTCCGTGCGCAATCTCGAGAAGGTGAAACTGATCGCCGCCGATCAACTCAACGTCTTCGATTTGCTCCACGCCAATTCTCTGGTGCTGAGCGAGGAGGCTCTCGCCAAGATCCAGGAGGTTTACGGAGATGACTGAACGTTTCAACGGTCGTCTGGCGGATGTAATCCGCCGTCCACTGATCACAGAAAAAGCGACCAGCGCACTGGAACAAAACCAGTACACCTTTGAGGTTGACCATCGTGCTGCCAAGCCTGATATCAAGGCAGCCGTAGAACAACTCTTCGATGTCCGTGTGGTCGGCATCAGCACCATGAATCCTCCACGGCGCAGCCGTCGAGTGGGTCGTTTCACTGGCAAGCGAGCCCAGGTGAAAAAAGCCATCGTGCGGCTTGCCGAAGGCAACACGATCCAACTCTTCCCTGAGTCCTGAGGGATCTGAAAACATCATGGCAATCCGTACCTTCCGCCCTTACACCCCAGGAACACGCACCAGGGTGGTCACAGACTTCAATGAGGTCACCGGCCGTAAACCCGAGCGTTCTCTTGTGGTGGCGAAACATCGCCGCAAGGGTCGCAACAACAGAGGTGTTATCACCTGCCGCCATCGCGGTGGCGGGCACAAGCGCCTATACCGCATCGTCGATTTCCGTCGCAATAAGCACGGCATTCCGGCCAAAGTGGCGGCGATCCATTACGACCCCCATCGCAATGCCCACCTAGCACTGCTTTTCTACACTGATGGCGAGAAGCGCTACATCCTTGCTCCCGCCGGGATCGCCATTGGTCAGCAGCTGATTTCAGGCCCGGAATCACCGATCGAGACAGGCAATGCCTTGCCACTCTCAGCCATCCCTCTTGGCTCCAGCGTCCACAACGTTGAGCTTTATGCCGGCCGGGGTGGCCAGATGGCGCGTACGGCCGGCTCAAGTGCACAAGTCATGGCCAAGGAGGGCGACTACGTCGCTCTCAAGCTGCCCTCCACTGAGGTCCGCCTTGTGCGCCATGAGTGCTACGCCACGCTCGGCGAAGTAGGCAATTCGGAAGTGCGCAACACCAGCCTGGGCAAGGCTGGGCGTCGCCGTTGGCTAGGGCGACGCCCCCAAGTTCGCGGCAGTGTGATGAACCCCTGTGACCACCCTCATGGTGGTGGCGAAGGACGTGCACCGATTGGCCGCTCAGGCCCGGTGACACCCTGGGGCAAGCCTGCCCTTGGTCTCAAGACGCGTAAGCGGAACAAGCCCAGCAATCGGTTCGTTCTTCGGAAACGTCGCCGCACCTCCAAACGCAGCCGAGGAGGACGCGATTCCTGATGTCAATCACTGTTCTGCCGTTCGCTTAACCCGCCATGGGACGTTCATTAAAAAAAGGCCCCTTCATTGCTGACAGCCTGCTTCGCAAGCTGGAAAAGCAAAATGCTGACGATGACAAGTCGGTGATCAAAACCTGGTCTCGCGCCTCCACCATCCTGCCGATGATGATCGGCCATACCATTGCCGTTCACAACGGCAGGAGCCATGTGCCGGTGTTCATCACCGAGCAGATGGTTGGACACAAACTGGGTGAATTTGCTCCCACCCGCACATTCAAAGGCCACATCAAAGACAAAAAAGGAGGCCGCTGAGACCATGACGACCTCATCACCCACGACGACAACTATCGCCAAGGCCCACGGCCGCTTCATCCGCGGCTCCGTATCAAAAGTACGGCGAGTGCTCGATCAAATCCGCGGTCGCACCTATCGCGACGCGCTGATCATGCTCGAGTTCATGCCTTACCGCTCCACTGGCCCGATCACAAAAGTTCTGAGGTCAGCTGTAGCCAATGCAGAACACAACCTGGGTCTTGATCCAGCATCGCTTGTGATTGCCCAAGCCAGCGCCGACATGGGTCCATCCATGAAGCGCTATCGGCCCCGAGCTCAAGGTCGCGCTTTCGCGATCAAGAAGCAAACCTGCCACATCAGCATTGCTGTGGCAGCCCAGACCGACTCCTGACCCCCGAGGACACCGACCGATGGGAAACAAAATCCATCCAACCGGCTTACGCCTGGGGATCACCCAGGAGCACCGATCTCGTTGGTACGCCACCAGCAAGATGTACCCAATCCTCCTTCAGGAGGACGACAGAATCCGTCGATTCATCCATAAGAAGTACGGCGCAGCAGGCATCAGCGATGTGTTGATTGCCCGCAAGGCCGACCAACTCGAAGTGGAGCTGAAGACTGCACGACCAGGTGTCCTCGTTGGCCGCCAGGGCAGTGGCATCGAAGAGCTGCGAACCGGCATTCAAAAAACCATCGGTGATCACAGCCGGCAGGTTCGGATCAACGTCGTCGAAGTCGAGCGAGTCGATGCCGATGCCTTCCTGCTGGCCGAGTACATCGCCCAGCAGCTCGAGAAGCGAGTCGCCTTCCGTCGCACCATCCGCATGGCCGTACAACGGGCCCAGCGAGCGGGTGTACTGGGCTTGAAAATCCAGGTTGGTGGTCGGCTCAACGGCGCCGAAATCGCTCGCACCGAATGGACCCGAGAAGGCCGTGTGCCTCTACACACCCTTCGCGCCGAGATCGACTACGCCACAAAAGTGGCTAGCACTACCTACGGAGTACTAGGCATCAAGGTCTGGATCTTCAAAGGCGAAGTACTGGGAGACGAGGCCCAGTCAATGCCTGTGGGTGCAAGCCCACGGCGCAGGGGCAATCGTCGACCCCAACAATTCGAAGATCGCTCAAACGAGGGTTGATGAGGAGGCCTGAACCATGCTGAGTCCAAAACGCGTCAAATTCCGCAAACAGCAACGAGGCCGTATGCGCGGTGTCGCAACCAGGGGCAACACCATTGCCTTTGGAGAGTTTGCCTTGCAAGCCCAGGAATGTGGCTGGATTACCTCACGCCAAATCGAGGCCAGCCGCCGAGCCATGACCCGCTATGTCAAACGGGGTGGAAAGATCTGGATCCGGATCTTTCCAGACAAGCCAGTCACTATGCGTCCCGCTGAAACACGCATGGGCTCTGGCAAGGGCAACCCTGAATTTTGGGTTGCCGTCATTAAACCAGGTCGGATTCTGTTCGAAATGGGCGGTGAAGAGATCACCGAAGACATTGCTAGGGAAGCCATGCGGCTTGCCCAGTACAAACTACCCATCAAAACAAAGTTCATCGGCCTGGACGACCAAGAGAAGGTTGCTGGTAGCGACAAGCCTGCCAGTGTGCCCGCCATTACCGCGGAGTCCTGACCCATGGCCCATCCCAAAGCCGCCGAGGTGCGCAAACTCACCGACGCCGACATCACAGAGCAGATCGATGGCATCCGCCGAGAGCTGTTCGATCTCCGCTTTCAGCAAGCCACCCGGCAGCTGAGCAATACGCACCGCTTCAAAGAGGCCCGCATCAAGCTGGCCCAGCTGTTGACGGTGCAGAAGGAGCGCAGCCGCTCCGCCGCCTCCTCCTGATTTTCCCCTTAGAACCCATGGCACTCAAGGAAAGGCTCGGCACCGTCGTCAGCGACAAGATGGACAAAACAGTAGTGGTAGCGGTGGAAAACCGCTACCCACATCCCATCTACCAGAAGACGGTCAGCCGAACCACCCGTTATAAAGCCCACGACGCTGGTAACACCTGCCGTGTCGGTGATCGCGTGCGAATCACTGAGACACGCCCTCTCAGTCGAGCAAAGCGTTGGACGGTTGCTGAAGTCCTCAGCCAAAGTCCCAAAGCTCAAGAGGTCTCCACATGATTCAGCAGGAATCCTTCCTCACTGTTGCCGATAACAGTGGCGCCAAGCGAATCCAATGCATCCGTGTGCTGGGCTCAAACCGTCGCTATGCCCATGTAGGCGACGTCATCGTGGCAGCCGTAAAAGACGCGATGCCGAATATGAGCGTCAAGAAATCCGAGGTCGTCAAAGCTGTGGTGGTGCGCACAAAAGCAACCCTGCGCCGAGATACTGGCAACTCGATTCGTTTCGACGACAACGCTGCAGTGCTCATTAACGAGGACAAAAACCCTAGAGGCACTCGTGTTTTTGGGCCGGTGGCTCGGGAACTTCGCGAGCGCAACTTCACCAAAATCGTATCCCTCGCTCCGGAGGTGATCTGAAATGCCTATCGCAACCCCCAAACAAAAAAACACTCAGCGCATCAAGATGCGCATCCATAAAGGGGACACCGTCCAAGTCATCACAGGCAAGGACAAAGGAAAAACTGGCGAAGTGCTACGCACTCTCCCCATAGAGAACCGCGTGATTGTGGAGGGCGTCAACATTCGCACCCGTCACGTCAAACCCACCCAAGAGGGAGAAAGCGGCAGGATTGTCACAGAGGAAGCGTCCGTTCACGCCTCCAACGTGATGCTCTATTCCAATAACAAAAAGATCGCCAGTCGTGTGGCGCTGGTTGTCGAAAAAGACGGCAGCAAAAAACGCCGCCTCAAAAAAACCGGAGAGTTGATCGACTAATCACAGCTCCAACCACAGAACCCTGGGCCATCTAAATCACAATTTCCAGCCCACCAACTTCCCTTTCTTCCCAATCCCCGATCTTCTGACCACGTCCAGAAGAACCCTTCCACCAAGCCATGTCACTCAAACAGCGCTACCGGGAGACCATTCAGCCCAAACTGCTGAAGGATCTAAGCCTCTCGAATATTCACGAAGTCCCCAAGGTGCTAAAAATCACCGTCAACCGAGGACTCGGTGAGGCCGCCCAAAACGCAAAGTCCTTGGAGGCCTCAATTACTGAACTGGCTACTATCACTGGCCAGAAAGTTGTCGTGACTAGGGCCAAGAAGGCCATCGCTGGCTTCAAAATCAGGCAGGGAATGCCCATAGGTTGCGCCGTCACACTCCGCGGAGAGCGGATGTATGCCTTCCTGGAGCGCCTGATCAATCTTGCACTGCCCAGAATCCGGGACTTCCGAGGTGTCAGCCCAAAAAGTTTTGACGGCCGTGGAAACTACACCCTTGGAGTGAGGGAGCAACTCATCTTCCCTGAAATTTCCTTCGACAAGATCGATGCCATCAGGGGTATGGACATCACCATCGTGACCAGCGCCCGTACGGATGAAGAGGGCCAATCCCTCCTCCGAGAGATGGGAATGCCGTTCCGCAGCAATTAAGCCCTCTTCGGAGACGACTGAACTATGGCCAACCACGATCCAATCTCAGACATGCTCACCCGCATCCGCAATGCGAGTGAAAAACGTCACCAAACCACCCGCGTTCCTGCCTCCCGCATGTCACGCAGTATTGCCAAAGTCCTACAACAAGAGGGCTTCATCTCTGAAATCAGCGAAGAAGGTGAAGGTGTACGCACCCATCTAGTCCTCGAATTGAAGTACAGCGGCAAACACCGCCATCCCACCATCCGCTCAATGCAGCGGGTGAGCAAGCCAGGCCTGCGCATCTACAAGAACACCCGTGCCCTGCCCAAAGTCCTTGGTGGCCTTGGTATGGCAATCATCTCCACTTCCAAAGGCGTGATGAGCGACCGCGATGCCCGCAAACAGGGCGTTGGCGGAGAAGTGCTCTGTTACGTGTACTGACCCGGAACCTGAACCATGTCTCGTATCGGTAAGAATCCCATCCCCATCCCCGACAAGGTGGCTGTAACCCTTGATGGTCTAGCAGTCAGCGTGAAGGGCCCCAAAGGAGAACTGAGCCGCACCCTTCCCGAAGGCGTCAGCGTCAGTCAGGTGGAGAACACAATTGTGGTTACACCCACAAGTCAGAAACGTAAGTCGCGTGAGCGTCACGGTCTCTGTCGCTCGCTTGTCGCCAATATGGTTGAAGGGGTGAGCAAGGGCTACACGCGCAAACTAGAACTCATCGGTGTGGGCTCACGTGCACAAGTGAAAGGCAAAAAGCTTGTCTTGAGTGCAGGTTTCAGCCACCCGGTAGAAATGGACCCCCCCGAAGGAGTCACCTTTGCTGTAGAGAACAACACCAAGGTCACCGTCTCAGGTGCAGACAAGGAACTGGTGGGCAATGAAGCTGCAAAGATCAGAGCCATTCGTCCACCTGAGCCCTACAAAGGCAAGGGGATCAGATACGAAGGCGAACGCATCCTGCGCAAAGCCGGCAAATCCGGCAAGAAATAGAGGTCTGCCTGACTTCCCTCCTCATTACCCACCATGTCTAACCTCTCCCGAAAGCAGCAGACCCAGAAGCGCCATCGGCGCCTGCGGCGCCATCTCAATGGCACCGCCCAGCGTCCGCGACTGGCTGTATTTCGCTCCAACAACCACATCTATGCCCAGGTTATTGATGACGAAGCCCAAAACACCCTTTGTGCCGCCTCGACTCTCGACAAGGACTTACGCACCAGCCTTAAAGCCGATGGCAGCAGCTGTGACGCCTCCAATGCCGTCGGGGACTTAGTCGCAAAACGCGCCCTCGCCAAGGGCATCCAACAGGTGGTCTTCGATCGCGGCGGCAACCTGTACCACGGCCGAGTGAAATCCCTCGCCGATGCCGCCCGGGAAGCGGGCCTTCAGTTCTGATCCCTGCTCTCACCATGACCCAACCCAACACCCAGACCACCCCCAATGACGTCCCCGCAGCTGCGGAAGGTCAACAACAAGAACAACAACAGCAACAGCAACGCCGTGGCGGGGGGCGTGAGCGCAGAGGTGGCGGACGCCGTGGCGACCGCCGAGGCCAAGAGCGTGATTCGGAATGGCAAGAACGAGTCGTTCAGATTCGCCGCGTCTCCAAAACCGTAAAAGGTGGGAAAAAGATGAGTTTCCGGGCCATTGTGGTTGTCGGCAACGAGCGTGGCCAAGTGGGTGTTGGAGTCGGCAAAGCCGGCGATGTGATCGGTGCTGTTCGCAAGGGTGTCGCTGATGGCAAGAAGCACCTGGTCAAGGTTCCTCTCACTCGCCACAACTCCATCCCCACCCTGTCCAACGGACGCGAAGGTGCTGCCAACGTGCTAATCCGCCCCGCTGCCCCAGGAACAGGGGTCATTGCAGGCGGTTCAATTCGCACAGTTCTGGAACTAGCCGGAATCAAAAACGTTCTAGCCAAGCGTCTCGGCAGCAAAACCCCTCTAAACAATGCCCGAGCTGCCATGGTGGCTCTAGCAAGTCTCCGCACCCATAAGGAGACCGCAAAGGAACGGGGGATCTCCCTCGAGCAGATCTACTCCTGATTCCCCTATGACTACTCTTCGACTCGACTCTCTCAAAGCCAACGCAGGTGCAAGGCGCCGCAAAATGCGTAAAGGTCGCGGTATTGCCGCTGGCCAAGGAGCAAGCTGTGGTTTCGGCATGCGTGGCCAAAAGTCCCGATCTGGTCGCCCTACCCGCCCAGGCTTCGAAGGCGGGCAGATGCCTCTCTATAGGCGCGTACCCAAACTCAAACACTTCACAACAGTGAACTCAAAAGAGTTCACTGTTGTGAACGTAGCGGCCCTCAATGAGCTCAAGACGGGTAGCACCATCAATCTCGACACCCTTGTCAAAAGTGGTGTTGTCACTAGTCCTAAACACCCTTTAAAGGTACTTGGCAATGGAGAGCTCAAAGTCAAGCTGACCATTCAGGCCGCTGCATTCACAGCTACAGCCCGCAACAAGATCGAAGCCGCTGGCGGCACATGCGAAATCCTTGACTGAAACGATGCCAAGTCAATACAACTGCCTGTCTATGGTCTGAGCAGTCCGACGAGTCTTCGGTCAACGGACTGCTTTATTGCGTCAAACCCACCCAATCTCTTCCCTCAATGCTCGTCAGTCGGGGTCGCAACCCTAGTGCCGCTGAAGTCATCAGCCAATTGGTGCGCAACCCAGAGCTGCGCGGCAGAGTGCTGACCACCCTGGGATTACTTCTGTTTATTCGCCTCGGCATCTACATCCCAATGCCAGGTATTGATCGGGAGGCCTTTCAGAGCTTCCTGCAACAGGGAGGGCAACTGATTGGCTTTCTAGACATTTTCACCGGTGGAGGCATCTCCACCCTGGGGATTTTCGCTCTTGGGATCCTCCCATTCATCAACGCCTCAATCATTCTCCAGTTACTCACAGCAGCCCTACCCCAACTCGAGGACCTGCAAAAAAACGAAGGCGAGGCTGGTCGCCGCAAGATTGCACAGATCACCCGCTATGTAGCCCTTGGCTGGGGTCTAGTTCAAAGTGTGATTTTTGCCCTGATCCTTCGCCAGTACGCCGTTGAAGGGCTCAGCGAGGTCGTCTTTGTCGTGCAGACAGCCCTGGCATTAGTAACAGGCTCCATGATCGTGATGTGGATGAGCGAAATCATCACTGACCGAGGGATTGGTCAAGGGGCCTCCCTTGTGATCTTCCTGAACATCGTTGCCACCCTGCCAAAAGCACTGGCTTCAACGATTGAAAAAGCACAGACCGGTGATCGCGGCGATGTGGTCGGCATCATTGTGCTCGTGATGGTTTTCCTAATGACAATCGTTGGCATCATCTTTGTGCAGGAAGGATCCCGCCGCCTGCCGATTGTGAGCGCAAAACGACAGATAGGTGGAACCAATTTGCTACCAAACCGCCAGAGCTATCTACCTCTGAAGCTGAATGCCGGTGGTGTGATGCCAATCATCTTTGCTTCTGCACTGATCTTTCTACCAATCACCATTGCGAACTTCACCAAAAACCCTTTACTCATAAGGGCTGCAAGCACTCTTAACCCAGGTGCCGCTAATCCATGGCCCTATGCCTTGGTGTTTTTCGCGCTGATTGTCGGCTTTTCTTACTTTTACGCCTCACTCACCATCAATCCAATAGACATCGCCACAAACCTCAAACGGGGAGGCGTGGCCATCCCAGGAGTGAGGCCAGGCAGTGCTACAGCGAACTACCTCTCCGGGGTTCAGAACCGACTGACCTTGCTGGGCGGATTGTTCCTCGGTGCAGTTGCAATCATTCCCGCCGCGGTAGAACGCGCCACCAACGTTCAGACCTTTCAAGGCCTCGGGGCTACGTCACTGCTGATCCTTGTAGGTGTTGCCATCGACACCGCAAAACAAGTTCAGACCTACGTGATCTCTCAACGCTACGAAGGCCTTGTCCGCCAATGAACGATTCCCCACTTCGCCTGCAAGCCCTTTCTTGCCATCCATGAAGCAACGTCTCCTATTCCTAGGGCCCCCTGGCGCAGGCAAAGGGACCCAGGCTGAACGTCTCTGCGCAGCCCATGAATTAATGCACCTATCGACTGGCGATCTGCTGCGTACTGAGGTCGGCGCCAAAACAACCCTTGGTCAGGAGGCTGCTGCTGTTATGAACCGTGGCGAGCTGGTCAGCGATGAGCTGGTGCTCGCCATCGTCGAAAACCAACTCAAGAACCAAAGTGGTGGTTGGCTCTTGGATGGTTTTCCACGCACCTTGATCCAAGCCACAGCACTCGAACCCTTACTTGAGGAACTCAAGCAACCAATTGAGGCTGTTGTACTACTGGAACTCAACGATGCAGTGTTAATTGAACGGTTAATTTCCCGAGGCCGCAGTGATGACAACGAAAGCGTGATTCGTAATCGCCTTGAGGTCTACCGCGAGAAAACAGCCCCCCTCATCGACCATTACCGCCAACAAGGACTGCTGCAAACGGTGGAAGCCCACGGCAGTATCGAATCAATCGCTATCAGCATCGAAAAATCCTTATGTTGACCTACGTGGTATGGTTGCCGTTTGGAAATTTGGAGAGCCACACTCCATGAAGGTGCGTGCCTCGGTCAAGAAAATGTGTGAAAAATGCCGGGTGATCCGCCGCCACGGCAGGGTCATGGTGATCTGCTCCAACCCTAAGCACAAGCAGCGTCAGGGATAACTCCCTGTTCCTCATTGGTGATCGAACAGCCCTGAATTGGGTCCTCAATCATCACAAACCTTTCTCGCCACCATCGGCGACCCCTATCCCCCCTCGATTAACTGCTAAGTGGCACGGATTGCTGGCGTAGACATACCCCGTGACAAGCGGGTTGAAGTTGCACTCACCTACATCTATGGAATTGGTCTAACCCGCGCCAAAACCATCCTGACCAAATCTGGCGTCAATCCCGACATCCGAGTCAAGGATCTGGAAGATGGAGATGTGCAGAAGCTGCGTACGGCCTTAGAAGCCTTCACGATTGAAGGAGACCTTCGACGCCAAGAGGGCATGGCCCTCAAGCGACTGCAAGATATCGGTTGCCTTCGGGGACGTCGACACCGCATGAGCCTCCCAGTTCGCGGTCAACGCACCAGAACCAATGCACGTACTCGTCGCGGTGCACGCAAAACCGTGGCTGGCAAGAAAAAATAAGCAACATCTCTTTGAGCTGCCCAGGCAGACCCTCCCCAAACCGTATCTACCAGGCCCCAGCCCATGGCCAAACCCACCAAAAAGACAGGTTCCAAAAAGACCAAGCGCAACGTCCCCAATGGCGTTGCACATATTCAGAGCACCTTCAACAACACGATCGTCTCAATCACCGATACAGCTGGGGAAGTTATCGCCTGGTCATCTGCTGGAGCCAGTGGCTTCAAGGGTGCTCGTAAGGGCACCCCCTTTGCTGCTCAAACTGCAGCTGAAGCTGCAGCCCGTAGGGCACTCGAACAGGGCATGCGTCAGATCGAAGTACTGGTCCGTGGACCAGGCTCCGGCCGTGAAACCGCCATCCGCGCCCTGCAGGTGGCAGGCCTCGAAATCACTCTTATTAGAGACGTCACCCCACTCCCCCATAACGGTTGCCGTCGGCCCAAACGCCGGCGCGTCTGAACCGCGTTTCACTCCCTAGCTCCTGCCCTCTCTCCCCGCTTCAGACCGTGCTGCAATACCAGATCGACCGGATCGAGCATCAAGTTGCCGATGATCGCGCCCAAACAGGCGTCTTCCTCATTGGACCGCTCGAACGCGGGCAAGCCACCACGCTTGGCAATTCCCTCCGCAGGGTGCTGATGGGGGGCCTTGAGGGCAGCGCCATCACCGCCGTGCGTATAGCAGGTGTCAACCACGAGTACGCGACCATCCCAGGAGTCCGAGAAGATGTGCTCGACATCCTGTTGAACTGCAAACAGCTGTCGGTAAACAGTCGAACGAGTGAACTAGAGATTGGGCGACTTGTGGTTACCGGCCCTGCCCAGGTCAAAGCTAAAGACCTGCAATTCTCCTCACAAGTCCAAGTGGTGGATGGAGACCGCCAAATTGCCACTGTGCATGAGGGTCACAGCCTTGAGTTAGAAGTTCATGTTGAGCGGGGGATCGGTTACCGCCCTGTTGATCGCCACAACGAAGATATAAGCGCCATTGATCTACTACAGATCGATGCTGTGTTCATGCCCGTCCGTAGGGTGAACTTCACCATCGACGAGACTGCCGTCGCAGAAGGAGGATCGACCCGCGAGAGGCTGCGCATAGAAATTGTCACCGATGGTTCCACTACACCAGATGATGCCCTTGCAGAGTCAGCCAACCAACTGATCGAACTCTTTCAGCCCCTTGCCACCGTCACCATGGTGGAAGAACCAGGCCTGGAACCCGAGCCTTCCGCTGAATCACAGATCCCCCTTGAAGAGCTCAACCTCTCTGTAAGGGCTTACAACTGCCTCAAGCGAGCCCAGGTGAACTCAGTTTCTGATCTGATGGGCTTCAGCTACGAGGACCTGCTTGAGATCAAGAACTTCGGCTCCAAGTCTGCAGACGAGGTCATCGAAGCCCTAGAGCGCATCGGCATCTCAATTCCACAAAGCCGTACCAGCGCCTAGCCGTTTTTACATTCCCGCCCCAGCGCACCACCGAGAACCATGCGTCACCAATGTCGAGTCCCAAAGCTTGGGCGCCCAACTGATCAACGCAAAGCCATGCTTCGCGGTCTGACCACTCAACTCATCCGTGAAGGCCGTGTCACAACAACCAAAGCCAGAGCCAAGGCCCTTAGGGACGAAGCTGAACGCATGATCACTCTTGCGAAGAACGGGAGCCTGGCATCAAGACGCCGCGCCATCGGATACATCTACGACAAGCAACTGGTCCATGCGCTTTTCGACAAGGCCCAAGACCGTTATGGCGATCGTCAAGGCGGCTATACACGCATCATCCGTACGGTGCCTCGCCGCGGCGACAATGCTGAGATGGCAATCATAGAGTTGGTCTAAAGCCTGGGAACAGTGACAACATGCTGGACTGATCAGCAATGTTCCCTAACTCCAAAGTCGAACTGCCAAAAAGTACGCCAGTTCGACGTATTGGCCTCAGCGTGCAATATGAAGGTTCAAACTTTTGCGGTTGGCAGCGTCAACCACAAGCGGTGAGCGTTCAACAAGTACTTGAAGAGGCAATTTCCCAGCTTGATCCTCACAGGCCTATTCAGGCCGTTGCAGCAGGTCGCACAGATGCTGGTGTCCATGCTGCGGGCCAAGTTGTGCACTTCGACTGCTGTGGTCCCATCCCAGCTGAACGCTGGGCACCTGCTCTAAACGGACGACTACCTAGCACGATTCGTGTGCGGGAAGCAGTAGCACGGCCAGCCTCCTGGCATGCATGTCATTCAGCGATATACCGAAGATATCGCTACACGATCTACAACGGTCGGCGACCCAATCTGTTCCTCGCCCCCTGGAGCTGGCACCGCTACCACGTTCGTCTTGATGAAACCTTGATGCAAGTGGCTCTAGAGGGGCTCCTTGGGTTGCAAGACCTCAGCGCTTTTCAACGGACTGGCAGTCGACGAGCCCATGCCCGCACCACAGTTCAGGAGGTAAAGACTGAGCGGCAGGGAGATTTAATAATGATTGAGATCCAAGCCAGCGGTTTCCTCTATGGCATGGTGCGGCTGTTGATGGGCCAATTGGTGGCCTTAGGCGAACACCGACTTAATCTTCAGACCTTTGAGCGGCGCTGGAAGGAGAAACGCCGTCAAGAAGTGAAAGAAGCGGCACCAGCTCAGGGTCTTTGCCTCCTGCGTGCAGGATACGAAGAAGACATTTTCTCCAAAGGCGGTTGGTATGACTGCCAACCGCGCTATTCCCTCGGAGCAAATGATCCTCCTTTGGATCCTCCATCTGCACCGGAGTCAAGCTGAACTCCCACCACCACGCTTCACCCCTAGGGGAAACACAAGGGCTTCGCGAGCCATTCCATGAGTGATCTTTTTGGATTTGCTCTCATGAAAGGCTAAGCTTGAAGATCGAGCTTGATCAGGCTCAGTCCTAAATGTGCCTGATGCTCCCTGCCCAGCACTATCCCTTGCGATAGTGCATCTCCGAACCGGCATGCCGGCGTGATGAACAAGACCTCCGTTCCCTCAATTGATTCGATCGAACGCCAGTGGTTTCTGGTGGATGCAGAGAATCAGACACTCGGCAGACTTGCTACTGAGGTGGCCTCCGTGCTGCGCGGCAAGAACAAGCCAAGCTTCACCCCTCACCTGGATACAGGTGACTTTGTTGTGGTGGTCAATGCGGACAAAATCAGAGTCAGCGGCAACAAGGCAAATCAAAAGCTCTACCGCCGTCACTCTGGCCGTCCAGGAGGAATGAAGGTTGAAACCTTCCAGGCGTTGCAGGATCGTCTACCTGAACGCATCGTCGAAAAAGCCATTAAAGGGATGCTTCCTCACAACGCCCTTGGCAGACAGTTGTTCCGCAAACTCAAGGTCTACCGCGGCCCGGAACATCCCCATTCCGCCCAGAGACCCCAAACCCTTCAGCTCAATCCCGCCGCTTCATCGCAATGAGCAGTTCCAATAACAGCGTTGTCTACTGGGGCACTGGCCGCCGCAAGACCTCAGTTGCCCGCGTTCGCCTTGTCCCTGGCACTGGCACGATCACCATCAATGGACGCCCCGGTGACCACTATCTGAACTTCAATCCCGCCTATCTCGCGGCAGTGAAAGCACCCCTGCAAACCCTTGGTCTAAACGAGCAATACGACGTCCTCGTCAACGTTCACGGAGGTGGACTCACCGGCCAAGCCGACGCCATCAAACAGGGTGCGGCACGAGCCCTTTGTGAGTTATCAGCAGACAACCGTAAACCGCTCAAAACTGAAGGCCATCTCAGCAGAGACCCCCGCGCCAAAGAACGTCGCAAGTACGGCCTCAAGAAAGCTCGCAAAGCTCCTCAGTTCTCCAAGCGCTGATCCTTCACCCCTACTACTTGTTCCTGACTGCCATCTCCTGATCCTGATATGCCTAAACCTGATATTCATCCCAGCTGGTATCCCGACGCAAAGGTGATCTGCAATGGAGAGGTGGTGATGACCACCGGGTCCACCCAACCAGAACTCCACGTTGATGTGTGGAGTGGTAATCACCCCTTCTTTACCGGTACCCAGAAAATCCTTGATACTGAAGGACGCGTGGATCGCTTCATGCGCAAGTACGGCATGGGCAGTGCCGATGCTGCTGTGGATGAAAAAAAACCAGACGCCAAAAATAACAACAAGGACAACATCTCTAAAGAAGACTGAGCTGTTGTCCTCAAAGACTTCGCCGGGTGCCAATAACATCCGCTGTTGATGGGTATGGACTCTTCAACCCTCATCACTCGGCTGGAAACAGCCAAGACCAGTTTTCAAAGTCTGGAGCGCCAGCTAGCTGATCCCGATGTGGCAGCTGATCCCAAACTTCTTGAAAGTATTGCGCGAGAAAGAGCACGCCTGGAACCCCTCGTACTCGATTTTGAAACGCTCCAGCATGTGGAGCAGGAATGGCAAGAGACCAGGCAGCTACTACGAGAAAGTAGGGGTGATGAAGCCATGGAGTCTTTAGCCCAGGAAGAGTTGCAACAACTAGAGGCCCGCAAAACAGTCTTGGTGAGACGCCTCACCCTGGCCCTACTCCCAAGTGATCCACGTGATCAACGCAGCGTCATGCTCGAGATCCGCGCCGGTGCAGGCGGAAACGAAGCCTGCCTATGGGCAGGTGATTTAGCCCGTATGTATGAGCGCTACGGTCAACGCATTGGCTGGTCAGTCCAACCGTTGAGTGCAACAGAGGCCGATTTGGGGGGATTCCGTGAGCTAATCCTCTCAATCAAAGGCGATGCCGTCTTCAGCCAACTGAAATTCGAAGCCGGCGTGCATCGAGTTCAACGGGTTCCTGCTACAGAATCCCAAGGTCGTGTGCACACCTCCACAGCAACAGTGGCCGTGATGCCAGAAGCTGATGCAGTGGAAGTGCAGATCGATCCCAGCGAACTAGAAATCAGCACTGCTCGCTCAGGCGGGGCTGGCGGACAAAATGTCAACAAGGTTGAAACGGCAGTGGACCTGCTCCACAAGCCCACCGGTATCAGGGTGTTCTGCACCCAGCAACGCTCCCAACTGCAGAACCGAGAACGTGCCATGGAAATCCTGAGAGCGAAGTTACTGGAAAGACAAATTGCAGAAGCCAACGCGCGTGAAAGCTCAACGAGAAGAGCCCAAGTGGGAACTGGCGACCGCAGCGAAAAGATCCGCACCTACAACTACAAAGACAATCGCACCACTGACCACCGATTAGGACGCAATTTCTCCCTCGAGCCAGTGCTGACTGGCCAGCTTGAAGAGCTGATCGGCGCCTGCATTGCCGAAGAGCAACGCCATCAACTCGAAGAACTCAGTCATCAGGAGGAAGGCTGACGTTGAGGCTGGTATCACCAGAGCCCCAGCCGATTACATACTTTTCCCACTCGCTGTGTCGGCCCGAGTGAATCTGTCGAGTCGCCTCAAAACTGAGACTGCTGAGTGGTCGCCGCGGCAACCGATGCAGAGGCATTTCAGCCTCCTGAGGAGTACAACTGCCCTTACGTACATTGCAAATCAAGCAAGCCGTGGTGACGTTTTCCCAGGTATCGCTACCGCCACGGCTGCGAGGGATCACATGATCTATGGAGAGTTTCTCTCCTTGGTAACCGCAGTATTGGCAACAATGACCATCGCGAAAAAACACATTTCGACGCGTCAGGGGCAATTGCCGAAAAGGCACCCGAACAAAATGCCGCAACCGAATTACCGTAGGGAGCATGGTGTCCTCGCGAATCATGCGTGAGGAATCCTGTTCCAGGCTCTCCGCCTTGCCCTTGAACATCATCACCAGGGCGCGTCGCCAGGTGGTGATGTTCAGAGGCTCATAGGACGCATTGAGTACGAGAACCTGGCTCATGCCAGCCCCCTGATTAAGCGTCATGCTACCGACACCCCAAGGGTGAGGTCATTCCCTTGTTTACCCTGCCAGCATGCGAGACCTGATCGCCCCAAACGGTGATCTGCCTAGGGGCAAAAACCCTGAGCAGATGGCAAAAGCCGATCCGCGTCAGCGCGCCTGGGTGGAAGTTAATCCCGCAGCTGTGGAAGCCAATTGCCGCAGCCTTCGGAGACACCTTTGTGAAAGTTGTGCCCTGATGGCCGTGGTGAAAGCTGATGGCTATGGCCATGGCGCTGTAACCGTAGCCCGAGCCGCCTTGCAAGGAGGAGCAAAAAGCCTTGGAGTAGCAACCCTCCAAGAAGGAATTGAGCTTCGTCAAGCCGGCCACAATGCCCCAGTGCTTGTGCTAGGCAATCTCACCCATAGCGAAGACCTGAAAGCTTGCCTTCATTGGCAACTCATGCCCACCCTCAGCAGTATGCGAGAGGCTCTGCTCTGCCAAAACCTTGCAGATGGCAGCGGCCGGCAATTCAGGATTCAGCTCAAAATCGATACTGGGATGACCCGTCTCGGCTGCGAGTTAAAGGAAGCTCCCAGGCTGGTGGAAGCGATAGGCCACCTCAATCAACTCGAATTAAAGGGTATCTATAGCCATTTAGCCCTGGCAGATGGGGATCTCCAAGGTGAAGCCGCAATGGTGACGGATCAGCAGCAGCAACACTTTGAGGCGGTGCTAAGAACGCTGCCAGAGCAACACAATGGATTTATGCGGCACCTTGCCAACTCCGCCGGCACCCTTCGCGATCGCGAACTCCATTACGACATGGTGCGCGTTGGTCTTGCTCTTTATGGCCACAGCCCCAACCTGCAACTACAAGGGAAAGTAGACCTTCAGCCAGCTCTCAGCGTCAAAGCAAGGGTGACACTGATTAGGGATGTGCCTGCAGGAGTGGGAGTGAGTTACGGCCATCGCTTCACCACACGACGCCCCAGTCGCCTAGCAGTCGTAGGAATCGGCTATGCCGACGGGGTTAGCCGATCCCTATCAGGCCAAATCTCTGCAATAGCCGATGGTCAGCTTCTCCCCCAGGTTGGCGCCATCACCATGGATCAACTCGTGCTTGATGCCACAAATCACCCCGACCTAGAGGTGGGAAGCATCGTGACCCTCCTAGGCAAGGACGGCGACGCCTGTATTACACCACAACAATGGAGTGATCTCAGTGGATCAATTCCATGGGAGGTGCTCTGCAGCTTCAAACATCGACTACCCAGACTGGTGATTTGACACCAAACCCAGACAACTAAAACAAAGCACTAGATGTGGGTATTGGTAGGGTATGTATGCCGCTGGAGAGGTGGCCGAGTGGTTGAAGGCGGCTCCCTGCTAAGGAGTTACAGGAGGCAACTCTTGTCGAGGGTTCGAATCCCTCCCTCTCCGTTCCAAGGTCTTCCCTGACCTTCCCAGGACTACTGGGGTGCAATGGGTTTCGTGAATTTGAATTCCCACGAATTCCCCCTGTTTGCCAAGCAAATGAGGTAGGAAAACCTTGACTGAGGTAGGAAGATGTCCGTGAGGCAGGAATCCCTGAGATGCCACTAACAGACTCGGGCGTTCGGCCCCTGACCGCGACCGACAAGATGCAAAAGAAGGGGGTCGGGGACTGCCTTTACGTGGTCGTAGAGCCGTCGAAGAAGGGTGGCGGCAAGTCCTTTTATGGCGAGATCCGTTTCCCCCCAGGCGGTGGCAGCAAACTCGTCAGGGTCTGCTTTAGTCCTTACGGCACTGGTCCAGGGCAATGGCTCCTGAAGGCAGCACGGGAGAAATGGATCCGAATTCGCGCCTGGTCCCTTGGAACAGGCATAGACCCCGAGGACGGAATGGTATCAAAGCACTACTAGACACTAGACAAACAACCCCCTTATCTAATCCGATTATTCAAGATATTCACTCCATGGGCAAACATTTTTTCAACAAGCGCTTGAATGCCTTCAATGCATTAGAAATTAAATTTGACAGCTCAATCTTGCTGCCTCTAATTCAAATTGCGTCCAACAATATAGGAGAAGATTATCATACTTTAAACCCACGATGGCCTAGCAATATTCTTTGGATAAGCAATAATAACAAGAAAAGCTATAACCTTTTCCTGAAAATATTCAATGAGTTGGGCGTTGAAGCAGTTATGAAAAATTTTATCAGTCATAGAGAGACTATCGTAATGTACAACGGATTCTATGTGACCAGATCGAAATGCTCGGCAACTAATTTCCATACAGATTGGCCAGACGGCAACAATGACGGATTCACTCTAATAACTCCCTTAATACATCCCCCAGGAAATCCAGACCTAGCATATCTTGACAAGGATTCTAATCAGCGGACGTATAAATATGAAATGGGTAAGGCTATTAACTTTGGCTCAAATTTTATCCATTCCACCGAAATTGGCCACTCCGATGCTCCCTCGGTACTGCTTTCCATGACATATGGAACCGACATGATGGAGCTATGGGAACCAAACTACCAAATCGTTGATCCAAATTCACTATTTTATCGACTGCCAAATGGCGCTTTCGTTGACAAGAATAATAAATAATTACCAACATACGCGTGAAGCAAAACTGATTACAGCTTGCTTCACGCGTATGTTGTCTTTACATCGCATTGCATGGCAATGATTGCTTACTGGAGCATTGATTTTGATTGCCAGAGGATAACAATCGAGTCGCTTAATCCATTTCAGAAAAAGCTTTCAATTAACGAGCAATAACAGAAAGTGCCCATAAATTTATCGCGAGAGACCTTTCAAAATACCTCTGCATACATAGGTAGACATCTACTTTTATGGAAGAATGTATATCCAAGATCAAGGCCTGCGGGGTCGTAATTGGCTGGCTGGCGGATTAGTCGTAATAAAGCAATTCTTCCAATCCAACCAACCAGGTGGTCAAAAAGGACCCAGTCCTTAAATGGGCTCTTATAGGCCGATCGACGCACTCCCTCTCCGTTTTGGAACAGATTCATAGTCATTCCATTTGCAACAAAGAAAGCACTGAATTGACTTGATCAATTACTCAGTAATGACTGCGAACTCAGACCAGCCAAAGCGAATCAGAGCCCTCCATTCTTTTAACCCTATAGCTTGCTGAGTTCGCGAGCTATTGCCGGCAAGAGGGTTGTGTCATTAGCTCGCTCCCTTCCTTGAGTGAAGACCACCAAAAGCATCGGTCTGACTCCTTGTTGTGGAGTCCTTCGACAGGGGGTGGAGGCAAGTCTTTTATCGGCAGAACCCACTTCCCACCTGAGAGGCGAGGGAAACAAGCAGAGGTACGCATCGGTCCCTATAGCAGAGGGGCAGACACATGGACCCTGAAGGCAGAACGGGAGGAGTGGGTACGCATCAGGGCCTGGAGTAGGGAGACGGGTAAAGACCCCAGAGAACTTCGCAAGGAGGAAAAGCTGAAGGTCTAGGAGAAGAGTAGTGGTACGACCTTTAGACAGTTTCTGGAGTCATCCCTCGCATGGGGAGCGATTCAGCAACCCAAACCGATGAAACCCAGGACCATCAAGGACTATCGAAACAAGTTGGTGAACAAAATGACGCCCGAACTGGGTGCGGAGACTCCTTTGTCTCGCCTCAGCTGGAATGCGATGGGTAAGGACAGCAGGACTTAGTAGTGAGGTGTGGCTCTCCGCCATGCAGAAGATCACGGTTCGCAGCCAGGGTGCTCAGTCCGACAAGTGCTTCGGAATCCTCAGGTCCTGTTTTGAACATGCCATCTTCCACGGCTGGATGGAGAGGGACAAGAACCCTGCGATTGCGAATGCGACGAAAGGACTACACCACCAGCGAAATCCAATCCTTCACTGGCGTGGGGTCAGTTAGCTCAGTTCTTTAAGAACCTGGAGCAGAGCGATACCAATGCTGCGCTGGTGGTTCGTCTCACCTTGGTGGTGCTGGTGATGACCTTCCTGAGGGTTGGTTCTCTGCCCCCTCCATGGGGGGAGGTAATCAACTGGAAGAAGAATCTGTGGACCATTCCTGCTGACCGCATAAAGACGGACAAGGCACATCAGGTCCCGATGACTGAACGTCTCAAGTTGCCCTAAACAGACTCCATGAAATGAATGAAGTGCATGACCATATCCTTTACTCACCAAGAAGTCGGGAATATAAACATGTTCACAAGGTCTCTCTCAATGCTCATATCATGAAGACGGGAGATGGCAGTGCAACTACTGCTCATGGATTCAGACACCTTTGCAATAACCGCAGGGCAGGAAGATCTAAAGTTTGACAATGAGATTTTCAAAAATAGATGGCACACGGATTGGGAGACAAGGCTTATAGTCACGATGATAAGTCTCAAATGCTTGATGAACATCGGGAATTCATGGTCCAGCAGTGCTATGCCTTAGCAAAAGAGTTGATCACATAACAAGGCAGCAGGGCTCATCCCCTGCTACTTGCGTTCTTTATTCTTGAGTCAAGACTATTACAAAACCCCTCTAAAATGAGGCGAAGAAAATAGTTACTTTGAATACTAGCTGATTATTTGAATTTGAAGACTAACAAGAGCCTTAGAGTCAGAATAGCAATCGAGTGCGCCCAGTCACCATTTTCAAAAGCATAGCGCAAATCAGGAATAATGCAACTTCAAAGTGCTTTTAGAAATTAATTATTACACTGTGGATTTGTGATCATTTTGTGTATAAGGCGTCTTATTTCTCATGACTCTTGAAAGCGGTCATTCCGTAAAGATCGCTTTAAAGGGGTTTAAATATTAGATCTTTCCAGGCACCTTAGTGATGTATATGCTCAGAGCTGAACCTTTTGTAGTTAATTGCGCAGATATCACGATATTATTAGGCATGGCAAGTAACTTCTCCATTCACGAAATAAATGAATGGCAATTTTTTTCGCACTATGCGCTTAATTGTACGTTTCAGCTGAAAAAACTAGCATGCCAATAAGCAAAAAAATAGCTTACCCATCGACTATGTCCCAGGCATTTCTTGGGTGATATCCCGCGAACTCTGGCAACTTTTCCCAGTTGCTGTTGGTAATTTCATTAAGGTTTGATTCTTTGGCTAAAACACTGGTGCAGGATACCCAATTTTCAACCGGCTTCACTCCGAAGAAAGGGATTTCAAAGAAGCCAGATGAATTTAAAATTTTTATGCTATGTCTATACCACTCTGAGTTATCGAAAAATATAATTCCATCATAAGATCTCTCGGCAAGGACTTTGGCTATATTTGCTCTATTTTCTCCGCAATCTAAAAGTATTGCATCGTACGAGTTGATATCCGCTGAGTTTAAGCCATCCATAATTATATCCACTTTTTTGTATTCAACATTTAGAGGCAGTACTTCAGATAGCCTTGTAAACCAGTCTTGATTGGTCTCCAAAGAGCATACTTCTTTAAAATATTTTGCAAAAAACAACGTAGAACTACCGCTGCCTAGCTCTAGCAAACTTTTATCCTTCCAGTGTTGAGTTTCAAACCAATTAATAAATGTATTAGTCAAAAGCGGAATTACCCGAGAATCTGAACACATTAATTGACCTGCTTCGAAGTCAAAAATCCCCAAGGATTCTAGATATTTATAGAAA
>NZ_LVHK01000032.1:0-60416 GCF_001631965.1 Prochlorococcus sp. MIT 1303
CAACTTGCGGGTCTCTGGATTGACTTCTAGGAAGGCCACACCAAGGGTTTTTCCGAGAAGCGCTTCGTGATTCTCTCCATTTTGGAGCTGAGAGCGGGGGATAAATCCTCTCAGGCCTTCAAGGTCGCAGGTCACTCCACCACGGTTGAATCCATTGACCTTGACCTGGGCGACCTTGCCTTCCTTCTCCATCTGCTGCACCTTGGTCCAGCTCTTACGCAGCTCTAGAGCTCGACAGCTGATGGTGACCATCCCATCGGCATTTTGCTCTCGGGTGACGAGTACTTCGACCTCTAAACCCTTTGGGAAGCGCTCTTTGAGGCTGGTAATTACGCCAAGGCCGCATTCATTTTTGGGCATAAAGCCTGGTGCTTTCCCGCCGATGTCGACGTAAACACCATCACTTTCCAAAGCGATGACCTTGCCTGTAGCCACTTCCCCTGTGGTTCCAATTGGTTCGTTTTCATCTAGAGCAGCCAAGAAGGCGTCTTCATCGAAGTCGAAATCGTCGACACTGCGTGCTGGGTTGGATTGCCCTTCTTCGTTTCGATGATCGTTGCCCTTGGGGGCCGCACCGCTTCGGCGTGACTGATCGACCGGACCAAGTAGATCGGCCATCGTCATGTTTTGCAGCTCGCCGAGATCAAAACGACTCTCATCTGAGGCTGCATCAGCTGAGACGGATCGATTGGGGGCGTTGCTGAGCTGGCCTGATCCTGTAGTTGCTTCGCTGCCAGGGGACGTTGTTTCTGCGGCTTCTCGCAGTAGCTTTTCTTGCTCCCCACGCCTGCTGATGTGCATGACCTGCAGGGGCTTGCGAGGGGCTTCCGCTGCGGGCTTAGGGGGCTTTGGTCTATTGGGCTGCGGACTGCCTGATCCGGCCATGGGGGCCTTGGGGTCGTCGATCAAGCATTCTGACAGGCAGGGTGGGGTTCTGTTCGCAGATTGGTGCTGATGTCTATTTCTTGCAGGCGCTTTGACCATCTCAGCTGGCCAGAGGCTGCAGAGGCGGTTGGTCTGGGGGGATCCACCTTGGTTTGGCCATTCGGGGCCTGTGAACAGCATGGTCCGCATTTGCCTCTGATAACGGACGCTTTTTTCGCAGAGCGCATGTTGGTTGAGGTCCTGGAACGCTTGCCTGCAGACCTGCCGATCTGGATGTTGCCAGCCCAGTCATTGGGATTTTCTCCGGAACATGAGGCATTCCCCGGAACTCTTTCCCTTTCAGCGAACCTGATGTTTCAGCTGGTCATTGAAGTTGGTCAGCAATTGGCGGCCATGGGAGTTCGTCGTTTGCTGCTTTTCAATGCACATGGAGGCCAGATTGGCTTATTGCATGTGGCGGCTCGGCAGCTTCGTGCTCAATGCCCTGCGATGGCTGTATTGCCCTGTTTTCTCTGGAGTGGTGTGGGGGCATTAAAGGATTTGCTCCCTGAAAGTGAGCGTGAGGTAGGGCTGCATGCTGGTCTGGCTGAGACCAGCCTGATGCTGTCCATGGCGCCTGAGTTGGTAGGGCTTGAGCGCCCTATCGATGGTGACCACTACACCCCTGGCCTATCCACCACTCCGCCGATGGGTTGGAGCCTTGAGGGGCATGCTCCATGTGCTTGGCTTACGGACGATTTCAGTGAGTCCGGGGTGATCGGTGATAGTCGAGAGGCTAATGCTGCGCTAGGGAAAGCATTGGAGCAGGCTTTAGCCGATCACTGGGTTAATTTGCTGATCAGCCTGATGGGAAGCCAATGGCCTCCGGTGAGAGAACCAGAAGGCTTGTGATATTAACGGGCAGCTTGAGTCGATTTTCTCAAAGAGAAGGTTAAAGTCTCTCGACTGCCGACTCCTAAAAAGATCCATGCCTACGCTAGAGATGCCTGAGGCTGCTGTTCTTGACAGCACTGTTGGATCTTCAGAAGCCCTGCCAGACTTCACTTCAGATGCATATAAGGATGCCTACAGTCGAATCAACGCAATAGTCATTGAGGGCGAACAGGAAGCCCATGACAATTACATCTCGATTGGCACGCTGCTTCCCGATCATGTCGAAGAGCTCAAGCGGCTTGCCAAGATGGAGATGAGGCACAAGAAGGGCTTCACGGCTTGCGGCAAGAACCTTGGTGTCGAGGCTGACATGGACTTCGCAAGGGAGTTTTTTGCTCCTTTGCGTGACAACTTCCAGACTGCTTTAGAGCAAGGGAAAACACCTACCTGCTTGCTGATCCAGGCGCTTTTGATTGAAGCCTTTGCTATTTCGGCTTATCACACCTATATCCCTGTTTCTGACCCCTTTGCTCGCAAGATTACTGAAGGTGTCGTGAAGGACGAGTACACACACCTCAATTATGGCGAGGCTTGGCTCAAGGCCAATTTGGAGAGTTGCCGTGAGGAGTTGCTTGAGGCCAATCGCGAGAACCTGCCTCTGATTCGCCGGATGCTTGATCAGGTGGCAGGCGATGCTGCCGTGCTGCAGATGGACAAGGAAGATCTGATTGAGGATTTCTTGATCGCCTACCAGGAATCTCTCACCGAGATTGGCTTTAACACTCGTGAAATTACCCGTATGGCAGCGGCAGCCCTTGTGGGCTGAAGTGCTGCCTTTGGGCTTCCTTTCCGCTTATATCCATTTGTGAGCAGCTTGGTTGAAGGTCAAGCAATTGACCCTAAAGACCAGCATCCATGGGATTATGGTTGACTTGGCCCTCTCTAGGGCTTATAGGCTGAGCTCAGCTTTTCCGTACGTCAGCACTACATGTTTGGTCTGATCGGTCATTCCACCAGTTTTGAAGATGCCAGGAAGAAGGCACTTGAGATTGGCTATGACCATCTAGATGGAGATCTCGATGTTTGGTGCAGTGCTCCTCCCCAGTTTCTGGAAGAGATTGAGGTCGAAAGCCTTACAGGAAAGAAAATAGAAGGGGCTTATATCGATTCATGTTTTGTGCCAGAAATGTTGAGTCGGTTCAAAACTGCCCGTCGCAAAGTTCTCAATGCGATGGAATTGGCACAGAAGAGAGGCATTGAAATCAGTGCCCTAGGTGGATTTACCTCAATTATTTTTGAGAACTTCAATCTTCTTAAGCATCAACATGTCCGAAACACCACTCTTGAATGGGAGCGCTTTACGACTGGCAATACTCATACAGCATGGGTTATTTGTCGTCAGCTTGAGAACAATGCCCCACTTTTAGGCATTGATTTAAGTAAGGCGCGTGTTGCGGTAGTTGGTGCCACTGGCGATATAGGTAGTGCTGTTTGCCGTTGGCTTTCCTCTCGAACTGGCGTCGCCGAACTTCTATTGGTGGCTAGACAGCAAAAACCTCTTATTGAACTTCAAGCTGAATTAGCTGGCGGCAGAATACTGAGTCTTGAAGAGGCCTTGCCTGAAGCTGATGTTGTGGTTTGGGTTGCCAGCATGCCTCGAACCCTTGAAATTGATATGGAGAGTTTGCGCAATCCTTGCCTGATGATTGATGGGGGCTATCCGAAGAACTTAGATACAAAGTTTGCTGGGGGTGGGGTGCATGTGCTCAAAGGAGGAATCGTTGAGTTCTGCAATGACATCAGCTGGGATGTTGGCTGGATGGCAGAGATGGATAAGCCTGAGAGGCAAATGTTTGCCTGTTTTGCAGAAGCAATGCTGTTGGAGTTTGAGAATTGCCACACAAATTTCAGTTGGGGGCGTAACCAGATCAGCCTTGAGAAGATGGATTTCATCGGCATGGCGTCTTTGCGTCATGGCTTTTCAAGCCTCAATCTCAATCACCAACTTCAGGCTGCTGCAGCCTGAACCTTGTTTCCGGATCTTCTCTTGTTATGGCTCGTCGTTATCTGTTTGAGTTCGAAAAGCCATTGGTAGAACTAGAGCAGCAGATTGAGCAGATCCGAGAGCTTGCACGCGATTCCGAAGTCGATGTCAGTCAGCAGTTGCTCCAGTTAGAGACCTTGGCGGCGCGCAGACGGGAGGAAATTTTTCAAGCTCTTACACCGGCCGAGAAAATTCAGGTGGCTCGCCATCCTCATCGGCCGAGCACTTTGGATTTTGTCCAAATGTTTTGCGACGACTGGGTTGAGTTGCATGGTGACCGTCGTGGTAGCGACGACCAGGCGTTGGTTGGTGGTGTGGGCCGTATTGGTAAGCGCTCTGTGATGCTGATCGGACATCAAAAGGGCAGGGATACAAAAGAAAATGTGGCTAGAAACTTTGGGATGGCGACGCCTGGTGGTTACCGCAAGGCTCTTCGCCTGATGGATCATGCCGATCGTTTTCGTTTACCCATCCTCACTTTCATCGATACGCCGGGTGCATATGCAGGACTTCTTGCCGAGGAGCAGGGGCAAGGTGAAGCCATTGCAGTCAACTTGCGTGAAATGTTCCGTTTGCGCGTGCCTGTGATTGCCACGGTGATTGGGGAAGGAGGGTCCGGTGGCGCTCTTGGAATTGGCGTAGCTGATCGTTTGCTCATGTTTGAGCACAGCGTCTACACCGTGGCTAGTCCGGAAGCCTGTGCTTCGATTCTTTGGAGAGATGCCGCCAAAGCTCCTGAGGCGGCTGCTGCTTTGAAGATTACTGGTCCAGACCTACTTAGCTTGGGAGTGGTGGATGAAGTGCTTCCAGAACCAGCTGGAGGTAACAACTGGGCACCTCTTCAGGCGGGAGAGGTGCTCAGAGAGGCTATCGAGCGGCACCTCGATGATCTTCTTGGTTTAAAGGTTAATCAGCTTCGCGAATCGCGGTATCGGAAATTCCGGGCTATGGGTCGTGTTCTCGATCCAAGCTCGTCGGAAACCGGCTTGCCTGCCTAGGGTGATTGGGCTGCATTCGCTCCTTGCCTACTGCCCTGATTACTGGAGCATCTCGCGGTATTGGGGAAGCAGCTGCGCGGTTGTTTGCAAATTCCGGTTGGGATTTGATGTTGGTAGCCCGCAGCCAAGATGCACTTCAGGCACTTTCCCAAGAGCTAAAAAGTACAGGCCAGAATGTTCTTTTTAAATCAATCGATTTGGCTGATCCAGAAGCCATTGCTCCTGGTATCGAGGATTTGCTTGGACAGGGCCATTGCCCATCGGTGTTGATCAACAATGCTGGGGCGGCTTGGACAGGGGATCTTCTATCCATGCCTTTGAAGCGTTGGCAATGGTTGCTTCAGATGAATCTCACTAGCGTCTTCCAGTTGTGTTCTGTTGTGGTGCCTGCGATGCGTACCAGCGGTGGATTGGTGATCAATGTGAGCAGTCATGCCTCTCGCAATGCTTTCCCACAGTGGGGTTCGTACTGCACCACCAAAGCAGCATTGGCTACTTTTACTAGTTGCTTGGCGGCGGAAGAGCGCAATCATGGGATACGTGCTTGCACCCTCACGCTTGGTGCGGTC
Source organism: Prochlorococcus sp. MIT 1303 (assembly GCF_001631965.1). NCBI lineage: Bacteria > Bacillati > Cyanobacteriota > Cyanophyceae > Synechococcales > Prochlorococcaceae > Prochlorococcus > Prochlorococcus sp. MIT 1303. Next base: position 5,370 of record NZ_LVHK01000032.1, read on the forward strand.
AATACCCCTCTTTGGGATACTGAAACCGTGCAAAGTAGCTTCGACCGTGATGCCATGCTGTCTGTTGAGCAGGCGGCCGCCGCCCTTCTACACTTGGCTCAGCAGCCACCATCACAGGTGATTGAAGATCTCACTCTAATGCCAGCCACTGGCGCCTTTTAACCAGCCTTTAATGACTTCCATAATCCCAGCATCATCTAAAGACCTAGGTCAGCATCGCAATGGCTTGCCTGGGAATGGTCAGCCAAAAAATGAAAATAAGATCTCTGAACGTATACGTGCCCGCCTTGTTGCAGAAGATGTTTCCTTCCTCGCCAACGACAATATTGCAGAACACATTCAACCTGGAGAGCTGAAGGAACTTGAAGCAGAAGTTGCTGATCGCGTGCGAGAACTGCTCCAAAGCCTAGTGATTGATATTGATAATGACCACAACACACAAGAGACTGCCGAGCGGGTTGCTCGCATGTATTTAAATGAAGTATTTAAAGGTCGATTCTATGAGCAGCCAGATGTTACTAGCTTTCCAAATACAAAAGATTTAGATGAAATTTATACTGTTGGCCCCATAACTGTTCGTTCTGCTTGCTCTCATCATTTGGTTCCTATCCTTGGTAACTGTTGGATTGGCATTAAGCCTGGCAGTCGTGTGATTGGGCTCTCAAAGTTTGCGAGAGTGGCTGACTGGGTCTTTTCAAGGCCACATATCCAGGAAGAAGCTGTAATGATTCTTGCTGATGAAATAGAGCGTTTATGTGAGCCTAAGGGTTTAGGGATAATAGTAAAAGCACAACATTATTGTATGAAATGGCGAGGAGTGAAAGAGCCAAATACCAGCATGGTGAACTCAGTTGTCAGAGGAGTTTTTCGTCATGACCCTAGCCTTAAGCAGGAATTTTTCGAGCTTGTTCGCCAGCAGGAGTCCACGCTAGGAGCTTAAAAGTTCTTTCTAGGTCTTTTAGAGGTATAAGGCTTAATAATGGCCAGCTCTGATTAACATGTGTGTATCAGCTTGGCTTGTTACTAGCCAAGTCGATGAAGCTCTGTCAAGCTAATTCTTGTATTTACAATTTAGGGGTTAATGTTTTCACCTTTGTTTGCAATGGCTCTTAATCTGAGCCCATTGGCGATTGGAGTGATTGTAGTTGCGACTGTCTTGGTGTTAGGCGCGAATGTCTTCTTTGGAATTCAGCAACGGCAGGAACAGCTCAATGATCAAGCTAAAAAATAATTAGTCGAAATCTTCAGATGGGTCGTTCTAGGAAGATTGTTTAAAGTTTTGGCTTAGGCATGTTTATCTTGACTTGATTGAAATTCTTATTGCCTACTCGCCCTTTATCGCCGAAATTCAATTTCAACCCATTGAAAAAATCTGCTGCAGCTCAAATTGTTTAAGAGCCTTGATTACATCACTGAATCTATTTTTGCTGCTGACGTACCGCTTGAACCAGGGCCTCAACCAGTTTTAGATCCTTGATCCCTGGCGAAATCTCGAGACGGCTTGAGGCATCCAAGCCCCATGGATTCACCTGGCTCAAAAGTTCTGGAATCCACTCTGCGGAGACACCACCCGCTAGCCACCAGGGCAGTTCAAATTGGCTTTGGTGGAGCCAGTTCAGGGGAAGGCGATGGCCTGTGCCACCTAGTTGTCCAGGCCTCCATGCATCGAGGAGTAGCGCGTCGACCTGGCCTGCATAGGTATGGGCAAGGGATAGATCCTCATGGCTACGTATGCGCAGGGCTTTCCACCACTGCGTGTTGGGGTGTTGCCTGCGCAGGTTTGCGCAGTGTTCTGGAGTTTCTTGGCCGTGAAGCTGGATTGTCGACGGTGCACCTTCTCCTTGCAGGGCTTCGGCTAGGTCGAGGTCATTTGGATCAGCGACCACCCAGACCCGTTGGAGTTCTGGCTTGAAGCTGTTCAGTTGAGCGAAAAGGTCTCGCCGTTGCTGTTCTGCGAGATAGCGGGGTGAGCTTGCAACGCCGATTACGCCAATGGCTTCGACACCCAGTGCTGCAATCGATTTGGCTTGGTCAATGTTGGTGAGACCGCAGATCTTCACTGCGGTGGATGTGGGAGACCCCATAGGCAAGACCATTGGCTCGAGACTTTTCTAAGATTGATTTGCTACTGGCCGCTGATCCGGCTCGATGGAGATGAAAGGGTGGGCGAAGGCTGGGAGCTGATGAAGATTCGGGGAATCCCTTTAAGGGTTCATCCCAGCTGGTTTGTGATCCTGTTGCTTTTTACCTGGATTTCACAAAATCAGGTGTCCGCTGCAGCTGAATCTTCGCTTCCAGCTTGGATCAGCTGGGGTCTGGGGTTGATTACGGCCCTGCTGTTGTTTTTGTCTGTTCTCCTGCATGAGCTAGGCCACTCTTTGGTTGCACTGCGTGAGGGGGTCAAGGTTCGCAGCATCACGCTTTTTTTCCTGGGAGGTGTTGCCAGCGTTGAGAGGGAGTGCTCTACACCGATGGCCTCTTTAAGGGTTGCTGCAGCCGGACCATTGGTGAGCTTGGTGTTAGCTGTTGCCTTGCTGACGGGAGGGGTGTATGCAGCTGATCACGTCAATCCGCTGCTTGCCAATCTCGTTGGGCAGTTGGGTGGGCTCAATTTGTTGCTAGCCCTTTTTAACTTGCTGCCTGGGTTGCCTCTTGATGGAGGCTTGATCCTTAAGGCTTTGGTCTGGCAGTGGACTGGCAGTCAGAGGAAGGGTGTCCAGGTCGCGACAGCAACTGGCCGTGCCCTGTCTCTCTCGGCAATGGTGTTGGGGGGTTGGTTGCTCTTCTTTAAAGGTGGTGGGATAGGTGGGCTTTGGCTGTTGATGCTCGGTTGGTTTGGTCTCGGTGCATCTCGCTCTCAAACCCAGCTACTTGCCTTGCAGAAGGTCTTACGTGAGCTCAACGTGGGCCTGGCGGCTGGGCGCAACTTCCGTGTGCTTGAAGATGACCAGTCGTTGCGCAGGCTTAGTCAGTTGCGTTTGTCTGGCAGCGAGGAGCAGTCTCCTCAGGAGTGGGTTTTGGTTTGTCGCTCTGGTCGATGGGTTGGTTACATGACGGACCAACCCTTAAAAGAATTGCCTGTGCAGCAATGGGATAGGCAATGCCTGGCGGATCACATGAAGCCGATATCTGAGTTGCCTTCCATTGGCGAGAAAGCCCCGTTATGGCAGGCGGTGATGGCACTAGAACAGGCTGAGGAGGGCAGGCTTCTTGTTTTTAATGTTGCTGGTCTTCCTTGCGGAACATTAGATCGAATTGACCTCTCCGAAGCTGTGCTTAAGCGTCTTGGGGTAAGGCTTCCTGCTCAGTTTCTCGAAGCTGCTCGCCGTCAGAACACCTATCCCCTGGGAATGGCACTGCCTAAAGTTGTGGAGTCGATGGTCTCGGGCGGATTGGTTGAGCAGCCTGAGGCATCCAGCAGTACTTCATAGTTCGGTGCTTTGTTGGCAACTGAGCTCCATTCATCGTTAGTGATAGGGCTCTCTTGCCAGTTCACCTCTGGCCAACAGGAGCGAAACGTTATTTGCAGGAGATGGCTCAGTTCCTCTCTAGGGATTGATGCTGGTGCGTCGCTAGGTGGTTCGCAATCGAAGACTTCTCGCCAGAGTCTTTGAGGGGGATTCAGGATGATCTCGCCATGTTGAAGGAGATGACCCTGCCGCCAGAGTTGTGCACTGCCGATGCGTTTGTGACCCTGAGAATCCACAAGATCAGCGGCTGTGGCTGTGGCGAAGCAGTTACTCTCGCTGGCCCCCCTGGCTGGGTGATCGCCAAATTGCAAAGGTAATTCGAGCTCTTTAAAGCCCCGTATGAGCCATTGACAAGCTTGTTTATAGGCTTGTTGTCTCTGGCGGGGAGGAGAGGGCCAGATCAGTGCATAAGTGAGCCCTCCTGCATGCAGGACTGCACTACCGCCACTGGGTCGCCGAACCAGCTCTAGATCTCCTCGTGTGGCCAGGGCATTCCAGTGCTCGGGCCAGTGGCGTTGGTTGCGACCAAGGGAAAGCCATGGACCGTTCCATTGATAGAAGCGCAGTGTTGGCAGTGGTTTCGCATCTGCTTGGTAAGACTCGAGCAGCACCTCATCGAGGGCCATCTGTTCTGGGCCAGACAATCGCAAAGGGGAGATCAAGCGGCCGCGACCTGGCGAGATGGGTAGGCAGGATGCGGCTGTTGGCATAGAGCAGTGATGGTGTTGTGGGATTTGCTGGTGTTTGTGCCTTTGGGGCTGTTGGCTGGTGGTCTGGCTGGTCTCCTGGGCATTGGCGGCGGTCTGATCTTTGCGCCCCTCCTGCTGTGGATGGGGCTTAGCCCTCATCAGGCTTTAGCAACCAGTACTTTTGCCATTGTTCCTACTGCGTTGAGTGGCACGCTGACCCATCTCTTCGCTGGAGGATTTCAGCTTCGGGCTGGATTGAGCATCGCAGTGGCCGCATTTTTGTCTTCGCTGCTGTTCAGCAAGATTGGTTTAGATGTTTCTGGCTGGCTTTTGCTGACGCTTCAGGTGGGGCTCTATCTCTTGGTGGCTGCCACGATTCGTTCAGAGCCTCATCAAGTAGTTCAGCAGCTCAAATCCACTCTTTTCCTGCCGGGTCTTGCAGTTGTTGGCGGTGTCGCAGGATTTTCAGCAGGCTTGCTTGGTTTGGGGGGTGGTTTGCTGATGGTGCCTTTGATGGTGAATGGTTTGGCTGTTCCTATTCACTTGGCGATCCGTTTAAGCACTCTCGCCGTGACATGTTCAGCGACTGCGGCCTCTTTACAGTTTCTTAGCGAGGGCCGTGGTTATGCTGGGATTGGGCTTTTGCTGGGTGGCGTGGCGGCTCTGGCCGCTCATTGGTCAGCGTCTCGGCTTGCAAGGGTTTCTGGCAATCTTCTGGCATGGATGTTGAGAACTCTTTTGCTGATGCTTGCTTTTGGCACTGGCTGTCAGGCCTTGATTCTGGTGTTGGGGCATTAACTATTCCTCGCGCAAGTTTCGGCGCGAAGCCTCGAGTTTCAAGAGCCCATGTTTTTTGCTGCAAGGCGTTATTAATGAGTTGATCTCAGGAACCCTTTCCCTCCGAGAAAGACGCTTCGAGACCTTGCTCTCAAGGGGCTTTGTGAGGCGTCTTTCCAGTCAGTGGATGGTGGGGAGATTGATCTATCAATGCCATTCGACGGAGGAGTTGCCATTGATAGGTGTGACAGGCCTTTGCGAAGACTGGTCTTAGGTACCGTTTTGCTAGGAGAATATGGATGCTTCTAGCGTTCCCCTTCCATCATGGGCATCACTGATATTGCAAATGTCGACTTGGCCGGTTTGTGCCTCGTGGTTGTCTTTCATTGCGGTGTGCTAGCTCTTCGCCTTGGCGTAACCCTTCATGAGGCTTGATTGAGGCCTTGATCTAATTGGGTCTAGCCCCTTGGCAGTTGAGGTTTGCTGCGCTACAAGCGGTCAACCGTTGAATAAACTTGGGCTCCTCCCTGGCTAGACCCAGGTCAAAACAGAAAAGCACAGCTCGGCGTCAGCGTAAGCAGATTCATCCTGAGGTGATGGATGCATTCACTATGGCGTCTACTTTGCAGCTGCAAGAGCAGCGCAGAGAGATTAATTTCAGCCTTTTGGCATTGACCATGAAGCTGGGATTGGTTTCCCTTTGTGTTGTGACTCTGGTCAAGCTCTCAATCGCTTATCAGGAACGTCTTGATCGTCATGGTGAACTTGTCGCCGTCTTGAACCTTGAATCTGCTCAGCTGAATACCCTTCAGCAACGTTTTGATCGTTTGTTCACCCTTGGAGGCGGCATTCGTCTGATGGACGAGCATGATCAGTGGATCGCCCCGAATCGTTTGAGGGTCATCTGGCGCTGAGTTTTGTTTTGCTTGCGTCGAGAGAGAAGCTCAGCGCTTAGTTTTATATCTATACCAACCTGCTGCTCTCAAGGCTGCGTCGATGGCTTCTTCTCAAGCTTCTCCAGGCACCGTCTTAATCACGGGCACGACCTCTGGCGTCGGGTTGTATGCCTGCAAGGCACTCGTCTATCGAGGCTGGCAGGTGATCACTGCAAATCGACATCCATTGCGAGCTGTTGCCGCTGCTGAGAGGGTGGGTATCCCAGCCGCTCAACTTCAGCATCTAAGGATGGATTTGAGTGATCTCCAGAGCGTTCGCGATGGAGTCGAGACCCTTCTCGGCTCGCTCGAACAACCGTTGGATGCGCTTGTTTGTAATGCTGCGGTCTATCAGCCCAGATTGAGCAAGCCGAAACGCTCAGCTCAGGGCTATGAGCTCTCGATGGCAACCAATCATTTCGGCCATTTCTTGCTGATTCAACTTTTGCTTGAGAACCTCGGCAAAGCAAAAGTATTTCAATCAGCGCGTGGCTCTTATTTGTCTGCTGCCCGAGTGGTCATTCTTGGCACAGTCACTGCAAATTATAAGGAGCTTGGCGGCAAGATCCCCATTCCTGCACCGGCTGATCTGGGTAATCTTTCAGGTTTTGAGCAAGGATTTCATGCGCCTATCAGTATGGCGAGTGGCAAAAGCTTCAAGCCTGGCAAGGCCTATAAAGACAGCAAGCTCTGCAACATGATCACCACGCAGGAGCTTCATCGGCGTCTACATGAACAATCAGGCATTTTATTTACCTCTCTTTATCCTGGTTGTGTGGCTGATACACCGTTATTCCGCTACACACCAAAAATCTTCCGGTTTTTGTTTCCTATATTCCAGAGGCTGATTACTGGTGGATATGTCACCCAGGCCAAGGCTGGCCAACGGGTTGCACAGGTTGTGACTAATCCAGAGTTTGGTGTATCAGGCGTGCATTGGAGTTGGGGCAATCGTCAGAAGAAGAACCGCGAAAGTTTCCGACAGGAACTATCGGAAAGGGCAACAGATCCCATCACCGCAAAACGGGTCTGGGAATTGTCGATGAAATTGGTTGGTTTGACTTAAATGATCAAGGGCTTTGCTCCTTTTAGAGGTTAGTCAAAGCCAAGCAGGTCAAAAATTTCACGATCTTTGAGAGGTTCCGCTTCAAGAGGCTCAACCTTATCGATCATTTTTTGTGCGAGTGCAAGATATTCATTTTGACATTCCATTACCCCCTCGTCTGATGAGTCCATCTCGAAAATTGTGCATTTTTTAAGTCTTGATCTACGTATTGCATCAACGTTTTTAAAATGAGCCATAGTTTTCAGCCCTGTCTGTTGATTGAATTTTTCTATTTGATCTAATTCGGCAGAACGATTCGCAATAACTCCGCCAAGGCGAACTTTGTAGTTCTTAGCTTTGGCGTTAATTGCAGCGACAATGCGATTCATCGCAAAAATCGAATCAAAGTCGTTGGCGGTGACGATGAGGCAGTAGTTGGCATGTTGCAAGGGTGCAGCGAAGCCGCCACAGACCACGTCTCCAAGGACATCGAAGATCACCACATCGGTGTCTTCCAGCAGGTGATGCTCTTTGAGCAGCTTTACGGTCTGTCCAGTCACGTAACCACCGCAACCGGTGCCGGCTGGAGGCCCACCACTCTCGACACACTTGACTCCATTGAAGCCTTCAAACATGAAGTCATCTGGTCGTAACTCTTCGCTATGGAAATCAACCTCTTCAAGGATGTCGATCACCGTAGGCACCATGCGATGCGTAAGCGTGAAAGTACTGTCGTGCTTGGGATCACAACCAATTTGCAGCACTCGTTTGCCGAGTTTGGAGAATGCGGCTGAAAGGTTGGAGGAGGTGGTGGATTTACCAATTCCGCCTTTCCCATAAACCGCGATTACCAGGGCCCCTTCCTGAATGCGAACAGAAGCATCCTGTTGAACTTGCACACTGCCTTCACCATCGGCTGGTCGTGTCAGGGTCGTGGTCATTGAGTGATCTTGCTCAAGTTCGTGTTGTTATTCAAGGCCAATGGATCTATCTCTGCTGGTTCCTAACAAATTCGATACAACTTCTTTGGTTGTTTGCTTGCTTTTCGAGACAAAGGGATTGACTATTGGAGAAAGATGAGTGTAAACACTCATCCCCTTTTCTCCTTGTAATGACTATAGGTTTCTCTATTTTTCTCTGATAGTCAAGCCCGAAAGTGGACTTTTGCGTCGTAAACGGTTTCGCTGTCGATACGTCTACAACCAGCCTGGCGCGCATACTTTTCCGTATTGCGACGAACCTTTCCTCGAACAAAGAAGGGGATCTTTGCGAGCTCTGCTTCTCCCTCTGGGGTCCAGAGAGGTGATTCCTCAGATGAGGAATCTGCATTTGATTGCGTTGATGGATTGGTTGCTGCTTGGCTTTGTTGTTGTTCCGTTTGGCTCTGATGTCCGCCTAGGTGTCCTAGGTGGCTTTGATGACCATCCACAAATTCAAAGTCATGGCGGAACATACCGATTAGATGCTCCTCAAGGCCCATCATCAATGGATGCACCCAGCTATCGAAAATGACGTTTGCACCTTCCCATCCCATTTGTGGGCTGTATCTGGCAGGGACGTCTTGCACGTGCATCGGTGTGCTGATGACTGCACAGGGAATACCCAATCGTTTGGCACTGTGCCGCTCCATCTGTGTGCCAAGCACAAGTTCGGGAGCTGCCTCTGCCATGGCAGCTTCCACGGCAAGGTAGTCATCGCTGATGAGTGCTTCAAGTCCTAGTTCTTTGGCTGCAGCTCGCACCGGTCTGGCCATTTCGCGGCTGTATGTGCCAAGACCCACCACTTTGAAACCCAGCTCTTGATCAGCAATCCTTGCTGCGGCAAGGGCATGGGTGCCATCGCCGAAAATGAACACGCGCTTGCCGGTGAGGTAGTTGGAATCCACGGACTGTGAATACCAAGGTAGTCTCGATTGCTCTGCACCTTCGCCTGGATTGGGTGCAGGCATCTCTAACAATTGATGGAGTTCTTCTAAAAAGTCTTTGGTAGCACCCACTCCGATCGGCACTGTTTTGGAGAACGGCATGCCGTAATTGCGCTCAAGCCAGAGACAAGTTGCTTCTGCGATTTCAGGGTAAAGACAGACATTCAGATCAGCATTGGGCAGCCGCATTAGATCGGCTGGTCTTGCTTCAAGTGGAGCCACAACATGTACATCAATGCCGTGTTGATTGAGCAGTTTTTCCAATTCGAGAATGTCGTCTCTACAGCGGAAGCCGAGCAGGGTTGGCCCCAAGAGATTCACTCTGGGTCGGCGTCCTTGGCTTTTCCATGCAGCAGGGCTATGACTGACGCCAGATTGCTCAGAAGGCTGCTTGCTGAGGATGCCTCGCACGAGTTGATAGAACGTTTCTGAGGCTCCCCAATTTTCTTTCTTGCTGTAGGCCGGCAGTTCTATACCCACAACAGGCATGTTGAAACCCATGCCTGAAGCAAGCGAGCCGGGTTGGTCTTGAATGAGTTCAGCGGTGCAACTTTCACCCACCAAGAGTGCTTCGGGGTTAAAGCGCTCCACGGCTTCACGCAGATGACCTTTGACCAATTCAGCCGTATCTCCTCCTAGATCCCTGGCTTGAAAGGTGGTGTAGGTCACGGGCGGCCTGCGTCCGCGCCGCTCGATCATCGTGAACAGCAGATCTGCGTAAGTGTCTCCTTGCGGGGCATGCAACACATAATGCACTCCTTCCATCGAGGAAGCGATGCGCATGGCTCCTACGTGAGGAGGTCCTTCATATGTCCAGAGAGTGAGTTCCATTGTTTTTTTAGACGCTTACGAGGAGTTGGTTGTTGAGAAGGTTGCGGCGATGCAGTGGCCTTGCAAACAGTTCGGCGAGGTCTGCGGCTTGATCAATGCCGTGGATGGGGCTAAAGATCAATTCGATTGACCATTTCGTTGCAATCTCTTCCGCTTCAAGGGGATTTGCCAAACCCATGCCGCAGACAACTAGATCAGGACGCTGCTCCCTAACCCTGTCGAGCTGCTTCTCCACATGTTGGCCCTCCATGACCTGTGTGTTGTGCGGCAGCAGTTCCAATTCAGACTGCATCATGTCTCGATTGAGATAAGGAACTCCAACTTCTACAAGTTCCATTCCACATTCTCTGTGAAGGAAACGCGCTAGTGGAATTTCCAACTGGGATTCAGGCATCAGGAAAATTCGCTTTCCAGCCAGTTGCTCTTTGTAGGGCGATAAAGCCTTTTGGGCGCGCACCATCAAAGGTTCAAGGATGGTTGCAACGTGACTGCCATTGATATCAAAAGCTTGGGCTGCCGCTTCCATCCAGAGTCGGCTTCCCTCAGCTCCCAGAGGGAAAGGCGCTTGAAGGATCTCGGCGCCTCTGTCTTTGAGTTCCCTAGCCGTGTCAGTTAAGTAGGGCTGGGTTAGCAAAACACGGGTGCCAGGCCCTACGGATGGCAGATCAGTCGACTGCCTTGGCGGCAAGCTGGACACTGAGGGGATGCCGAGGCGCTCGAATAAATGGATGAGACGATCTTCAACTGCGTTGGCCATGGTGCCAACAAGCAGTAGCTGCGCTTCGTTGCTATTAGGCATCAACGGCACCATGGCTTTGAGCGCGCCGTCCTCTCCCTGAGTAAAGGTGGTTTCAATGCCGCTGCCTGAGTAATTCAGCACGCGTACGCCGCCTTGAAGCTGTCCATTGAGTCGCTCGGCAACTCTTGCCAGATCTAACTTGATCACTTCGCTGGGGCAGGAACCCACCAGAAAGAGGGTGCGAATTTCAGGACGTCTCGCCAACAAGTCGTTTATCACCCGATCGAGCTCTTCATGGGCGTCTGCGAGTCCAGCGAGGTCTCGCTCTCCCAGGATGGCAGTGCCAAAACGCGGCTCGGCAAAGATCATCACGCCTGCGGCGCTTTGGATCAGATGTGCACAGGTGCGTGAGCCCACCACGAGGAAGAAGGCGTCGGGCATTCGTCGATGCAGCCAAACAATTGACGTCAAGCCACAGAAAACCTCCCGAGGTCCGCTTTCCTTTAGCAGCGTCGTGCTGCCCATGGGCTTCTCCAAAATCGCTATAACAATTTGCTTGATGAATGAACAAATCTGCGGGAGTTAATAAACTCTTCGGGATCGAGAAAAGCTTTTTGTTATAGAGGCCAGACAAATTGCTTCTCTTGCCATAGAGGAGGGGCCCACAGCCAGATATTGTTTTGTTCAAGTCAAGTGGGCAGGAGCACTACGTTTTGGCATTGATCCATGGATTTCATCTGCGCAATGTTCGCGGAGATCTATTAGGCGGATTGACCGCTGCGGTGGTGGCGCTGCCTTTAGCCCTCGCATTTGGCAATGCTGCCCTTGGCGATGGAGGCGCGATCTACGGTCTCTACGGAGCTGTGATTGTTGGCTTCTTCGCAGCGCTGTTTGGAGGCACTCCATCTCAGGTCAGCGGCCCGACAGGACCGATGAGCGTCACTGTGGCAGGAGTTGTCGCCGCTCTTGCTGCTGTTGGTATTTCCACAGCGTTGCCAACGGTTGATGGTCCAGGCGAGCTTTTGCCCCTGGTGATGGCCGCAGTTGTTGTTGGAGGTCTATTCCAAATTCTGTTTGGGGTCTTACGACTGGGTCGTTACATCACGCTTGTGCCCTATTCAGTGGTGTCTGGTTTTATGTCTGGGATTGGGGTGATCATCCTCATTCTTCAGATTGGACCTCTCTTTGGCATCTCAACCAAGGGCGGTGTGATTGCTTGCCTTACGCAGTTATCGGCAAACTTTCAACCCAACTGGGGCGCGGTAGCAGTGGCGGTGATGACCTTGGCCATTGTCTTTTTGGCACCTCGGCGACTCACCGAGGTGGTGCCTTCTCCGTTGTTGGCTTTGTTGATTGTTACGCCTCTTTCGGTTGTGCTGTTCAATGACGCGAACCTTGCAGCCCGAGGCATCGATGAGCTGCCGCGTATCGGCACGATCCCTGAAGGTGGCCTGGGCTTTTCTTTGCCCAGCTGGGACCCAGCATTTCTTCCTTTGATTATCAAATCAGGCTTAGTGCTTGCAGTGTTGGGAGCAATCGATTCGCTGTTGACATCCCTTGTTGCAGACAACATTACCCAGACTCGTCATAACTCAGACCGAGAGCTGATTGGCCAAGGAATTGGCAACTCTCTTGCTGGGCTGTTTAACGGATTGCCTGGCGCCGGTGCAACGATGCGGACGGTGATCAATGTCAAATCTGGAGGCAGCACGCCACTCTCTGGAATGGTGCATTCCATTGTGCTGTTGATTGTTTTGTATGGAGCAGGTCAGTTCGCGGCTTTAATTCCAACTGCCCTGCTTGCAGGAATATTGGTCAAGGTAGGTCTCGATATCATTGATTGGAGCTTCTTGCTTAGAGCTCATCGCCTCTCGATTAAGACAGCTGTTGTCATGTATGGCGTCTTGCTGATGACAGTTTTCTGGGATTTAATCTCAGCAGTTTTGGTTGGTGTGTTTGTTGCAAACCTATTAACCATTGATTCGTTGACACAAGCGCAATTGGAAGGAATGGATGCTGATAATCGTTTGATGGATGGTGATTTTGACAACAAATCAACTGGTGCTGCTGCTAATACTGAAGAGCCATCTTTGCCCCCTTCAGAACAAGCATTGCTTGATCGTTGTGGCGGGCAGGTGATGTTATTTCGCCTGCGCGGACCATTGAGCTTTGGGGCTGCTTCGGGGATCACAGAACGAATGGCTCTGGTACGTAATTACAAGGTTTTGATCCTTGACATTACTGAAGTTCCTCGGCTTGGCATTACTGCAACTTTGGCCATTGAACAGATGGTTCAAGAGGCAAAAAACCATTCAAGGAAAGCTTATGTTGTGGCTGCAAACGAGAGGGTCCGCAACAGACTTGAGAAGTTTGATGTGCAAGGCTTGATGGCTAATCGAACTCAAGCTCTTGAAGCCGCCCTGGCTGACTTGTAAGAGCAAGTGACAACTTATTAGAGATCCCAGTTTCATGAGACCACCTTCATGGGGTTGGGATCTTTGATGAAAATAATGATATAGTCTTCCTTGTAAAATCTTCAGCTTTTGAATGGTCTGAAAAATTGTCTACGCTTCTTTTAAGTTCCTCTTTCCCAGTCATTATCTAAAACAGCCCTTATCTCCCTGCAACCTTTTATATGATCACAGCAACCGCAACAGCACTTGATGCAGGGCTCATACTGGCAAATGTTTTATCACCAAAGGTTTTATTTTTTTTCTTGGGTGCGATTGCGGTTTTCTTGAATGCTGACCTTGAGATTCCTGCGCCGCTGCCGAAATTATTTTCGCTTTATTTGTTGATGGCCGTTGGCTTTAGGGGTGGCATGGCTTTGGCGAAAGATGGTCTCGGTGGCCAAGTTATCCCAACCATTACTGTTTCTGTGTTAATGGCGGCGGTCATCCCGCTGATTTGCTTCTGTATTTTGCGATTGAGGTTTGATGTCTTTAATGCAGCAGCAATATCAGCGACATATGGCTCAATTAGCGCAGTGACCTTTATCGCTGCTGAGAGTTTTCTTCAGGCTCAAAATATTTCTTATGACGGCTTTATGGTGGCCCCACTGGCGTTAATGGAATCACCGGCAATCATCGTTGGCTTGATCTTAGTTCGGATTGGTTCCCGTCAGGCTCGTCCTGGCTCTGAAGCAATGAACTGGCGCAAGGTTCTGCATGAATCGATGCTGAATGGCTATGTGTATTTGATTGCAGGTAGCCTTGTAATTGCTTTCATTGCTTCTATCTATAGCCCTGCTGGTGTAGAGAAGATGGAACCATTTATTTATAAGTTTTTCTATGGAGTCTTGTGCTTCTTCTTGCTTGAAATGGGGATGGTTGCGGCGCAGCGTTTTAAAGACCTTAAAAAAGCAGGCGCGTTTCTTATCTTCTTTGCGATACTGATGCCAATGTTCAATGCTTTAATCGGAGGCCTTGTTGCTAGGGCCCTTGGTTTAGGGTATGGCAATGCACTCTTGTTTATTATTTTGTGCTCTAGTGCCTCATATATTGCCGTCCCTACGGCAATGCGAATGACAGTTCCAGAGGCTAATCCAAGATATTACATTTCTAGCGCCTTGGGATTAACTTTCCCTTTTAATCATACGATTGGTATTCCGCTATATATGGGTTTGGTTTACAAGTTAATCCCTGCATCAATTTAAAATCATGAAGCGCCTGGATTTGATCGTAAGCGAGAGAGAGCTTGAGTTAGTGATTGAAGCTCTTGATAAAGCTGGGGCACCTGGCTATTCAGTTATTAGGCCTGTAACAGGTAGAGGGCCTGATACGTATGTGACAGAGGGTATGGATTTTAGTGGACTTGGTACAAATGCTCATGTGATTGTTTTTTGCGAGATAGAAGTTCTTGAGAAGTTGCGTGTATCGATAAACCCCTTGCTTAACTATTATGGTGGTGTAGCTTATGTTGCGGAAGCCTCCCCGCTCTGACAATCTTTTGAAAACATAAACGTTGACGATATGAGTATTGTTCGGCTTATTGGTAGCCGCAATTGATGCCGCATTAAAGGTTTAAGTTTTTTCCTCACACTAGAGGGATAACTTTCTCTTTGAAGTTAGCTTGATTGATTTGAGAGCACCATTCTCTTTCTGGTAACCAAGTCATAGCTGAATGCAATGATTCCAACTTGCAAGGAAAGAAATAATTAAAATATCGCATATGAATCTAAATATAAGCTTCTAAAATAAAGTGGGTTTTTCAATGACTTCTCCCCTTCCTGCCATTAGAACAGTATTAGCGGTGTTATCTGGATGTTGTCAAGAGATACTCGCCTGCGTTTGCAAGAGATTCTTGCTCGAGTCGCAAGCGATCAGCCCGTTAGCTTAAGTGAACGGATTTATATTCATAAGTTTGCTGACCGAAATCAGACTGTTGCAACCTGGTTGCATAGAGCGAGGAGAGAACAACAGAAATTGCAACCTCGAGATGGTATCGATCAGTTACTCGATGCTCTTCAGCTTGGATCGTCCGAACCAGATGATGACTACTGCTCGGAGGATGAAGACCTTGGCGAATGGTTTGGCGGAGCTCCGTCCTGGTTAGGGAGGAGCTGAACTTCGATCGTAGGTTTTTCTATCACAATGCAATGTGTCTGCACTTAGATTTTTTTAAGTGCAGACGAAACATGACTAAATTTACGAGAATCGATTTTTTGGATTGATGGCTGCAGTTCGCTTTTTGCCGGCAGTTCTGGCTTGATCTCTTACTCTTGCTTCTTGTGAGTCATCTAGCCAGAAAGAAACCAATGATGAAATCCAAGTAGCTGAGGGTGCTGAGCTGGCTTGCTCTGCTCGAAATCAAGTTGATCAGGCTGTAGCGGGGGGCAATGCGCTGACTCCTGAACCCACGATTGCCCAGGCTGAATTCAGTGAGTATCGTGACCAGGTGAAGATCTTCCGCGACGCTGTCGAGGAGATACGTGAGTAGATGGATCTGACTCTTGCTGAAGCTGCTGATCAGCTCAAGGGCAAAGTGGCTCCTGTGATTGCGGCCAGAGAACAATTGATGGCAACCACGGTTTGCATAGATTTTGAATAGTCGACTGAAAGAGAGTCAGACGATGAAGACGAGTCAGAAGACGAATGATTAAAGACAATCTCTTCTGGAGATTGATCAGTTTGATGATTAATTTTTGAGGGATTCACAGGCGGCGACGGAATCCATCGCCGCTGAATCCATCAACATTGCGCTCTGGAGTTTTGTCGGAACTGCTGAGCTTCCAAACGTTTCTGCTGACTCGCCTTGCGATTAGCCCTCCACGTCTGACTTCCTTTGAGCCGGGTCTAGCGCCAAGAAGTTTTGACACCTCAGCGGTGCTCAGTGGAGCACCAGTTTGAATGGCCAAAGATGTGAGCTCGAGGCGTTGTCGCAGAGCTAAAAGATCGGCTTGTCCGCCAGTCTCAGCTTGAGACCATGTCCATTCACTTGCACCTTCATGCATTTTTTGCATCAGGCCCAAACCAATTAAACCCAGTGCTTGCTCTGCTTTTAGATCTGTTGGAAGGTTTGTAGATTCAGATTTTTTTTCTTGCATGGTGGCCATAGTCCATCCCAATCATTGATTTGGACGGTATCGGCTCTAAGGCCACTTGCAAGAGCAGTGCATTTGAAAGATATGTTCAATCACAAGGTATTATCCCCGCCATGCAGCGATTTGCGGGTTTAGAAATTCGGGAGCGGCGTCAAGGTGGAAGCTCGCTGGTGACAGGAACTGAGGTTTTGCCTCAGGCCTCAGGGGCAAGCTGCGTCATTACGACTGATTCGGAGACAGCAAGGGTTGGCCGTCAAAATAGTCATGTGCAGCAAATTGAATTGCGCACGTATGTTTTCCTCGATTCACTTCAGCCTCAGCTAGCTGCCTACATGGGCACGGTGAGTCAAGGCTTTTTACCGATTCCTGGTGATGCTTGCCTGTGGATGGAGGTCTCACCAGGCATGGCTGTCCATCGAGTGACTGATATTGCCCTTAAGGCCAGCAATGTGCGATTAGGCCAGATGGTCGTTGAAAGGGCTTTTGGTTCTTTGGCCTTATACCACCGTGATCAGAGCACGGTGCTCCATTCCGGTGATGTTGTTTTGGATGCGATTGGCAGCACTGTTAGCCAGAGAAGTTCTTGTGATGTGAGCTGGACCGAGGTGATCCGTGCGATAACCCCAGATCACGCTGTTTTGATTAATCGCCAAAATCGTCGTGGTTCGATGATTGAAGCTGGAATGAGCATGTTCATTCTTGAAACCGAACCGGCTGGTTATGTATTAATTGCTGCCAATGAAGCTGAGAAGGCCTCCAATATCACCATCGTTGACGTGAAAGGCGTGGGAGCCTTTGGCAGGCTCACTTTGGCGGGGAAAGAAGGTGATGTAGAGGAGGCTGCTGCTGCTGCAATGCGAGCCATCGATCAAATCAATCGCTAGCTAAACAATCTGATCAAGTCCTAGTTGTTCTCGCAGGCAAGGGGCTAGTGCTCTAGCCGCTTTTCCTCGACTACCAAGCCTTGAAAGCTGTTGATTGTTGAGTTCTCCGTAGGTGCAGTTCGCTTCGCGAACCCAAAACAGCGATTCGAACTCGCCTCCTTCATAGGCAGGCGATCTAAGTAGTTCTCCCCAGCAAATCCCCTCTGCGGCTTTAAGAAGCTTCCCCTTGGAATTGCATAGAACCATCACACTGCGGAAGCGAGCACTCCGATATGGGTTGTTTTCAAGGGCCGCAAGGATTTTCTTGATTTTTTCTTGATTGCTGGCAGCAAAGCGGGCCGAATAAAGCCCCGGGGCTCCATCCAGGGCATCAACTTCTAATCCGGAGTCGTCAGCAATGGTCCAGTTTCCAACTCGTTTTGCGACTGCTCGAGCTTTGAGTAGGGCATTGTCTAGATAAGTGGAGCCCGTTTCCTCGACATCTAGATCTTTTGGTTGCCTCTGCACATCGATTGGTAGTGGACCAAGCATTGCTTCGATCTCGGCGACCTTGCGAGGGTTTCCACTCGCAATGGTTAGCAGTGGTTTAGCCAAAATCAAAAAAACTATCGCTCTTATTCTGCTTTAGGGGGTGGAAGTTCTCTCTTGGGAAGACCTGAGGCAGGATTTTTGATTGTTTCTGCTCCCCTTGGGCAAGCGATGGAAACTCCTGGAGCCGATCAATTGAGGCTTTCGCGCGGCTTGGCAACCAAATATGGCCAAGCGCTGACAGAAAAACGAACAGTCGTTCAAAACAGTCGTAGCAAGGGTGATTAGTCGAGCTTATAGAAGGGGCTACGGATGGTGATCTCCGTTTCGGCTGAATTTGCTTGACGGAAGTTGCCTGCGCAGAGCATTCTCCTTCCCGAACATTCAATCTCCTACTACAGGTAAGCAATGGCTAGCGAAACCATGGGCATCGCCCTAGGCATGATCGAAACCCGCGGCCTCGTGCCAGCAATTGAAGCTGCTGACGCCATGACCAAGGCAGCTGAAGTGCGCCTGATTGGTCGTGAGTTTGTCGGTGGTGGATATGTCACCGTGCTCGTGCGTGGCGAAACAGGTGCTGTGAACGCCGCCGTTCGTGCTGGCGCTGATGCTTGTGAGCGTGTTGGTGACGGCCTTGTGGCAGCGCACATCATTGCTCGCCCTCATCGTGAAGTTGAGCCTGCGCTAGGCAACGGCAATTTCTTAGGTCAGAAGGACTGAGGCCTTCTGCGATGGCTCTAAGAGCCGCGCTATCTCAACCTTCTATACCGACTTAAAAGGAGCTATTCCATGAGCAAGAAGTATGACGCAGGGGTTAAGGAGTACAGAGACACCTACTGGACTCCCGATTATGTACCCCTAGACACTGACCTGCTGGCCTGCTTCAAGGTCACTGGCCAGGAAGGAGTACCCAGAGAGGAAGTTGCTGCGGCTGTAGCTGCTGAATCTTCAACAGGTACTTGGTCCACAGTTTGGTCAGAGCTATTAACTGACCTTGAGTTTTACAAGGGCCGTTGCTATCGCATCGAAGATGTCCCTGGAGACAAGGAGTCCTTTTACGCTTTTATTGCTTACCCTCTAGACCTTTTTGAAGAAGGTTCAATCACTAACGTTCTGACCTCTTTGGTCGGTAATGTTTTTGGATTCAAAGCATTGCGCCATCTGCGCTTAGAAGACATCCGCTTCCCGATGGCCTTCATTAAGACCTGCGGTGGTCCTCCTAATGGCATCGTCGTAGAACGCGATCGTTTGAATAAGTACGGTCGCCCCTTGCTTGGTTGCACCATTAAGCCAAAGCTTGGCCTTTCTGGTAAAAACTACGGACGTGTGGTTTATGAGTGTCTGCGTGGTGGCCTCGACTTAACCAAAGACGACGAGAACATCAACTCTCAGCCTTTCCAGCGTTGGCGCGAGCGCTTTGAGTTTGTTGCTGAGGCTGTCAAGCTTGCACAACAAGAAACTGGAGAAGTCAAAGGTCATTATCTCAATTGCACCGCGACGACTCCTGAAGAGATGTATGAGCGCGCCGAGTTCGCCAAAGAACTCGACATGCCAATCATCATGCATGACTACATCACTGGTGGATTTACCGCCAACACAGGTTTGGCGAATTGGTGCCGTAAAAACGGCATGCTGTTGCATATCCACCGCGCCATGCATGCGGTGATTGACCGTCATCCCAAGCACGGAATTCACTTCCGTGTGCTTGCTAAGTGCCTGCGCCTTTCCGGTGGTGACCAACTCCATACAGGAACTGTGGTTGGCAAGCTAGAAGGTGATCGTCAGACCACCCTCGGCTTCATCGACAATTTGCGTGAGTCTTTTGTTCCAGAAGACCGCAATCGCGGTAACTTCTTTGACCAAGACTGGGGTTCCATGCCTGGAGTCTTTGCTGTTGCCTCTGGTGGTATCCACGTTTGGCACATGCCAGCATTGTTGGCAATTTTTGGAGACGACTCCTGCCTGCAGTTTGGTGGTGGTACTCATGGTCATCCATGGGGGTCTGCTGCAGGTGCTGCTGCTAACCGAGTCGCACTTGAAGCTTGTGTCAAAGCACGCAATGCCGGTCGTGAGATCGAGAAGGAAAGTCGCGACATCCTTATGGAAGCGGCGAAGCATAGCCCTGAGCTGGCCATCGCACTTGAGACTTGGAAAGAAATCAAGTTCGAGTTCGATACTGTCGACAAGCTCGACGTTCAGTAGATCGGCTTAATCGAGGAGACACCTGTCTCCTCAAAACTTGTTCTCAGATTTAGTTAGGCCAACACTTAATTGTATTGGCCCCCAAATATCCACATTCCAAGGTTCACCATGCCTTTCCAGAGCACAGTTGGTGACTATCAAACAGTCGCCACCCTGGAAACCTTCGGCTTTTTACCGCCGATGACCCAGGACGAAATTTACGATCAAATTGCCTACATCATTGCTCAGGGATGGAGCCCTGTTATTGAGCACGTTCATCCAAGCGGTTCCATGCAGACTTATTGGTCTTATTGGAAGTTACCTTTCTTTGGCGAGAAGGATCTGAATGCGGTCGTTAGTGAGCTTGAGGCTTGCCATCGTGCATACCCAGATCACCATGTGCGCATGGTCGGTTACGACGCTTACACCCAAAGCCAAGGAACTGCATTCGTAGTATTTGAAGGACGCTGATTTTAGTTTCAGCATCTATTCCTTAATAGCCTCGAGTTTTTTCGGGGCTATTAATTCTCATCAGAGGCGACGAGCCTCATTCCTCCTTACGACGTTTTTATTGGTTGGACATGGCAAAACAATCCAGTCGAGAGCTAGCGCTTGAACGCCGTAGGGCCCAGAGCAACTCAGGCAAGAAATCCACTTCATTAAATGGATCAAGCCCTAATCGCACCCGCAATGCTTCTGATGCACGTGTAACAAGGACTGATCAATCTTTCCTCAAGACTGGAAAAACATCTCCGCAGATAATCGCTGCTAAGAAAGAGCTATTAGATACGTCTTTTGTTGCTTCAAGAGAATCTTCTGGCGCTTCCCGTCGTCAAGTCAAATCCATAGCTAATCCTAGTCGAGAGTTGGTTTTGGCTCGTCGTGATCAGCTTTCTCGCCGTGGTCAGCCAGCGGCAAAAAGTAAAGATAGAACCCGTGCAGAAGTTGAGAAACTATCTTCAAAGCTTAGCCAGCAAGTTGCTGCAAAGAATGAGGTTAAGGATTTAGCCTCTAATCAAAAAAGTTTTGATGAATCTGCTGCTAATTCTTTGAGGACTTCTGATGCCATCTCAAGATTAAGTCCTAAACACTCATCTTCAAGCCGCCCTACTTCGAAACGCCGCTCAATACAGAATCCAAGTCGAGCATTGGTTCTTGCACGCCGTGAAGCACAATCGAAACACGGAAAAACAGCAGCCAATCAACCGACCTCTGCCGCATCAGTGGCGCGTCAGGGAGACCCTGACTTGTCAAGTAGAGAGATTTCACAGAGAGTGCGTGAATTGCGTAGTAAAAGTGGATCTACCGATAAAAAGCGTTCAGGTGCTTGTCGTCCCTGTGGCCCTAATCGTAATGGTTCCAAGCAGGCTGTTGCCGCAGATGCTCATTGGAAAGTTGGTTTAAGTGAAACAAATACAGGCCAGTTTGTTACTGGAACTCAAGCAAATCGCTCTTCTAAAACCACTGGCAACGAAGCGAGTACTTGTCGTTCAATTACAGGTACTCAATATTTAGGTTCAGAGGTGTTTGATGCTTTTTGTCAGTCATCTCCGCAACCAGGTCAGCCTTTGAAAGTTGCAGTTACAAATACTAGCCATGGAAATCGGGTGACCGGTAATGAAGTTGGTCGCTCCGAAAAAGTGACTGGTGATGAACCTGGGACTTGTAAGACTTTGACCGGCACTGAATATATTTCAGCTAATCAGGCCAATCAATATTGTGGAGTTAGCCAACCTTCCCCAAGAAAAGTTGGCCAGAGCATTACAGAAGATGGTCGAAAGGTTAGCGGTGTGATGGTGGGACGTTCCGAGAGGGTTACTGGAGACGAAGCTGGTTCCAATCGGCAACTGACTGGTGATCAGTATCTTGGAGCTGACCCACTCCCTGAAGGAAGACCTGCTGAAAAAGTTGGTTCATTTCATACTCTGCGTGGAGCAGGTGTAACTGGTACCAATGTTGCTCGCTCTGAGTACGTTACAGGCAATGAACCAGGTAGTTGTAAAAGAGTGACCGGTGATGAATATGTTGGTACTCAGCAATACAAAACATTTTGCGGTGGCAAGCCAAATCCTGAGGCCGCAAAGGTCGGTTTAAGCCTCACAAATAAATCTCAAACTGTTAGTGGAACTCTTACAGGTCGCTCGGAACTTGTAACAGGAGATGAACCTGGAACTTGTAAAGCGGTAACTGGAACTCCCTATAGCGGTGTTGAACAGGCTTCAGGTTGGTGTGATACAAATTCTGTAAGAGAAATTCAGGATAGAACTCCAAAATTGTTGGGTACACCTGGCGCTGTGATGACAGGTCTTCAGCCTGGAGTAGGTGGAGTGATGACAGGAGCAGAGAAAGGTGCTTGTGAACCTTTAACTGGCACCCCATATGTAGGTGGAGATCAACTTGTTCAAGCATGTGGAAGTGATGCTCCCGCTGGTAGTAATGATCACCAGGGTTCATCAGAATCATCTCCTTGGACTCACTTTAGTGTTCAGTCTCCTGCGAGAGCGATGCAGCTACAGCGTGATCCTCGCGCTGGTGTGACGGGAACAAGTTATGAGCAGGGCTCTCAGATTACGGGTCCTTTTAATATGGCGGTTGATAAAATTACTGGCACTGAGCAGTTCCGTTTTGACCGGAAACAACGTCATTTCAAGTCAGTTCCTGTTGAAGCAACCCCCAATGATGTAAGTCAAACACGCCCAGAATCACGAGTTACAGGAGAAGGCCAATCTGCCGGCCTCAATATCACTGGTGATGATTGGGATCGCAGTGAAAGGGTGACTGGTACCGAAGGAGCTTCTGCCCGTCGCCGTAATCCAACTCGGCCTGGCCCGATGTCTGCGATGCCTGTCGCTGATTTAAAGCGTAATGAGGAACTTTCTCAACCAATGAGTCGCGTAACAGGGTCAAGTGGTAACACTGATCAAGGCTCCTTGATCACAGTCTCTGGCGGCGCAAGGGGTTGATTGATTGATGGCCTATCGCAATCGCAATTTGGCCTCTCAAACGCAAAGACCCTTGGCGCCGACTGCTCCAAGGAGGAGGCCTGTGGTAACACCTCAGATCTCTGATCGCTCAAGGCTAAGAGGGTTTGCCAATGTTGGTTCAGGACCTTGCCACCCTCTCACAGACAGAGCTGCAAATCAGCATCTGCAGACTTATGAAGCCAATGTCAAAGGCTCTTTTGAGCTGATTGTTCCTTTGCTTAAAAGGATCTCAGCACTTCAGCATGATCAGGATTTTGTCTCAAAGTCTCAAAGTCTTTCTCGCTCTGAACTTGGTTTTGATTTGCCTAGCCACCTTTTGGAACAGGCTTGGGTACGAGCATTAGATATGAGGGCCTTATTTGCTTGGTGTGTGTTTCAGTCTCATCAGCAGGTGAGTGACCGCTTTTTTCAAGAAGACCCTCTGCAAGGAGGAGAAGGCAGCATTCAAGCAAAGCATTTCCAATCATTCCTTGTTGATTGTGGTTTTCATCTCCTTGATGTATCCCCCTGCGCTGATGGACGCTTGGCACATACGATTGCTTATGCCTTACGGATTCCATTTAGTTCAGTAAGACGTCGCTCCCATGCAGGCGCTCTATTTGATGTTGAGAAAACTGTCAACCGTTGGATTAAGACAGAACATAGACGTTATCGAGAAGGTGTTCCAAATTCAGCCGACTCTCCAACGCGTTATCTCAAGGTTGTCACCTATCATTTTAGTTCCCTTGATCCATCTCATCAAGGATGTGCGGCTCATGGGAGTGATGATGCCTTGGCAGCTTCTGCTGGTCAACAGCGCCTGCTTGATTTTCGTGAATCCGTCGAAAATAGTTTCTGTTGTGGAGCATCAGTAGACCTTCTTTTGATCGGGCTTGATACCGATACTGATGCCATTCGCGTTCATGTTCCTGCGGCAGATGGTTCAATTGTTTTAGACGAGTGGCTTTCAGCGGAAGATCTTTATAACGAGACGCTTTCTCTAACTTCAGATGAGGCGATGCAACATATTGCTGAACGTGTTGAAGCCAGTGCGCCTAAGAAACCCGACGAGGGGATGGTGGCATTCATTGTGAAATTGATTGCAAACAACTTTTCTCAGATTGACTACGTGAAGCAATCACATGCTGGACCCTACCCAGATGCTGGGCATGCAGAGCGTTTTATTGGAGTTGGAATAGGTTTTAAGGAAGTGCATCTTCGCAACCTAACTTATTTCGCCCATTTGGATACTGTCGAAGTAGGTGCCCCAGATTTAGATGTAGGAGTGAAAATTTTTAAAGGGTTGAATGTTTCTCGAGATCTACCAATTCCTGTTGTTGTTCGTTTTGATTATTCTGGCCAAGTCCCAGGGGCAAGGGATCGGGCTGTCACTGATTGCTATCGCGTAAATCAAGCTATTGCTGAGCGTTATTCAGATCTTTTCGATCAGGGTCTTCTTCATACATTCTTGACCATTCGTGATCGCGATAAAAAAGACACTTCAGAGGTCGTTGGTTCCTCCTTGGAGCCCATTCATCAGGAGGCACACTGACATGTTGATCTGCAAGGTTCTTAAGCCGCTTGTTTCCACCAATCGAATCCCGGGATTCGAACACAAACACCTTCAAGTTGTTCTCGATGGAAGTTCCAAGAAGGTTGCAGTTGATGCTGTGGGTTGTAAGCCAGATGATTGGGTGATTTGTGTTGGCAGCTCAGCTGCGAGAGAGGCGGCAGGAAGTAAATCTTATCCGAGTGATCTTACGATTGTAGGTATTATTGATCATTGGGATCCAGACGCCCCGAAGCCAGTTTCAGGGGGCTCAGCTTGATGGAAATCATGCAGGTGATGGGCCGCTTGGTTTGTACGCAAAGGGTTGACGGTCTCGGTCATATGCATCTGCGCATCTTGCGTAATAATGCCGGTAAGCAGTTGGTGGCTGTTGACCCTGTTGGTGCTCGAGAGGGCAATTGGGTGTTTACCTCCAGTGGATCAGCTGCACGTTTTGCATGTCCAGATCCCAACACTCAAACAGATCTGACAATTGGAGGAATTATTGATTACTGGTTGCCTGATGGATAGGTAATAAATGATTCGGATTTGATCCATCTCTGCTCTTCTTCTTAAACTTTTTATCCATGCCAAAACCTTCTTCCTCTAGTTCTTCAGACAGCCCCTCGTTGACGACAGCGAAACCTGCTGGCTCTGAAGTTGCCAAAAAAGTTCTTCCTGGCAAGGCAACACAAACTGTGGATGTTTCTGCTTCAACATCGTCTTCAGCAAGTTCAAAGTCGACTACGAGCAGAAGTGCTGCTACAGCTCGTACTTCCGCCAGTAGAGCAACGTCAGCGGGGTCTGCATCAAGGGGTGCTGCGGGTTCCAGTGGCAGTGGCTCTTCGTCTGGTGGTGCTATCAAGCCACCCGCCTCTTCCTCCGTGCCTTCTTTTGTTCAGGGGATTGCACTCGGAATGATTGAAACTCGTGGCATGGTTCCTGCCATTGAAGCGGCTGATGCAATGACTAAAGCTGCTGAGGTTAATCTCATCTCTAGGGAATATGTCGGTGGTGGTTATGTCACTGTGATGGTGCGTGGCGAAACAGGAGCTGTGAATGCAGCTGTTCGTGCTGGTGCAGATGCCTGTGAGCGGGTTGGTGATGGACTTGTTGCAGCCCATATTATTGCTCGTCCTCATCAGGAAGTTGAGCCAGCATTAAGACCCACGCATGCGAAGCGCCGCAGCTAAGTTGGGTACACCCTAATTTTTAGCTTTCTAATTTGCGGGTTTCTTCTGTGGCGAAGTTATTCAGAAATCTGGTTTGATCAACTTTGATAACAAGCATTAAGGTTATTCTTTAACTTCGAACAATCCATCTCCCCACTGTTGTGATGAATCAATGGCAGAAGCGCTCTCGTCCCATACGACTCGAACGGCGATTTGAATTCGAAACCTATGCAGAAACCAGGGATTTTTTAGACCGTCTTGGCGAGCACACTGAAGCCGCAAAGCGCTTCCCTGATATAAGTTTTGGACGTACCTATGTCAATATCACTTTGCGGCCGGAGGATGAAGAAGAAGAGGTTGAGTTAAATGATGATGATTATAAATTTGCAGCTGAGATAGATGGACTCCTCAATTGATCTCTCTTTGGCTTATGCCGATTCCGGAGTTGGAGAGGTACTAGATCAGTTGGATTGCGAGCTGATTGGCTTGAGGCCGGTGAAGACGAGGATTCGAGAAATTGCCGCTTTGTTGTTAGTTGATCGGGCCAGAAAAGATCTCGATCTTGCTAGCACGATGCCAAGCCTTCATATGTCTTTTACTGGACGACCTGGCACTGGAAAGACAACTGTTGCAATCAGAATTTCTCAGATTCTTCATCGCCTTGGATACCTGCGCAAAGGACATGTTGTAACTGTCACCCGTGACGACTTAGTTGGTCAGTACGTTGGCCACACGGCACCAAAAACTCGGGAGATGATTAAACGTGCACAGGGAGGTGTGTTGTTTATAGATGAGGCATATTACCTTTATAAACCAGGTAATGAAAGAGATTATGGAGCAGAAGCAATCGAAATATTGCTACAGGATATGGAGAGCCGGCGAGGTGATTTTGTTGTTATTTTTGCTGGTTATAAAGATAAGATGGATGCTTTCTATCAATCTAATCCGGGCCTTTCTTCGAGGGTTGCTCACCATATTGATTTTCCGGATTACAGCAATCAGGAGTTGATGGCTATCGCTCAGTTATTCCTGGTCCAGCAGAACTATTACTTTGGCGATGAAGCTGAGGGCGTTTTCGAGGATTACATCGAACGTCGCCGTCATCTTCCTTTCTTTGCTAATGCTCGTTCAATTCGCAATGCTTTGGACCGTACCCGTTTGAGGCAGGCGAATCGATTGTTTGCGCGCATGGGAGAACAGCTCAGTCGTGATGAACTGATGACGATCGAATCTGCTGATATCTTGGCAAGTCGTGTATTCCAAGGGGAGGTGGAAGGTCGACATCCGACTCAACCGCTTATGGAATCGTCTGAATGAGGATTGAAGATAGCTTTTTGGATGTTTTGGATGAAAACCATGCTCTACTTTGGTTGTTCCAGATCCCGTCTGATCAGCACAAGCAAGTAAGACGGTGCCTTGTAACGGCTGGGGAGGCAACGATTGAGGGTCTCAAGATGGCTCCAACACACTGTGCGCTCTATCTCTTGGGTGCTACGACCTTCCTGCAGCAGTCGCCTTAGGGCCTTGCAGTAAAGGGGATAACCCGCCTCGAGTTCGCCAATGGTCAACTTGGCTTCGGCCATGGTTTCTCGCAGTACGCCTCTAAACCTATGCAATCTTCAGACTACTCAGCGGACTGTCCGTCTTGGCGGATTCGGCTTTTGCTTTTAGGTTCCGCCAATCGTTTTTTCCCCTTTCAACGCTAGGGAAAGTCACAGGAGTTAGCAGTAACCCCACTTCCGCTGTCAATCAAAGTGATTAGGGTTGATCGGATCGAAGAACTCCTGCTAGGTCAGCGATAAGAGGACAGGGACAAGATTTTCTTGAGTCGCTACACGCTTGATCAAAGCGCTTCACGTCTCCACTGGTTGTTTTCAGCCGAGCCAAGCAACGCAATCGATTTCCACTCGACCACCTTTTGGGAGGGCAGCTACTTGAACACATGCTCTTGCTGGGCTGATGCCATCCCCGAAGATCTCGCCATAGAGAGCATTAACTCTCTGAAAGTCCGCTAGATCCGTGAGGTAAACCGTGGTACGAATCACTTGCCTTGGCTCAGCACCGGCTGCTGTGAGCACAGCCATCAGATTGCTTAGGACCTGGCGGGTTTCAGCTTCCACATCACCTTGCCCAACCATCACCCCGTTGGTTGGATCAAGGGCAATTTGACCAGAGCAGTACAGCCATCCTCCTGCTAGTACGGCCTGGTTATAGGGGCCGACTGGTGCTGGAGCTGATGCTGTTGTGATTGCTTGCACAGAAGGGGCGTTCATGGTCTGCTCTGAGCATCAATGGTGCATCATCGCTGTCAGCTTTTGTTTCTGTTGAAAATCCTCTGGGAGTGAGGCCGCTTCGTTCATGTTCGAGCGGCCTTGATCTCCATGGATTGCAATTTCACTGGCTGTTGGTCCTGTTCCAAGAGAACAGGACTGCCTTGTTGCTGAACAGTTTTGCCCGGGCAGGCCATTTTGATCTTGTTGCGTCAGATATTTGTGCTTAGTTTCGCCATTGATCCTTGTGTTGGCGAAGTTCCGCTAGCTCTTTGCTGTTCTGAGCACGCACGAAGAGGTTGGTACGTTGTTCTTCTGAAATGCTGCTAGGCAGGCTCAGGGCACCCCTCTGGCGGCGACTTGAAACGTCTACCAGTCGTTCGCTGATAGCAATATCTTCTGGATGCAGGGCGGAGGCCCAGCGCAGATTTGCTTCGGTGTATTCGTGAGCGCAATACACACGGGTCTTCGCTGGCAGGCAACAGAGACGTTGAAGAGCCTTGAACATGTCTTCGGCAGTTCCTTCAAACAGTCGGCCACATCCAGCTCCGAAAAGGGTGTCACCACAGAACACTGCTGGATCTTCACGATCTTCCTTGTTTGTGGGCAGGTAATAAGCAATGTGTGCTCTGGTATGACCCGCAACGGCGAGCACCTCAACACTGCTGTTTAGAAGAGAAATCTTGTCTCTATCACGAACGGAGATCGTCTGGAACGGAATGCGATCACGGTCGTCAGCGGCTGCTACCACGGCTGCGTTAGGCCAGTCCCTAAGCAGCTCAAGGGTGCCACCAATGTGATCAGCATGGTGATGGGTCTGAAGTACTGCTGCGAGTGAGAGCTTTCGAGTTTGCAGCCATGTCTTGACTGGTTCTGCGATTGCTGGATCCACAACGACAGCTTGGTCGCCTTTAATCCAGATCCAGATGATGTTGTCCTGAAGAACAGGAAGGGCATGGATCGATGAACGTTGTTTATCGCTAGTCGCAGCTGTTGAGGTTGCCTCCATCGTTAAAGTCCAGGTCGACGCATCGCTCCATGATCACTGTCGCGCTTGCAAAAGGAGCTTTGCTGAATGATTCGGTTGCTCGTTTTCAATCTGCTGGGTTGGATTTTTCAGCTGTACTTGATCCAGGCAATCGTCAGTTAATGGTGCCTTCCCATTGTGGCCGGGCCCGGGCACTGTTGGTGCGCAACGGGGATGTGCCCGTTTATGTTGCCTATGGTCAGGCCCAGTTGGGAGTTGTTGGTTACGACGTGCTGCGGGAGCATCAGATGCCCGTTGCCCAGTTGGTTGATCTTGGCTTCGGGGGCTGCCGTATGGCTGTGGCAGTGAAGGCCAGTAGTGGCTATCAGCACGCAGCTGATCTGCCTCCCCATTGTCGAGTTGCTAGCAAGTTTACCCATTGTGCTCGAGAATTTTTCGATGCTCTCGATCTGCCTGTAGAGCTTGTTCACCTGACCGGTTCGGTAGAACTTGGCCCTTTAACAGGCATTGCTGAAGCGATTGTCGATCTGGTCGCGACAGGCCGTACCCTTCGCGACAATGGATTAGTGGCCATTGAGGAGCTATTTCAGTCTTCGGCTCGCTTGATTGGTCATCCATTGGCCTTGAGGTTGGACCGTGGAGATCTTCAGTTGATTGTGGAGGCTATGCGCATTCAGGAATCATTACCTAA
The DNA here is from genome assembly GCF_001631965.1 of Prochlorococcus sp. MIT 1303. Classification (NCBI taxonomy): domain Bacteria; kingdom Bacillati; phylum Cyanobacteriota; class Cyanophyceae; order Synechococcales; family Prochlorococcaceae; genus Prochlorococcus; species Prochlorococcus sp. MIT 1303. The sequence goes on from NZ_LVHK01000032.1 coordinate 34,548, forward strand.
AAATCCAGCTTGATGGCTGTTACTGATTTTCAGCGGGTTCGGCGCCTTGGGCGTTATCTCCGTGAGGACCGTCGGCGTCTATGGATGGTCCTGTCCCTCTTGGTGCCGCTAGCTCTAGCTGGTGCGATTCAACCCCTCTTAGTTGGTCAGGCAATCAGTGTTTTGAAGCAAGAGTCAACCTTCCCTTGGCTCAGTGATCTGCCAGTGAGTTCAGCAATCAGACTTTTGGTGGGGATTCTGCTGATTTCTGTGCTTCTGCGCTTGGGTCTGCAGGGCTTTCAGTCTTTCAATATCGAGGCCTTAGGGCAACGGCTTACGGCGCGTATTCGTAACGATCTGTTTGGCCACGCCATGGCCCTTTCGCTGCGCTTTCACGATCGAATGCCTGTGGGCAAGTTGTTGACTCGGCTGACCAGTGATGTGAATGCACTGTCTGAGGTTTTTGGCAGTGGGGCAGTGGGAGTTTTGGGCGACCTCGTCAGCCTTGTGGTGATTGCAGTCACCATGATTTTGATTGATTGGCGGCTGGGGGGGGTGTTGCTGGTGACGCAGGTACCGGTCACCTTGGTGATCCTTTGGTTGCAACGCCGATACCGGAAAGCCAATTACCGCGTGAGGGAGGAACTCTCTCAGCTCAATGCCGATTTTCAGGAAAACCTTCAGGGGCTTGAGGTTGTCCAGATGTTTCGTCGAGAAACGGTTAATGGGCAGCTATTTGATCGCACTGGCTCGGCCTACAGGCAAGCCGTGAATGGAACGATCTTTTATGACAGCAGCATTTCAGCTTTTATTGAATGGGTGGCCCTGGCAGCCGTGGCTGCGGTGCTGGCGCTTGGGGGATGGATGGTAACTGCCGAGACAATGGGCCTTGGCACCTTGACAACGTTCATCCTTTATTCCCAGCGTTTGTTTGATCCCTTGCGTCAACTTGCTGATCGCTTCACTCAGATTCAGGGGGGACTGACTGCTGTTGAACGGATTGGCGAGTTGCTAGAGCAGCCCCTTGACATTGTCGATGCCAAGCCTGTTAAAGACGAACCCAGCGTTGTTAGGCCCTCGGCTTCTGCTGCTTGTGGTGAGGTGGTGTTTGAGGGAGTGAGCTTTGCCTATCGGCCGGACGAGCCGATTCTCCAGGACCTTAGTTTTCGCATTTCTGCTGGTGAACATGTTGCCCTGGTAGGACCAACCGGTTCAGGCAAGACGACCCTGATCCGCTTGCTGTGTCGTCTTTACGAGCCTCAAGTCGGGCGGATCATGCTTGATGGTGTTGACATCAAAACAATTCCTCTTTGGCGGCTACGCAAACAACTGGGGGTTGTGCTTCAGGACACCTTTCTATTTAGCGGCAATGTTGCAGATAACCTCCGATTGGATTCCTCGATTGAGGATGACCGTTTGCGGGCGATCTGTCGAGATCTTGGTCTTGACCCTTTGCTCAATCGGCTACCCAACGGCTTGGAGACTGAGCTCAGGGAGCGTGGCGGCAATTTGTCATCGGGAGAGAGACAGCTCTTAGCAGTTGCAAGGGTGGCCATTCGCAACCCCACTGTGCTGGTTATGGATGAGGCGACCGCTTTCATGGACCCTTCTACGGAAGCAACATTGCAAAGGGATCTAGATCGCTTGCTTGAACGTCGCACCGCGGTTGTTATTGCCCATCGCCTGGCCACTGTGGAAGCAGCCGATCGAATCATGGTGCTTCGGCGGGGCAAGCTGATTGAGCAGGGAACCCACCTTGAGCTTCGTGCTAAGGGAGGCCTTTATTCTCAGTTAGCGGAACTACAGGAAAGGGGACTGGCGAAACTTTGAATTTAGTTTTTGCTTTCAGCGATTGGATCTTGATTTCAGCTTCACGCTTAATGGCTATGGGCGCTGGTGAAGCAGGATCAAGACAGTTGAGCACTGCTGTGTGATCAGCTCCTGTTCGCTAACGCCGGAGGTGCTTGAGCAGGCCTATGGGCATGGAGCACGAGAGTGCCCGTCTTCTAATGAGCAGATCAACCTTGTCTTCAGTCAAAACCGTTCATTCGATCTTGTTGAGCTTGAACAATTGCTGGAGGCTGTGGGTTGGAGTCGCCGTCCGATGCGTCGAGTGCGTCTTGCACTTGATCACACTCTCTTGAAAGTGGGTCTTTGGCGCCATGATCCCCTGTTGCCTCGTTTGATTGGTTTTGCTCGATGTACAGGTGATGGAGTTCTTGAAGCCACAGTGTGGGATGTAGCGATTCATCCCATTTATCAGGGGGTGGGATTGGGTAAGCATCTAATGGATTACACCCTTGCATCTCTTAAGGAGATGGGTGTCAAACGAGTCACGCTCTTTGCTGATCCAGGTGTTGTCGATTTCTATGAGCGACAGGGTTGGACGCTGGAGCCTGATGGCCACAAATGTGCTTTCTGGTATGCCTAAGGATTATCGGTAATAGTCCTTTGACAGCTGCTTGGCTGCCTCTCCTCTGTGCCAGCGTCTACGCAATTGGGCGTTTTGCCAGGCTTGATTCAGTAGACCTAGCCGTTGCAAACGGCGGCCATCGGTGTAAAGGGGTAATCCCAGGCTTAGTAACCTGACTTGGCAAGAGAGTCGCTGCACCAAATCGAGATCTTCCATCAAAGGGATGGGTTTGTATCCCCCGATGTGTTGGTATAGCCTTTTGCTGATGAGCAAGCCTTGATCGCCATAGGGCCTTTGTAGCCAATAACTGCGAAGGGCCACCGCTAGTTCCAATAGACGCAGTTTTGTTCCCCTCCCTTGGATTTTGTAGTCGAAAAACCAAGCATTCAGGTCTCTTGCTGGCTGAGTAATCACTGCTTCAACGACAGCGGGCCATTGGGGCGGGAGGCGGCTGTCGGCATGCAGGAACATCAACCAAGTTCCTTTTGCATGGCAGGCTCCATGACTGAGCTGAGCACCCCGATTGGGATTGGCTACTTGCAGTACTTGAGCTCCTGAGAGTTGGGCAACGAGTTCTGTGCCATCACAGCTGCCAGCATCAACGATCCAAAGGTCAAGGGGTGTCGGCCAGCGTTGGAGATCGGCCAACAGCAGTGGTAGACGGCTGGATTCATTGAGGCTCGGCACAATCACGCTGAGGCTGGGCACTTCGCTCATGTTTGATGTTGCAGAGAACTGCCTGATTGGATTGGCTTAGAGGATCACGATAAATATGGTTGATTGGCTTGTTGTTTAAGCAACTGAATGGCGAGATCCAATAAGGGATATGGGGGGGCTCTTCTTAGGGAAATTGGTATTGCATGTTTGCAGAGTACATTTACTTGAGAAAAAAGAGTGACTAGAGTGGTACACTAAACGGATTAGAGAGCATGCTTTGGCTAATTAAACATTGAAGAGGGTCAATAGTTGTACCTTGGATATTGTCATGCAATGACGTGAAACTTTGGCGTGAAAAATTTGAAAAAAGATGTAGGCCTCTTCGCGTAGCCTTTTGAGCTGTATGTTTGTCAAATTTAAGCAAGAGTAGTTTTAACCTTTGTTGAAGCGCATAAAAAGCCCCGCCTTGGAGCGGGGCTTTGGACTGGTTTAATTGAATTTGATTGATGTGGTAGTACTTGATCGACGGTTCGGTTCGCTGACTTTGCAAGTTTTTGTATTTAGTAAAAACTCATTGGTTTGGCTTCTCCTGTCAGATGTCTTGAATGGTGGTCATCGCGATTGTTGGTATCAGCTCTGAAAAGTTTTTGGCTTGAATGTGAGGAATTGTCGGGCAGGGGAAGAGGCCTTTTGCTCTATAGGTTTCTCCAACTGAGGGGATCGCCTCGATTATAAATTCACCATTATCAGCAAAAGCCGATTTAATAGTGACAGACGTATAATCATGGTTGATAACACCATCCTTTGTAAGGAATTCTGGGCTTCGGTTGATAGTTTGGCCACTCTTTTGAAGGTGGTTAGTGAAATCATATAATGGGATCTCCATAGTTGAAACTTCAGGCATGACATCTTCTTGTCCTGTTATATCATCAAGATGATTGCCCCATGGTGGTGAACCAGCTTCATTTCCAGTGGACATGATTCCACCCCCTTCACCCCCTTCACCCCCTTCAACCCCTTCACCCCCTTCACCCCCTTCATCCTCTTCATCCCCGTCATCATCACCACCAGCGCCATTATCTTCTGTTGGGATGTGATTCGGATGGGGACCGAACCCTTCACCGCCTTCGTTCCAAAAATCTTCCCCTTCTTCTGGAGTCCAGTTAGCTTCTGAGCCAGGATTGGTGTTGCCATTGTTGGAATAGTCATCATCACCACCCCAATCATCATCGCCACCCCCTCCATTATTTTCAGTAGTGTCTTGATCCTCATTATGTGTACCACCTTGGATGATCTCGTTAATCAACTGTTCATTCCCTTCGATGTCGTTGAGAAGTTCATCGATGTTCATTTCGTCAAGGATTAGATCATTGGGAATCAGGACTTCAGGACTTAAACCATCTTGATCTCTGGGGTCTAGAACCTCATTCCCAATCGGGCCGTTTTGAGCATCATGACCGAATGGCTTTAGGGTAGGGAATTTTGAACTGACTGTGTTGTAATCTGGATTGGGCTCGACAGCTTTCGGATTTAATCTATCAAGGGAATTTGGATCTACAGCTTTTGGGTTAAGCGTATTTAGCCCTGTCTCTAAAGATTGTGGAATTTGATCATGTTCAAATGATCCTTCCCTTAACCTATTGCTGACCAGTAACCCTCTAACCTTTTCCCAGGGGGCATTCTCTTGCTGGAGGCCATTTTGGAGAAGTGTTTTGAAGTTCATTGCTTTGAGGTTGTGGGGAGGGATTTCTTCCTCGGTGAATACACCATCTCTCAATTCTTTGGCTGAGTTGATGACCCACCTCACTTAGAGCTGTGATGTTGCTCACTGATGAGAAGTTTTGAGCGGCACTGCTTCCCTTTTGAAAGAGGTTATCTTGTTCTCTCTAAACTCATTTTTCTAGCCTTAATCGAGTTGCTTCTGGTTCATATCCTTGTCATATCAATCCTTCCCCGCAGGCTTGCCATGGTGAAAGATCTTCAAGGCAATCGAGATCGTTTTGTTGACGAAGTAAGCAAGGCATCACGCCTGCATCCGCTGCTTTCTGCAGTGTGACTTGCTTCACTTGATTGCTCCCCCAAGGAATGCCGCAGAAGGGCCAGCGTGTCACGGGCTTTACCAAGCGCCCTGAGAGTCCAAGTAACCAGTACCCCCCATCAGTAGCGGGTCCAAGCACGAATTCATGCTCTTGCAAAGCCTCTAGGGCCTGAAGCAGATCCCGATCACAGAGATTTGGCAGATCCGTGCCGATCAGCAGTGTGGTGCGACCTGTGCTGATTTGTGGATGGTGTCGTTGCTGCGCTCGCAAAACCTGTCGGCGCATCCGTTCACCCAGGCTTCCCTTGCCTTGAGGCTCCACTGTGATCACACCCTGATCAAGCCCCCATCGCTTACTTGCCTTGGGAGCGAGGCCAGTGATCGCGAATTGCAGCTCGACCAGACCTCTATTGGCAAGATTATTTGCCACGCACAGAGTGTGTTTGCTCAGCCTGGCCTGGATAGATGCTGCACGCACTATTCCAAGATTGGTGGCCAGTCTTCGTTTGCATCTGCCTGCTGCCGGCCAGCGGGCCATCACAACCAGCGCGGGTTTTGCCATTTCACTTCACCCCTGCCGGGGTAGCTCTGCTGGTTTCACGATTAATTCGATCGTCTTGTTGTTTCGTTCAAGGGTGAGCGGCATGGGCTTGCCAACCTCCCCACGATCAACGGCAAGTTGTACTTGTGAAGGGTCGCGGACGACCTCACCATTGACTTCACGAATTAAGTCGCATTGGCGCACGCCGGCTTTGTCTGCAGGGCTGCGAGACATCACTTCAACAACGAGAACCGCATTAACTTCAGGCACTTGGCATGCCCCTCCTGTTGCGTTGATTTCTTTGGCTAGCTGGGGGGTAAGGCTCTGCAGCCTTACCCCGATATAGGGATGAGAAGCTTGCCCTCTCCCCACGATTTGTTGGGCAATTCGTTTGGCCAGGTTGATCGGTACTGCAAAACTCAGCCCGCCTCCCGGCGCAACTTTGATGGCAGTATTGATTCCGATCACCTGTCCTGAGGCATTGATGAGTGGTCCTCCGCTATTGCCAGGGTTTACGGCGGCGTCCGTTTGGATGTAAGGAACTCGTTGCCCCCCCCCTAAGGCGTTGGTGCGGTCGACGGAGCTGATGATGCCTGCAGTAACGGTGTTGTTGAGTCCAAGAGGATTGCCGATCGCGATTGCCCATTGCCCAGGCTTGATGTTGTTGGAATTGCCGAGGGGGGCTACGGGAAGTTTTTTCGCTACGACTTTGACCACGGCGACATCTGTAAGGGGATCACCACCAAGCACTTTGCCGCTGTAATTGCGTCCATCTGGAAGGGTTACTGATACCTGTTCTGCCCCATCAACCACATGAGCATTGGTGAAGATCAGCCCGTCAGAGCGTGTGATGAAACCTGACCCTTGGCCGGCTTGCCGTTGGATGGGAGGTCCGCCGCCGAAAAAGTTGCCAAGGGGGTTTGCGATCCGTTTCACCGTGTCGATGCGCACCACTGCCGGACCAACTTGTTCCACCGCAATCACGATCACATTGGTGCCAGGCTGCAGAGGCGCTGACTTGGGTGGATCACTGACGACAGGGGTGTTGTCTGGGCTTGTCTTAGAACCAATGCCGATACGTTGACGTAACCCTTCGTTGCAGCCACTTAGGTTGATGCTGATGAGGATCAAGCCAAGCCATTTGAGCGGATGCAGCCTGTGGGCAGATAGGGCAAGGGTCATGACAAACGCAGGTGCCAGGGAACGAGAACATCAGGGTCTTATTAAAGACGGCTTGCTCGATAGAAGTTGCGTAGATTCAGCCATCGCAGAGGAAAGGATGTGGTGCTAACGGGCAATGAGCTGTGGTCCAAGGTGCAGCAGGCCCTTCAGCACAATCTCAGCAAACCTACGTTTGAGACATGGATTCGTCCTGCCATTTGTAGTGGTTTTCGTGACGGGGAGTTGACTCTGATTGCTCCAAATAGCTTTGCAAGTAACTGGCTTCGCAAGAATTACGTTCAGACAATCGAGGCGGCTGCGGCGAAGATTTACGGCCAGTCAGTGAGGGTGTCCGTTCAGGCTCAGGAGGAAGACTCTGCTGAGAGGGTGTTGCCACCAATGACATCGGCGCCCATCCCTTCACCTTTGCCTACTGCAGAAACAACCACTGCCTCTGTAGCCCCTTCTAGTGGCCCTCGGCGGATTCTTCCAGGCCTGAACCTGCGCTATGTCTTCAATCGGTTCGTCGTGGGGCCGAATAGTCGCATGGCCCATGCTGCTGCGCTAGCCGTTGCAGAAGCTCCTGGGCGAGAGTTCAATCCTTTGTTCATTTGCGGCGGTGTTGGCCTGGGCAAGACTCATCTGATGCAGGCTATTGGTCACTACAGGCTTGAGATCAATCCCGAAGCAAAGGTGGCTTATGTTTCTACAGAGACCTTCACGAATGACTTAATTCAAGCTATTCGGAAGGATGGTATGCAAGCTTTCCGAGATCGATATCGGGCCACTGATTTGATTTTGGTTGACGATATTCAGTTTATTGAAGGCAAGGAATACACCCAGGAAGAGTTCTTTCATACCTTTAATGCTCTCCATGAAGCAGGTAGGCAGATTGTGATCGCTAGTGATAGACCTCCAAGTCAGATTCCAAAGCTTCAAGAACGCCTAATCTCTCGATTCTCTATGGGCTTGATCGCTGATATTCAGTCGCCTGACCTTGAGACTCGCATGGCAATTTTGCAGAAGAAGGCGGAACAGGAACGCATGATGCTGCCTCGCGATTTAATTCAGTACATCGCTGGGCGCTTCACCTCCAATATCCGTGAACTTGAGGGGGCTTTGACCAGGGCAGTTGCCTTTGCTTCGATCACGGGGCTGCCGATGACAGTTGAATCGGTAGCGCCAATGCTTGACCCTAATGGTCAAGGTGTGGACGTTACCCCACAACAAGTGATTGATAAGGTCTCTGAGGTTTTTGACGTGACTCCTCAAGACATGCGTAGCAGCAGTCGAAGGCGGGCCGTTAGCCATGCTCGGCAGGTGGGCATGTACCTGATGCGTCAGGGCACGGATTTGAGCTTGCCTCGCATCGGTGAGACTTTTGGGGGAAAGGACCACACCACAGTGATGTATGCCATCGAGCAAGTGGAGAAAAGGTTGTCCAGTGATCCTCAGTTGGCTAGTCAGGTTCGGCGTGTGAGAGATCTGCTGCAGATCGATTCACGCCGTCGGCGATAGGTTTCAACGATTTGATTATTTGACAAGATTAGATGAGGTGTATGAGATTTTGTTTGCATCAACATCAGCCTTGCAATGCCTTTCCCTCAAAGCGTTCCAGATGTCACCTTCAAGACTCGCGTGCGCGATGAATCTGTGCCCGGGTCTAATCCATTCCGCTGGCAAGACCTGACTAGTGCTGAAATCTTTAAGGGGCGCAAGGTGGTGGTGTTAGCCCTGCCAGGAGCTTTTACACCTACGTGCTCATCCAATCATTTGCCACGTTATGAGGAGTTGCATGCAGAACTTGTTGCCCAAGGTGTTGATCAGATTGTCTGTCTTTCAGTGAATGATGCTTTTGTAATGTTCCAGTGGAGCAAGCATTTGGGTACCAAGAATATCTTTATGCTCCCTGATGGGAATGGAGAGTTCACTCGTAAAATGGGCATGCTTGTTGAGAAATCGAACCTAGGCTTTGGTTTGCGTTCCTGGCGCTATTCGATGCTAGTGAATGATTGCAATATTGAAAAGATGTTTGTTGAGCCTGGCTTTAGTGATAATGCTGATGGTGACCCGTTTGAGGTCTCTGATGCTGATACGATGCTCGCTTACATTAAGGGTGTGCAATCAGCTGGTGTTAGTTCCCCGCGCCGTGAGTTTGAGGGTTAAACCCTTCACTTCTCACGCTCTTGCCTGTTTATTACATATAAAACTGATTATCTTTTCCTGCTTCACTCTATAGCTTACGTAACAAATAGCAATCCTCTTCTAGGACTGAGTCTTTGTCGACAAGCTCTTTGACTTCGTCAAGTTGCTTTGAGAGGCCGATGTAATTTGCTTGATCGATCAATTTGTAGCCTAAGAGATTCTCGTGGAATGTTTCGCTGAGTGTATTGGGAGAAAAGTGTCCTATCCCGTAGCCTTTCTCGCTGAATTTCCTTAGCCTTTGAAACATTGCCTTAGAAGTTTCGCTTGGCTTGAATGCATTCAGTGCGAGAAGGCTTCCGGCTATTTGTGTTTGCTGTAGATGTTTAAAAAGTGAATTGACTGAGTCTTGCGAAAGCCAGTATAAAAGCCCTTCCATGAGAATAAATGATTGGCGTGACCCTATCCATTGGCTTAATGAGTCGAATAGTTTTTTGTTTTCGCTGCTGTTATTGAGGTCTGTTGTACAGAGGAATAGGATGTCTCTTTCTGGGAGCTGCTGAGAGGATTGAAGCTTCTGTATTCTTTGCTGCTTTGACTTGATCAGGTTGGGCTTGTCTACTTCGCAGGATGCTATGGGAGTGTTGATTAGATAGGGGTAATTGGTGAACCCGGCGCCAATATTGATAAACACTCTATTTGTTGCTTGAATGTGAAACTCTCGAAGCTTTTCTAGAAAAAATCGATGCCTGAGGCAGTGGGCAATATCTTCGGATTCACCTACCTCTTTAAGGTATCGATTCGCAAGCTTCTCAGCTGGTTTGGTGACCCATAAATGTGCAAAGTTGTCGAGGCTAATGTTGGTATATTTTGCTCTAAAGCAATTAACCACATGCGCTGAGGCGTCTACTCCAGGAAGTACGTTCTTTTGTTTGTTGCAATCACTTTAGCGAGCTGTTGATCTTTCATGGAATCAGAGTCATCAAGAGATGCTTGAGGAAGGAGAAGCTATGTACAGCGCAGCTTGCTGATCAGCAGGCTCAAAAGTAGAGCGGCTGCTCGATGCCCTTGTAAAAGTGTTTACCAAGTATTCAATCCGACAAGAGTTGGCTTAAGCAGGCTTGAGGGGATGCCTCCTACAACGTCGCCATGCCAGCAAGCTTGGAGGCCTAGACATGGCAGGAGTCGATGTAGGCAATGCCGATGTCACAACTAGAGAGAATTGCTTTCAAAGTGGCCACCAAGCCAGGCTTTCTCTAGGCAAAAAACCATGAGTAGGAATTGGCTTGCATCAGAAATAATCAGTAGAGCAGGCATTGATGGCTGCTCGCCGGCTATTAGTCGCGGCATTTGTTTCTCAGCGGAGAAAGTCATCAGTGCTAACCCCCCGTTGCTTCCTGCAAAAGCTGTAAGGCAAATGTTATTTAAAAGGATTGATAGCTCTGCGATAGATCACCAGAAAGGATCATCGGCGAACTCCACCTTGAGTTGGCATGACTTCGCTCTGGGAACGATGGCGATGCAGGCTCGCACCACTTCTCCATTTACTTCAATCTCACAAGCACCACAGCTCCCTTGTAAGCAACCTGTGGGAATGATGATCCCTGCGTCTCGAGCAACCTGGAGCCAATCAAGCCCTGGTTCTGTAAGGGAGCTTGTGCCATTGGGCCACTGAATCTCAATCTTAGAGATCGTCATGTTCCCAGCAGTGGGTTGATGTTGACATGTTCTTCGAAAACATCGGCGAGACGATTGAGTAGTTGTTCTCTTTGTTGCTCATGGTGGGATATATCGGTCGGCAAGTCTGCTAAGCCCTTTTGCTTCCTTATCAGATTGAGCCACAGCCTTCGCCAGCGACCATTCTCGAAAATCCCGTGCAGGTAAGTTCCCGCGACTTGGCCGCAGCTCTCATTTTTACTGACCCAACCCATTGAGGGATCGTCAGCCATAGGTAGGACAGACTCATGGCTCCCTTGAATGAGTTGGCTATTGCCATGGTGTAATTCAAACCCCTTCACCTTGGCATTGTCTGGCCACTGGGTGATCCTTTGGCATTGTTTTAGAGCCTTACTGCGTTTGAAAACGGTATCTAGAGGCAGCAGATTGAGTCCTGCCATGCTGCTTGATGGGTCTGTTGTTGTGACGCCTTCCAGACCTAGTGGATCTGCCAGAGTTCGCCCAAGCATTTGCATGCCGCCACAGATGCCAAACACATGCCCGCCGCTTTGGGCGTAGGTTTGCAACTGACGCCCTAAACCACTGCGGTTTAGCGAATTTAGATCGCGCAGTGTCTGCTTGCTGCCGGGAATGATGACAGCATCTGGTGTCCCGAGGAATGTGCCGGGTTCCACCCATCGCAGCTGAACTGTGGGTTCTGCTTCTAATGGATCGAGATCGGAAAAATTACTTAGGGATGGCAATTTCAAGACAGCGATTTCGATCTCGGCATCATTTTTTTTGCTTCTTCTCTCCAGTAGATCAAGGGAGTCTTCGGGCGGGAAGAGCTCTTCCAGCCATGGCATTACACCGATGACGGGAATACCGGTTTCGGCTTCTAGCCAATCGCGCCCTTCCTCAAAAAGTTCGCGTCGGCCACGGAAACGATTGATGAGTAGCCCGCGTATCAATTGCTTTTCTACCGGCTTCAGTAAAGACAGGGTTCCAATGATCTGGGCAAAAACACCACCGCGTTCGATATCTGCAACGAGCAAACAGCGGGCACGCAGGAACTGAGCCAATCGCAGGTTGGTGAGGTCTCGCCGTTGCAGGTTGACTTCCACTGGGCTGCCTGCACCTTCCAAGACAAGCCGGCCATGGGTGTAAGAGCACTGAAGGTCTTTTAGCGCCTCACGGATGACGCTCCATCCAGGACGGAACCATTGCTCGTAGTAGGTCTCGGCACGCGCCGTGCCAACGCTTTGACCTAGATGGATGACTTCACTGGTGCTGTTTCCCTGGGGTTTGAGCAGCACAGGGTTCATGGCGCATTGGGGCTTGAGTCCTGCTGCCCAAGCTTGCAGGGCTTGTGAATAGGCCATCTCTCCGCCGCTCTCATCAACCCAGGCGTTGTTGCTCATGTTTTGCCCTTTGAAGGGTATGGGAGTTTCGCCTCGCCGAAGCAGCAGCCTGCAGAGAGCGGCCGACATTAATGATTTACCAGCTCCACTGGATGTGCCTAACACCATCAGGGGGGTCGACATCCCATCGGTGCTCATTGTCTGGGCCAAAGTCGACGCAGATTGTGTTGCAGTCTTTCGAAAATCCCAGCTCGTTGTGTTGGTAACCCTGGTGACTGTTCAAGTAGCTGGCGGCCCAAGGGGGTTAGACGGATTTTCGCTGTCAACCCCTGCCCATCGACTTCACGGCGCAACACACCAACGGTAATTAACCAGCGAAAATCGGCTTCAACAGCATCAGCACGCTGAAACCAGCTGCATCCAGGCAAGCAGTATTGCCGGGCTTGCTGCCAAACGCTCTCAGCATTGAGCCCTGTTGCTTGGGCATCGGTATAAAACCTGGTGTCAAACCGAAGACAACGCATGGCTTGGGCAGCACGTTTTTTGCTGCGCATGTCAAGCAATTCCATCTCGCTTGTCATGGCAACGGAGGCAAGGTCGACCATTAATGGCAGCCTAAGAACTTGTTCTCGCTGCTGTAATTGTGTTGATGCTTGCCTCGGCTTCTCCAGCCCGCCGTCGACTGCTTCAACAGGCCGCGATTCCCCATCAAGTGATGGTGAGTGGGGTTGATGAAGAGACTATCCACCATCTTGATCCAGTGCGGCTTGTCCAGCATTTAGCGGAGGCGAAGGCTGGGGTGGTGCATCAACAAATTAAGGCGGCTATGCCGGTGCTTGGCTGCGATTCAGTGTTGGAGTTTGATGGCACAGTGTTTGGCAAGCCAGCCACGGCGGTGGAAGCCAGTAGCCGTTGGCAGCGAATGGCTGGGGCTTGGGGGCTTTTGCATACCGGTCACTGTTTGCTCAGTGTTAATGGTGAGCGCCTCAGCGAAACAGTCACGACACGTGTGCTGTTTGCTGCCTTGAGTGATTCTGAGATCGAGGCTTATGTGGCTACTGGTGAACCATTGTTATGCGCGGGTGGCTTTGCTCTTGAGGGGCAGGGTGGCTTGATGGTGGAGCGCATTGAGGGTTGTTTTAGCAATGTGATTGGCTTGAGTTTGCCCCTGTTGCGGCGCTGGTTGCTAGTTATTAATGAATAAGTTGGATTAACTGATGGTGAGTTGTTGAAAGCTTGGCGCTAATTTTTTAATTGTTAAGGTTGATCATTGCTGCATTTTTTTGAGGCAAGTTGTTGCTTTTAAGGCTTTATTGAGCATGTGATTGTTGCGCTGTTTTTTTTGATGTGCTTTGGCTGCAAGAAAAAAACCCTCGCCGCAATGGCGAGGGTTGAAGGTTTTCCCGATTAACAAGATCGATGCTTGATGTTGAGAATCAGTCGAGATCAGGCATTGACAAGGCTGGTTCGGTCTTACGATCGATGCCTTTTTCAAACCCTGCTGCAACAGCCCTGGCGCGACCAGCGTGGAACCAGTGCCCCACGATGGTGAACCAAGCTAGGAAGAACGCATGACCAGCTAACCACTGGCGAAGGTTCACGAAGTTAACCGAGTTGGGCTCGGTGATGATTCCACCTACTGAATTGATGGAGGCGTTGGGGGCGTGGGTCATGTATTCAGCAGCACGACGTACTTGCCATGGCTGAACATCGTTCTGAAGCTTTTCAAGGCTCAGGCCGTTAGGGCCACGCAGTGGTTCTAACCACGGACCACGGAAGTCCCAGAAGCGCATCGTTTCTCCACCAAAGATGATTTCACCAGTGGGAGAACGCATCAGGTACTTACCAAGGCCAGTTGGCCCCATGGCAGTACCAATATTTGCTCCAAGGCGTTGGTCACGAACAAGGAAGGTGAAGCTCTGGGCTTGAGAGGCTTCGGCGTTCGATGGACCGTAGAACTCTGATGGATAGGCGGTGACGTTGAACCATATGTAGGCCGTGGCAATGAAACCACAACAGCTCAGGCCAGCAAGGGCGTAGCTGAGGTAGGCCTCTCCGTTCCAGATGAAGGCTCTACGAACCCATCCCCATGGCTTGGTGGCAATGTGGAAATGGCCGCCAACGAATAGAAGAGCAGCAACGTAAATGTGGCCGCCAATGAGGTCTTCCATTGAGTTGACACCAGTGATCCAACCGGTACCTCCCCAAGGAGAACTGAACACGTATCCAAAGATCACGCCGGGATCAAGTGTGGGGCTGGTGATTAATCTCACGTCGCCACCACCTGGAGCCCAGGTGTCATAGATGCCGCCAAAGAAGCAGGCCTTGAGGACAAGAGCAAGAGCTCCCCAGCCTAGAAAAATCAGGTTGTAACCAAGAATGTTGGTCATCTGATTTTTGTCTTTCCAATCAAGCCTGAAAAATGGAGAGCTGTAATCCTGCAGTTTTTCAGGGCCGACCAAGGCGTGATAGACCCCACCTAAGCCGAACACAGCAGAGATGATTAAGTGCATCACCCCGCAATGGAAGAACGGGTAGATGTCTACGATTTCGCCACCTGTGCCAACGCCATAACCAAGCGCTGCCACATGTGGCATGCAGATCAGGCCTTGTTCGAAAATTGGCTTGTCGAAGGTGAAGTGACTGACTTCGAACAGGATCATGGCTCCTGCCCAGAAAGTCATCAGACCTGCATGGGCAACGTGGGCGCCAAGTAGGCGTCCAGAAAGGTTGATGAACCGGGCATTACCTGCCCACCATGCATAACCGGTGGATTCAAGGCTGTATCCCCCGGCATTCTGCAGTATGGAAGATTTAAAGGGCGTTTCCACGTGGCATTACCTCTTCAGGGAATACAAAGTTTTCGTGAGGTTGGTCCGCAACGGACATCCAGGCTCGGATACCTTCGTTAAGAAGAACGTTCTTGGTGTAGAAGGTCTCGAATTCGGGGTCTTCAGCGGCGCGTACTTCCTGCGACACGAAGTCGTAGGCACGAAGGTTGACTGCTAAGCCAACGATGCCAACTGAAGGCGTCCACATGCCCATGACAGGCACGAACAGCATGAAGAAGTGCAGCCAGCGTTTGTTGGAGAAGGCGATTCCGAAAATCTGGCTCCAGAAACGGTTGGCGGTGACCATTGAATAGGTCTCTTCTTCCTGGGTGGGATCAAACCCTTTAAAGGTGTTTGACATAGCGCCATCCTCGAACAAGGTGTTCTGCACCGTTGCGCCATGGATGCCACAAAGCAAGGCTCCACCGAGGATTCCTGCTACTCCCATCATGTGAAAGGGATTCAGAGTCCAGTTATGGAAGCCCTGCAAGAAGAGAATGAAGCGGAAGATTGCTGCAACCCCAAACGAGGGAGCAAAGAACCAGCTGTGTTGTCCTAGGGGGTAAATAAGGAAACACGCCAAGAAGACAACGACTGGGCCTGAGAAGGCAAGTGCGTTGTAGGGGCGGATGCCAACCAAACGGGCAATCTCGAACTGTCTCAGCATGAAGCCGATCAGAGCGAAGGAGCCGTGAAGGGCTACGAAGGTCCAGAGGCCACCGAGCTGACACCAGCGCACGAAATCACCCTGAGCTTCAGGGCCCCATAGCAGCAGCAAGCTATGACCCATCGCATCTGCGGGGGTGCTTACAGCGGCGCTAAGGAAATTGCAGCCTTCCAGATAGGAACTTGCAATGCCGTGGGTGTACCAGGAGGTAACGAATGTGGTGCCGGTAAACCAGCCTCCTAGGGCCAAGTAGGCCGTAGGGAACAAGAGAAGGCCGGACCAGCCAACAAAAACGAAGCGGTCGCGCTTGAGCCAATCATCGAGGACGTCAAACCATCCCCGCTGAGGCGCGCGTCCTACAGCGATCGTCATGGGAAAAAAAAACGGTGCGGTTCTGCCGCAAGCTGTGGGATACCCAAAGACTTTAACAATCCCCAAGGGGCCTTTGGGAGTGAGTTGCCTTGAGCTGAAACCCCTTGTAGTGGTGTTGCTCCTTTGGCTTGCTTCAAATCTGCCCGTTGTGGGCTGTAGCAGTCCAGAATGGAGATTCATATTGGGTAGTCATGTCAGCTGATCTCCAGGAAACCCCTAAGGCCGGAGATGCTTCTCTAGAGCGGCTTGAGCAATCGGTTCTCGGTTTTCGACGTCTCTCCAACCAGCTCTTGGCCGTCATCGTCACAATCGGCGGCCTTGGCTTCACACTGACCTGTCTGTCTAGTTATTTGGGGCGAGATCTTCTTCCCATCGGCAGTCCTTCGTCTCTCCTATTCGTGCCTCAGGGCTTGGTGATGGGTCTGTATGGCATCGCAGGTTTGCTGCTTGCGAGCTATCTCTGGGCGATGATCAACATCAATTTGGGTGCAGGTAGCAACAACTTTGACAAGGCTTCCGGGATGGTGAAAATTTGCCGTCGCGGATATTTCAAGCTGATCAGCGCGGAGTTCCCCCTCAAGGATGTCAAAGCCGTCAAGGTTGAGGTACGTGATGGTTTCAATCCCCTTCGCCGCTTGTCCTTGCGGGTTCAAGGTCGGCGAGACATCACTCTTACCCGCGTCGGTCAGCCTCTCCCCCTCGCACAGTTAGAACAGGATGGTGCTGAGCTAGCGCGTTTTCTTGACGTGAATCTTGAAGGGCTCTGAATTGTGTTGCTCTCATCTCTTGCGCGTTTGATTCGGCGTCAAGACATCTGGGGAATACTGCTTTGTGTGCCCTTATTGGTTGGCTGCAGCAAGTCCACTACGGCATCGATCAAGGCGGTTTGTTCCTCGCTGACTAGCCCCTGCTTGCAGGGCAAAGCAAATGTGCTCATGAGTACAAATCGAGGCGCAATCACCCTTGAGGTGGATGGTGATGCTGCTCCTGTTACCGCAGGTAATTTTGTCGATCTTGTTAAACGTGGTGTCTATAACGGCACCGTTTTTCATCGGGTCGTGAAAGAGCCCGTTTCCTTTGTTGTTCAGGGTGGTGATCCTGCTTCAAAGGACCCTAAAACGCTCAAGACCAATTACGGGAAGGGTAGTTTCATCGATCCCGCCAGTGCTCAGGCCCGCTTCATTCCCTTTGAAGTGAAGTTGAAAACAGATGACCAGCCTCGCTATGGAAAGTTGATCACCAACCCCAGAGAGTTGCTGCAATTGCAATTGACTCATAAGAAAGGGGCTTTGGCGATGGCTCGTTCTCCGGCGCCGGATTCAGCCAGTGCTCAGTTTTACATTGCTTTGCGCCCTTTACCCGAACTTGATGGCCGTTATGCCGTTTTCGGCAGGGTGATCAAGGGGTTGGAGGTGGTGGATTCGATTCAGCAGGGTGATCGTATTTTTAAAGCCAGCCTGGTAATGGCGAAATAAAAACCCTTAATGCATTGCCAATCACTTAGGCCGGTATTCGGCTGCCGCTCGGAGAGACCTTTAAGAGTTCGGTGTTGACCCCTGAGGCCCTTACCAGAGCGACCTTGCCGGTACGGGCGATTTCGATGATCCCGTAAGGGGTCAGCAAGCTTTCGAGCGCCACTAGCTTGCCTGGGTCTCCCACCACCTCAAGGGTAAGCGCGCCATCGGCCACATCAACCACTTTCGCTCGGAAGACCTGAACGAGATCGAAAATGGAGCTGCGCTGGTGAGCGGGTGCGGAAACTTTGAGCAGCATGAGTTCTCGTTCGACTGCAGGTTGCCTGGTTAGATCAAGCACCTGCAGGACGTTGACGAGTTTGTCGAGCTGTTTGCTCATCTGTTGAAGGGCATGATCGTCTCCCTCTACAACCATCGTGAGTCGAGATTGTCCAGGCGTTTCGGCTGGGCCCACCGCAAGGCTGTCGATGTTGAAACCACGGCGTGCAAAAAGTCCTGCGATCCGGCTTAGAGCTCCGGATTCGTCTTCGACTAGCACTGAAAGGGTGTGCTTCATGCCCGTTGTTGATCATTCCCTAAATTAAGGTTCAGCCAGCTGAACACGGCTTGATCAAAAGCCTGAGTGGATTCGTCATGGGGGCAATGGCCTGTTTCATCAAGCACTGAAAGAGTGATCCATGGGTATTGATGCTGCAGTCGATGGCCAATTTTTAATGGCACAAAACGGTCCTCTCGTCCCCAGAGAAGCAATATGGGGGGGCGATCGGGCCTGCTAGCCAGGCGTTTTAGTAAGCGAGGAGCTGTGCAGCCAACTGGCCGCAGTGTCATGCCAACGCACATCGCTCGTAGGGCGCGAGCTGCCGAGGGTCGCCTTGCAGGTTGGGCAATCAGGTGTAGTAGCTCATGGTCTAACTGGATGGAGTGGTGGTAGCCCATCTGAAGAGCTGCTTTAAGGAGTGGCGTTCGTGCGATGAGAGGAACAATCAGTTCAAGAGGCAAGAGGCGGAAGATGATTGTGATCAACTTGTGCTTCAACCGGCGCCACCAGCGGGTGGGGCGGAAGCTCAATGGTTCAACCAATGCAGGATCCGCTAATGGAGCTGCTACCACAGCTCCAACAAGGTCTGGGCGGAATGCGGCTGTGGTGAGAGCCGTTAGTGCTCCTAGGGAATTGCCTATTAGTACTGCTTGTTGAGAGGGGCTGGCCTGGACAATCTGCTCAAGAAAGGCTGCTAATTGTTTGCCCCACAGTCGATTGTCGAGGCGTCGAAATTGTTTCAGTCCTGGCTGGGCTGAGGCTCCAAAACCGATCAGATCAAGGCTGTAGATGCGGAATCCTGCCGCTTTTAGGGGTGCAGCATTGTGTCGCCAATGAGCGCTGCTGGCACCGAATCCGTGGATGAGCACGAGTGGACGTGCATCCTCTGCTCCCAGTACACGCCAGTGACAACGTAGGCCTTGCCAATACCAATCATGGGATTCGCCCCAGTCAGCACCTGTCTCTTGAATGGCCCGCTCGGCAGTCTGGAAGTCAGTTGCAAACAAAGCGGCTTGAACCAACCCACCACCCACTATCGCGAAGGCTCAGTCGTTTTGGAGCCAGGAGGTGGTTTCTTCCGCCCAGCGTCTCGCCCTTCCCGTGATCTTTCGGTTTTATTGGCTGCTTTTCAGCAGCAGAGGAGAGAGAAGTTTTCGCCTGCTTTGCGCTGGTTGGACCTTATGGCTGGTTGCGGTATTCGTGCTTTGCGCTGGGGGTTGGAGGCTGTTAAACCCTCATTGTTGGCGTCAGGAGTAGAGCCGCTGCCAGAGCTGTGGGTGAATGATGCCGATCTTGAGCGCGCTTCTCTTTTGGAGAGGAATCTGTCCCCTCTGCGCCCAGAGCAAATCTCGCTAAAGCTTTTTCATCAGCCCGCTGAGGTCCTGCTGAGCCGTGCCTACCTCGATCAGTGTCGTTTTGATCTGATTGATCTCGATTGTTTTGGTTGTCCGAATGCGTTTCTGCAACCTGTGTTGCAGGTTCTGGCTTCTGAGGGGTTGTTGCTGCTTGCAAGCAGTGATGGTCGCTCTCCCACAGGCCATGACCGGCCAGGGGCAATTCGCAGTTTGGCTGCTGCGGCTCGGGTGCATCCAGCCAGCTGGGAGATCGCCTTGAGGCTGCAGCTTGGGGTTCTTGCACGACATGCTTGGCTGCTAGGGCGTGGTTTGGAGCCCCTGGTCAGCTTTAGTGAAGGTCGTACTTTTCGTGTTGCGGTAAGGATCAAGCGTCGACTTGCTGCCGGTGAGGAGAGCCGGCTTGGGCTTTTAGCTCGCTGTGAGGCTTGTGGTGCTCAGCTTGCCCAACCACTGCTTTCCCTGCAGGGATGGTCAGAGTGTATGTGTTCTCAAGGAGGTGGTCGCTGGGCGGTGAGCGGTCCCCTTTGGCTGGGCCCCCTTCAGTCGCCAGATGTGTTGGCCGATTTGTTGGTGTTAGCAGAACAGTCGATCGTTCCGATCGCATCCGCCACACTTCGGCTGTTGCATCGCTTGCAGTCTGATATCGGCTTGCCGGTCTTTTGCTGGTCCACAGCTGAACTGGCCAAGCGTCTGGCTTTGTCTGGCCCGCCGTCTGTTTTGGCATTGGTCAAGGCTTTGCGTTCTGCTGGCTATGAGGCTTGCGGCAGTGCCGTTATGGCAGGACAACTACGAACCGATGCGACAGTGACCGAGCTTTTGCGGATTTGCCACGAGATGTGTCAGGAAGGGCGTTAAATGGTGTGCGTGATTCACATGCCCATTCATGGCTTCGGAGATTTTCGGGATTGCTGCCGTCTTCTGGGTCTTGATCCCAGTTGGTCTTGCAGGTGGTGCTCTCTTGTTGAAGCTTCAGGGGGACTGAAGTTCGCAGACTGGAGTCGCTCGATATAGGCTCCTTGCTTGTATTGAAGGGCCCTATGCAGGTTCTGGTGGTTGGTGGAACTGGCACCCTTGGGCGGCAGATAGCTCGTCGTGCCATTGATGCTGGCCATCAGGTCCGCTGCATGGTCCGTAAACCTCGTAAAGGGGCTTTCCTGCAGGAGTGGGGTTGCGAGCTCACCTGCGGCGATCTGCTTGATCCGGGGAGTATTGATTACGCTCTTGATGGCGTCGATGCGGTCATTGATGCGGCCACAAGCCGTCCCGATGATTCTGCGAGTGTCTACACAACCGATTGGGATGGAAAGCTCAATCTGCTGAGGGCTTGCGAGACAGCAGGAGTGAAGCGCTACGTCTTTCTTTCTTTATTGGCAGCTGAGAAGCATCTCAACGTGCCACTGATGGACATCAAATTCTGCACCGAGAGGCTGTTGGCAGATTCGTCATTCGATTACACGATTTTGCAGGGTGTGGCCTTTATGCAGGGGTTGATCGGTCAAATCGCCATACCTGTTCTTGAAAACCAGACGGTTTGGGTGAGTGAAACGCCTACAGCAGTTGCATACATGAATACCCAAGACGTCGCACGTTTTGCTGTGGCTGCTTTGGAGCGTCCTGAAACGATCCGCCGCAGCTTTCCTGTCGTGGGTCCGAAGGCTTGGACCTCCGAAGAAATTGTGCAATTTTGCGAAAAGTCCAGCAGTAAAACAGCCAAGGTGATTCGTGTGTCACCTTTTCTGATCGGATTGAGCCAGAGAGTGGTCTCATTCTTTGAACAGTCAGTGAATATGGCTGAAAGGCTTGCTTTTGCAGAGGTCACTGGAGGGGGAATTGCTTTGGATGCACCGATGGATGACACCTATTCCTGCTTTGGCTTGGATCCGTCGGAAACCACCCCTCTTGAGAGTTATATCTCCGAGTACTACGACACGATCCTCAAACGTCTGCGTGAGATGGAGGCAGATCTCGACGAGGAAAGCAGGAAAAAGCTGCCTTTTTAAGGGATCTTCCATCCAACACTGGCGCGAGGATGGTTTATTTGTACTATTTGCATGTCTGTTTTGCTCCTGCTGGCATGTCTGTTGTTCAAGTTAAAAACCTGCAGCGCCGACTAGACAATTTGTCTTGTGAGGCTACTCAGGAGCTCGATCGGGCTTGTGGGCATGAGCTTTGGCGCAACCTTGGATTCGATGCCTTTGACGGCCTCGAGGATGCTGAGCGCCGGGCTAGGGCCAATTACTACTACGGCCAGCTGAAGACAGTGAATGAGCTGCTGGAGGCCTTGGGCTAATGCCCTTGGGTCATGCAGTTTTAGCCACCGATTCTTTCCCTGCCGACCACAATGGATTGATCTTTCTTGAAGGGCTTTTTTCATGAGCAGTAGCTGCTGTAGTCCCTCTGCTTCAGACCCTGGAGCTGATGCGTTAGATCAGACGCAGGCTGTAGAGGAGCGCTATGGAGCTGCAGCGCATGCCCAGGAAGCTTGTTTGTGTACCCCGGTGGCTTTCGATCTCAGCCTGCTTCAGGCCATCCCTCGTGAAGTTGTGGAGCGCGATTACGGCTGCGGTGACCCAACTCGCTGGGTTAAGCCTGGTGACACTGTGCTTGATCTTGGCAGTGGCAGTGGCAAGAACGCCTTCATTTGTGCCCAGCTGATCGGTTCGGCGGGTGCCGTGATTGGGGTGGATCGCAATGTTGAGATGCTCAACCTGGCTCGTCAGGCCGCACCAGTTGTGGCGGAGCGGATTGGCTTTGCCAATGTGCGCTTTGTGGAGGGCGCTATCGAAGCGCTTGAAGCCCCTCAGGTTGATGGAGCTCCGCTTATTGCCGATCGGTCGATTGATGTGGTGTTGAGTAACTGTGTGCTCAATTTGGTGAATCCTGCAGATCGTCAGAATCTGTTGGCCAACATTCGCAGGGTTTTGCGGCCAGGTGGACGGCTTGCTGTTAGCGATATCGTCTGTGATAAGCCAGTACCCCTTGCTCTTCAGCAGGATCCGGAACTTTGGAGTGGCTGCATTAGTGGGGCCTGGCAGGAAGAGGCCTTCCTGGAGGATTTTCGTGCTTTGGGCTTTGAGAAGGTGAGCTATGCCGATCGTTCTGATCAACCCTGGCAGGTGGTTGAAGAAATTGAATTTCGCGCCGTCACGCTTGTGGGTCAGCTGCCGGACGATTGAGGAGGGACAGCAGGAGGTGGGTCTCTCTTGATGAGACCTGCCTCCATTGGCCAGGATCCAGCCCTTCAATGCTGAGGGGTGGCTCACCATCCATAAGCTCGATGCGATGACGGATCAACCGAAGGGTTGGCAGCCCCACTGCTGCTGTCATCCGTCGAACCTGTCTGTTTCTCCCTTCTTTTAACTTCAATTCAAGCCAGCTAGTGGGGATGCTTTGTCGCACACGGATGGGTGGGTCACGCTCTCTCACGATCGGAGCAGCTTTTCCCTTCAGCCAGTTCACTAGGGCAGGACGGGTTCTCTTTCCCTGAATGATCACTCCTGAGGCAAGTTTTTGTAATTGAGTTTCACTAGGAGAACCTTCTACTTGCACCCAATAAACCCGCCAGTGGCTCAAATGGGGATTGGTGAGTCGATGCTGCAGGCGCCCATGGGCAGTGAGAACCAATAGGCCTTCACTGTCAGCATCTAGGCGGCCTGCCGCATACACCCTAGGTATTGGGATCAAGTCTGCTAAGCACCTCCACTGGCTGCCTGGTTCTGGGGTGAACTGGCTTAGGACGCCGTAGGGCTTGTTCAACAGAAGGGTCGTGAAGTCGTCTGCTTGGGTGGTCAGCTGATCAGTCAGTAGACGCGAGCAGTGTCAGCATAGATAGATCGTTGTAGGGATCGTTAGCGCTTGATTGCTTCAATAGAGATGAGTCATCCTTTAAGCCTGAGTCTTAACGGTGGACCATCATGGAGCGTGGCGAAATGACAATCGGCCCTAGAGACTGTTTGACTCTGCCGTGTTTGCAGGGGGCTGCAACCTAAACTCCGATTTAACCAATGAGCCACGGCACAACCGCATGATCGAAACCTCGGGTGTGATTGAGAAGGAACAAGGTAACGGGTTCTATCTGGTCACCCTTGAGCAGCCTGCCGGTCATCAGTGTTTATGTCGTGCCGCCGGCAAGCTCACAAAGTTCCGCATCAAATTGCTCGCTGGTGACAAGGTGCTGGTGGAGATCAGTCCCTATGACCTCACTCGAGGCAGGATCACTTATCGAGAGCGAAATGCTGGAGCCCCAGGGGGGCGTCCAGGTGGAAATCGCCCGGGTGGCCCTCGACGACGTTAATCAGCTTCATAAGAATAGATGGGCTGGGCTTGAATCCTTGATAAGGATTGACACTGCTGCTTTGTTAGGCTTTGCCAATTAAGCTTTCATTTGATGACGATACAAACTGTTTCTTACTGGCAGAAAAATATTTACTGCTTGATTCCAATTTTGTTCTAAAGAATTGGTTGTTGCCTTGATCAATTAAATAGCCCAGGTGATGATATTATTGGTGAGAACAATTCCAGTAATAATCTCTGAGAATTGATAATCTTACTCTCGTGAGTTGAGGCTTTTATTGGTTCTCTGACGGCTTGACTTCTGCGTGTAAAATATTTCAAGTCAGCAGAAATCCCTGGTTAAATTTGCTTAGATCTCTAGGGCCTCGTCTGCGTCGCTTGTTTTGTCGTAGGAATGGCTTTTGTTAGGAAGGTTCGGCACCACAAGGGCTGAGGCCTCAAGTAGTTCGTGATGTCCACCTGGACATGTGATCCACTCGCGGAATTCTTGGGTGATGGCGTAACTGTCTTCGTAGCTCTCTTTGCTGTCTAGTAAAGCGATTCTGGCGGATGCCCAACACGTTGAAACGCTTATACGTCGTCGAATAGCTGTGTTCATGATTGGTCCCCATTGGCCAGAGAATTGCATGTAAGTGGTCTGTATTTGTTTTGATTTTATAGAACGTCGCATTTTTCTTTTGGAAAAGTTGTCGTCAACGCTGCAAAAAACTGGGCAGATTTGGTGTGCGTAGTCGGATGACAGCACCTGCTCCATCGTTGACTGCTTCGAGTGGCAGGCTTGGACCTCGCCAGTGACCTATCGTTGTGTTTTCCTCTGCTTTCGCTTCGCTGTCTCTGATGAGATATGGCTCTGTCTTCGACCAGCTTCGGGCATGGCCCATCAGTAAGGGATCTGCAGGTGCAAAGACATAGGAAGGGTGACGAGGTACCGGCTCTAACGATGCTCTTGCTGTGGAGATCCTTACAGCGCGAGTGATTCCCTGTATGAATCGGCTGCGCGTTACCACCGTTGTGAGATAAGCAACCACGCGAAGTCTTGGGGCATCGAATCCCTCGGCACACATGTCGATGCTTACTAACCAGTCGGCTTTGCTTGTTTGGAAAGCTGCTAGGCGAGCACTGGCATCACGGTCTTGGGAATGCACCAGCTCGACACGATCGCCTTCTTCTTGCAGGAGCTGGGCGATGCCAGCTGCGTGTTCGATATCTCTAGCGATCACAAGGCCTGCGGCATCGTGATGGTGGCGACGTACCTTCTCAAGTTGACGTCGTGCCCGTAGTAACAGTTGCAAGGCAATGCTGCTTGAGTCTGAGATCCGAATAGCCCTACGCAGATTGCGTGCTCGCCAGCTTTCACGCACTTCAGCAGAGAGGGGGGAGACATCTCGATCGGGCTGTCCAGGACGGCTGTGTTCCACCCAGCCGTCCTGGAAGCGGAATTCGAGTGGGCGCACATCTCCAGCATGAATCAGCTCACTAGGTTCCACGCAGAGATCTGGGCTGATCTGCTCCACCAGAGCTCCCTCGGCTTCCACGCGCACCCGTCGGGCTGCACAGAAGGCCAGATTGTCGGCGCGGAAGGGCGTGCCAGTCAGGCCAAGCCGTATTTTGCTGCTGCCAGTGAGAGCAAGAAAGGTGCGTCCCCAGGCTGGGCCTTGAGGTTCATCTGGATTCATCCCGAGGTGGTGGGCTTCATCGGCAATAGCGAGTAAGCCGTCACCGGCCCAGTCTTTTAGTTCTGCTATCAGGGTCTCTAACTGAAGACCGGCACCTTGATAGGTCACTGCCCAGCCGTCTGCTTGCTTGAGGATCTCGGGTTGTTCTGGGCAGGCTTCCCAGTCCTGCAAGTTGAGTCCTAGTTGCTTAGATGCTTGGTGCCATTGATTGAGGATCGAGTTGCGGTGGCAAAAAACTATGAATCGCGTTAAACCTCCCCCTCTTTGCATGGCCTCGAAGCTGAGGAGGGCGCCGAGGGTTTTACCTGCACCTGGACCAGCATGCACAAGCACATCTCGCCCTTGGATTGCCTGTGGAGACAGTCTGCGACGCAGCAGCTGAATCAGCTGTTGCTGCCAAATGCGGGGTCGGATTTTGGGCTGGCAGGACTCTCCCAGCAGTTCAAAGGAAGGCTTGGAGATGGCATTGCACTAGAAGATAGGTCTTTCTAACCATTTCTTTCGCTGCTGGCATCTTTAGCTTCCAGCCAAGAGCTTCTGGGGTTTTCGGCCCCCTGGCACCATGGCCAAACGCCGCCATTCATCACAGTTTATTTTTCAGCAACGCCGCAGCTTGGAGCAGTGCTGGCTCAATGAATGTGACATTGATCCGCTGATCCTGAGAGCACGCTGGCTCCATCGCCAAGGCCTGAAGCTTCAGGCCTTGGCCCTCTC
>NZ_LVHK01000033.1:0-55980 GCF_001631965.1 Prochlorococcus sp. MIT 1303
GACCTGGCAGCTGCTGAGTCCACACCTGTGGCTCTGATTGCTCCTGCGATTGGCTGATCTGATCAGCCCCAATACAAGGTTTGGCAGCAGCTGAACCTCACAACCCCCTCTAAAGAGGGGGTTTTTTTATGATTGTTCTGGTGTATTAGCTCAGATCATTTAACTCAGGGAGCTTCTGAACGAATCAAAACAACAATTTTCGCATCAGGTTTAAAGTCAAAGTCAAAGTCTTAGGGCTTTAGGGAGTCTTGGCCTCAGCTGGTTGAGTTGTCGCTTCATGAGTTCTTTGTTGCATATTTTCTTGCTCCTGATCTATACCTAGTTCTTGTGTTTGAAACTGTTCTTCTTTGTCTTTAATGGTATTTGTGGTGAGTTCTGGAGTGGGATCTTTGATCAGTTTCCCTTCTTTTCCTGTGATCAGATTGGGTTCCTCTGGAGGACCTTCTACCACAACAACGCGTTGAACAATGAGTTGGTAATCCAGCTCTTGGCGTTTGTTGATTTCTTTCTGTACAGCTGAGACCTGCTTGAGGCTGGGCTGTGCAGGGTTGGTGACTAATACCACAAGAAGAATCTCTGGTGGGTTCTTTTCCCAGGTGATCTCAAGACTTGCCACTTTTGCCTTCGCCTCCTTGCCACCGAAGGTCAGGGTCTCTCGCTTCAGGAAGGTCTCAATCGTGCGTTGAATTTGGTCGCGCGTCTGCTCCCTATCCTTTTCGCCAACAAGGCTCACAAACTGTTTGGTTAGGGGAATCAGCAGTAGTGCTGTTAAGCCAAACGTCACTAAAAATTTGGCGGCGCTGAGGTTGCTTTCTCGTAGTCGCTGAAGAAAGGAGGGCTCTTTCCAGGCCATCATCACAAGCCCACCGCTAAGAATGCCGAGCAGGTTGGTAGCGAATAGCAATCCGGCCCCAAAGGCATCGGCCCAGTTTTGATAAGAAATTAATAGACCCATCACACAGATCGGTGGAACGAGAGCCACGGCAATGGCTGTGCCGGCGAGGGAACTCACGGCGTCTCTGCGCAACTTTGCGTATATGGCCATTGCACCTGCGACTAAGGCGATGCCTAGATCGAGCAGGTTTGGACTCGTGCGGTCCCAAACTTCCGAACCCAATTTGGGGAGGTTCGCGACTTCTCCCAGCAAGGCGGAGAGCAAGATGGTAATGAACACTCCTACGAAGAGGCTTAGGAGGGCATCAATCAATAGTCTTATATCGCCAATTAACACCGCGAAGGCACTTGCTCGTAGGGGCTCGATCCATGGGGCGACAACCATCGCTCCAATTACCACCGCAGCACTGTTGGCCTGCAGGCCCAAGGTGGCAATCATGCTGGCGCCGATCGTCAGAACGACAAACACTTCATCGAGTTGGGCGTCCTTTTTGTAACTGTCGTGCATTCGCTTCAGGCGAGTGGATTCCATGCCTCTAATGACCTCGCCTAGGTGAACTTCTAGTTTGTTGGACTATTGTCCCAGATGTTTATAGCTGTAATTGGAGGAGATCTTGCAACACTTATGCAGAATACTGGATTGGATTAACTTCTATTGCAAGGATTAATTATTGCCTTTGAATTGACAGCTATAACAAATCAGGCTTAACAAAATTTGCTCAGCACTGGCATTTGAGGATATTCGTCCTTTCGAAATTATTGAGTCGTATGATGTTCAATAAAGAATGGTGCATTTTTTAGCGATCCTTGGAAATTTCTTGTGCCTATGGCAGGCCTAGGCGTGCGAGAATGCGATGATTTAAATGGTTGCTTTTGAATAGTATTAAAGATGAGTACAGGCGATTAGTCTTGTTAGGCTAATTTCGGAAGATTTATGTCTTAATGCTAGAGATTGTTATTGGGGCAGTTGAACTCTCTTTGCTGCTGCTGCTCGCTGGGCTTGTTTAGGCATGCAAAGGCCACTACTGGAGGGCAGGTCTGCTTAATGGGCAGCAAAACCAATGCATTCCCAGAGGCTTGTGAGGACAATGCCTGCTTTCGCCAGCAGGGCTGATCTCCTGATATGTGATCAATCTCACAATTGCGTTTGACTCAGAACAATGCTTAGTCGGCAGACATGGAAGAGATTGCTTGCAGCGATTAGAGTCACACCATGCAAAAGATGAAGCAATCTACTGAGCTTGGAGAAGGAATGATTGCCGTTTTTGTTGCGTCAATCATTGGTGCTTCAACAGCGATCTTGTTTGATTCACTGATTACACAAACTGGAACTGCTTTAATGGTGTTGAGACAGGATCATGTCAGTAAAGTTTTGCTCGAGAGTTAGGCTCAATAGCTCTGGTAATTAGTTCAGGAATCTGGTTTTAATTTAATTTACTTTCTTTGATCAGCAATGATCTTTTGGAAGATCTGTTGATTCTTGATAGGGACCTTTGTTGATCTGCTTTGATTTATGGTGCTTCCTAGATCGATAGCCTGGGTCGAGCAGAAGTCGTATGCGGCTGTTTTTGGTTTCTTTTGGTAAAAGTGTTTGCTGAATCTCTTTGGATGATTCGAGATTTCTTCTCGCATTTAACCTTTTAGGCCATTGTTAAGTGCAACAACATATGATGCTTACCCTTTTGCGCTCTTTTTTAGTGATCAACTTACCAAGGGTTAGGCGATGCAAATCTTGGATAATTCTTTAGGAATAGTGCTATACTTGCTTAATACCTTTTCTAAGCTAGACGAAAGATTTGAAGGTATTCTGCCTAGTGGATCAGCGATGATTTGGCTAATTGTGGCTCAGATACGTTAAAAGCTGGCGGCTGCTTGAGGAGCAATCAGGTCTAAATATGCCTTTTTTAGTATTTTGCTCATGGTTGGCTTTTGGCTATAGGGATCGTATATACCTTTGGCTTTTAAAAGGCATGTTGCTCCAAGGTCTCTGAGAAAGATTGCAAAGAGTGATGCCGGTGACGGGAATTGAACCTGCGACCTACTGATTACGAATCAGTTGCTCTACCCCTGAGCTACACCGGCAGTGAGCGGAACTTAACATTCAAGCATTGCGCTTTTGAACTGTTGGGCGATTCTTCTGGTCCTGGCTCAAAGTTGGATCCTGAGCTAAGAGAACGACTGATCCAAGAGTCACTCAGCCCTTGGCGGGGTTTCCGGCGGGTGTTCTGGTTCGCTTTCTTCGCTTCCGCCTGTATCGGTCTGTTGACGATGGGCTTGCGTGCTTCCTCCGGGAGCATTGTTCCCCTCTCTGATGTCTCCATTCAGATCGGAGCGCTTCTCCTTACTGGTGGGTTGCTTTGGATTGATCGCCGTCGCGGAACTTGAAGGAGTGGTTTGGAGTGCCGGCATGGTGAGCAGACTCAACCCCAGGCAAAGTCGTTCATGCTGAAGTTGTTCTTCGCTTAGAGAGGGGGCCTGGGCAAGTTCCTGATCGGAGCGGGTTAGAAGCCAGAGGCTCTGGGTGAGCTGTTGCCACTGCCAAAGAACGAGAGCAAGTAGGGGGATGGCCGTAAGCAGTGTGACCAGTCGAGAGCTGCCTTGTAATGGCGAGAGGTCCATCACCAAAATGGAGGATTGATCGATCCACCAGAACATCGCCAGTAGGGCTGTTGATCCAACCAAGAGGCTCAAGCGAGGGATCAAGCTCTGCTGAAGACCACTGAGCTGGCGCTGGGCCTCTGAGCGTTGACTCAGTGGGCGCCGCAGTAGCAGTAGTGATCCCCAGTCGGCAGGGCGTTTCCAGAGGACGAGGGTTGGCGTTAACACCGCTACAGCCCAGGTGAGTAGACGTTCGAAGACTGGAACAGGCCCCAGATCTGCCCCGGCTAAAACCAGTCTCAGTAAAAGCAATTCTATCGGGATCGCCCCAATAGCGATGAGCTGAAGCCAGAGCAGTGGTTCGCGTTGGGCAATCACAACAAGTTGTAGGTGGGGCGAAACCTCATGAGCTACTCAGGGTGCGTCGCTTGGTCACTAGTTTGTGAGCTTCAATGATGTCGCGTTCTTCCCAGTTAGCAAAGCGATCACAGCCGATGCCGCACTCGAAGCCTGTGGCCACCTCCTTGACGTCGTCTTTGTTGCGGCGCAGGGAGTCGAGATCGCCTTCGAATACCACCTGTTTGGCACGCCGTACGCGCACTCTGCAGTTGCGCTGCAGCTTGCCTGCGGTGATATAACAACCCGCCACGGCGCTCTTGCCGATGGTAAAGACGGCACGCACTTCTGCTTCTCCAAGCGATTCTTCCACCAGTTCTGGCTCTAGTAGACCTTCCATAGCCATCTGGATGTCTTCCAAAAGCTTGTAGATCACGTCGTAATCACGAACGTCTACACCCGTGGCATCCGCGGCCCGCTTGGCTCCAGAGGCCATGGATGTGTTAAAGCCAACAATCACAGCCCCGGATGCAGCCGCAAGATCCACATCAGTTTCGGTGATTTCACCCGGCGCGGAGAGCAACACGCGAACCTGTACCTCATCCTTCGGCAATTGTTCCAAGGATCCCAAGATGGCTTCCACACTGCCTTGAACGTCGGCTTTGAGAATCAGGTTGAGTTCCTTGAGTTCGCCATCGCTTGCTTGGCCAGACATGGCTGCGAGGGACACCCTCCTTGAGGCCATCTGTTGGGCCAGCCTGGTGGCACGGGCATCGGAGGCGCGTTCTCCCACAACGGCTCTTGCTGACTTCTCATCTGGGTAGACCTCAAATTCATCTCCGGCTGTTGGCACTTCGCTGAAGCCGAGGGCCTCTACGGCACCAGACGGGCCAGCTTGTTTGAGTCGGGCTCCGCTGTCGTCGACCATGGCTCGTACCTTGCCAAGCACTGGGCCGGCGGCGAGTACATCTCCGGTTTTGAGGGTGCCGTTCTGGATTAGCAATGTGGCAACAGGCCCTTTGGCCTTGTCGAGGTGAGCCTCGATAACGGTGCCTTTGGCCAGACGGTCAGGGTTGGCCTGTAAATCCTCAACTTCGGTGACCAGCAGAATCATCTCGAGAAGTTTGTCGATGTTCTCGCCCTTGATGGCACTTACTGGAACCATCACCACATCACCTCCCCACTCTTCGGAGAGCAGGTTCTGATCAGAAAGTTCCTGCTTGACCCGTTCTGGCGAGGCTCCCTCCTTGTCCGTTTTGTTGATCGCCACAATGATCGGAACCTTGGCAGCGCGTGCGTGGCTGATGGCCTCCAGGGTCTGAGGGCGTACACCATCATCAGCAGCAACCACTAGTACTGCTATGTCCGTGACCTTGGTGCCGCGGGCGCGCATGGCAGTGAAAGCCTGGTGGCCTGGTGTGTCAAGGAATGTGATCTTGCGGGGCTGACCGCCATGATCAATCTCCACCTGATAGGCACCGATGTGCTGGGTGATGCCTCCGGCTTCAACTGCGGCAACCCTGGCTTTGCGGATTGCATCCAGCAGGCTGGTTTTGCCGTGATCGACATGACCCATCACGGTCACCACAGGTGGACGGCGGATCAGGTGGGCTAGATCAGTCTCCTCAATCATCTCCGTTGTCTTTTTGGCTGCCTCCTCGATGTCGTCCTGAAGGACAGGTACCCCGAACTCCTCGGCCACTGCTTCGATCGTGGGAAGATCTAGTGACTGGGTAACTGTGGCGGTAATCCCTTTGAAGAAAAGGGATTTGATGATCTCGGAGCTCTCTATGCTGAGCATGTCTGCCAGCTCCTGCACTGTGAGGTTGGCCTCCGGAACAATCAGCATTTCTGGCCTGACCTGCTTCGCTTCGCGGGCTGCACGCAGCTCCATTGCCCGTCGGCGTTGCCTTTGTCGGGTGGTTTCTTTTTTGCGCTTGCGTAATGCCGCCACGGGTTTGGAGGCGGGCTTTTTCTGCGATTTTGGTTTGGCGGGCCGGGCCAGGCTGGCCGTCAGTACGACGGCCTGTTGTTCTCCTGCGTAGCCGCTTGTTTCTGCGGTGAGGGCATCATCATTTTCCCCAATGATGTGCACCTTCTGGCGCTGCTTCTGGGGAGACTTGTTGCGCAGGGCTTCAAGCTTGGCGCTGTCGTCCCACTCCGGTCTACCTGGCCTCCTTGGGGCTCCGGCAGCAGGGGCTTGAGCGGGGCGGTGACCAGGTCTTTTGGGTGCTGTGGGTGAGGCAGGGCGTTCCACAGGTGGAGTGGCTCCCTCGGATCCTCCGCGGGTTCCGACGCTGGTTCCGTCCGGTCGGCGTGGCGGTGGTGTGCCAGGTCTACCGGTGGGCTTTTGAAGCTGCATCAGCTCTCCAGGTGCCACCGGTTTGCGCATGCCTGCAGGCATGCCTGGGCGGGTGGGTGCTCCTGGGCGGTTGTTGCTATCCCGTCCTGCGGAGCCAGCGTCGGATCGATCACGCCGAATGGGCTTGCCCACTAATTCGAGGGTGTTGCCTGCAGAACGAGGCTGTCCTGGTCTGGTTTTGCCTTGCCTTATGGGGGCGCCGGGGCGCTGGGGCGTGTTAGCGCGCTGATTTGGTCCGCCGATCGGTCGTGGACTAATTCCGGGCCGTTTTTTGTCAGGGCGTTGTCCCTCTGGCTCTGGTCGGCTCGGAGGGGCTACGACAGGACGCTTGGGTTTAGGGCGTCCCACCAGTTCTGGTTTTGGAGCTTTGCGATCAGATGGGATTGATGGCTTGGCCGGGGGTGCGCTGCGTCCTGGCGCTGCTGGCGATTGTGGCCTAGAGATGATTTTGGGACGAGGGCCTCCTCCACTAACGGTGGTTGCTTTACTCGAAGTAGACGTCTGACCGGCACGTGGGTGTTTGCTCCCCGTGCTTGGAGGTACGGGGGAGGAGGGTTTGTTTGCTGATCTTGGTGTAGGAGCGGTGGGTCGGCTGGGGGTTGCTGGACGACTGATAGGAGCGTTGACAGGACGATCTGCTGTTTTTGGTGGCGAGCTTGTCGGGGTTGGAGTGGGGTTTACTGGGCGAGTCGGTGGAGCAGGATGAGCGACCGATTCCGTTGAGAGTCGTTCAGGGCTTGTTGGTGTGGGGTTTGCAGGCGCGGATGGCTTGACCTGGCTGATCTCTGAGCTGCTTGTAGCTTTTCGCATTGGTGGCGCAACGTCCTTAATGGCAGTGGGCGCTGCTTTTTTCACCGACAGAATTGTCTTTCCAGGTTCCGACTTGCTTGGTGGAGCTGAATTAGCAGCGGAGCCTTGGCGCAACAGGCCACGGATGCGCTTTGCTTCATCGTCACTGATGGAACTGCTATGGCTCTTGGCCGCAATTGAGAGTTTCTCAGCGGCATGGAGCACGTCCTTGTTCTCAAGGCCTAGGTCCTTGGACAGCTCATAAATTCTAATTTTGCCGCTGCTGGTCATTAAAAGCTCCTGTCGGTCCGGGCACGAAGTGCCTCGGGGCTCCAAGCAAGTCGGGGCCATTGTTTATTTTGCCTCAGCGGCGGAATCAAAGGAGTGATTGAGCCGCTTTTGCAGCACCTCCACAACGCTATTGGGCACCTGGCAACGCAGGGCTTTCTGTAGACGTTTGCGGCGGAGTGCCTCCTCTAGGCAGGCCTCGTTTGGACAGAGATAGGCCGATCGACCCATCCCTTCATCGAGGACTACACCCTCCTGATGGTCGCGTATCACCCGCCAAAGCTGCTGGCGATCCAGCAGTTGGCGACAGGTCACGCAGCGACGCAGGACGGGGCGTTGGTTCACCGGGCTCTGTCCTCTTCCTCTACTGATTCTTCATTTGAGAGTTGTTCGCTTGAGGTGTCAAGTTGGCTGCTTAAGTCGTCAGGTTGGCCGTCGGCGTCGGATGCATTTTCGTCTTCAGCCATCGTCTTAGCAGGTTCTTCTTGGTCGTACTCTTCTTCATCTTCCGGTAGGGGGTAAAGCTCTCTTAGGCGTGCATCCTCTTCTGCTCGGGTGGCTTGTTCAGCAGCCAAACGGGATTCGGCATCGCGTTGGAGAGCCTCTTCTTCCTCTCTTTGAGAAATCAGCTCGGCGACGGTGGTGTCCTCACTGGCCTGGTCATATTCCTGGGAGTTTTTGATGTCGATTTTCCATCCGGTTAGACGAGCTGCTAGGCGTACATTTTGTCCTTCTCGTCCGATGGCCAGGCTTAGTTGATCTGGGGGGACTAGGACGTGGGCATGCTGCCCTTCTGGATCCACTAGTCGCACCATCTCAACGCGAGCAGGGCTAAGGGAATTGGCAATGTATTGACCTGGGTCAGGTGACCAGCGGATCACATCGATTTTTTCGCCGCGTAGTTCATTAACCACTTGCTGAATGCGTGAGCCGCGGGCACCGATGCAGGCGCCGACAGGGTCCACTTCACGTTCAATGCTGTCAACTGCCACCTTGGTGCGTGGGCCCACGGAACGAGAAGGAGGATTGGCTTCACGGGCTACGGCCACAATGCGCACTGAGCCTTCTTGGATTTCGGGCACCTCGTTCTCAAATAGGTAAACCACTAGTCCGGCGTTGGAGCGGCTAACGAACAACTGAGGCCCTCGTCGGGGCACTTCGCTGACTTCCTTCAGAAAGACTTTGAAGGTGGCGTTGGCGCGATAATTGTCGTTGGGGAGCTGGTCGCGGCGTGGGAGCTCGGCCTCAACTTCAGGGCGCCCAAGACCAGAACTCACCGCCATGATCACCGAATGACGTTCAAAACGGATCACACGAGCTGTGAGCACGGGATCTTCTAGATCGGCAAATTCCTCTTGAATCATGCGGCGCTGCTGGTCGCGTAGCTTTTGCGCCAGTACCTGCTTGGTTGTGGCGGCAGCCATCCGGCCGAAGTCTTCCTTCTCGGGGGTAACGTCGAGCACCACGGTGTCACCGATCTGGGCGTCTTCAGCGACTTGCATCACTTCTTGAAGAGCAATCTGGTGGTCTTCGCTCTCCACCTCTTCAACGATGATTTTGCTGGCCAGGACCCGATAACCTTCATCTTCGAGCTCTAGTCCAACATCGAAGTTACTGAAATACTCTTCTTCGAAAGGGTCCTCACTGATACCTAGATAAAGAGTGCGTCGGTAGCGTTCATATCCTTTGAGGAGGGCCTCACGCAGGGCTGCTTCCACCACTTGGGTAGGGAGTTTCTTCTCCTCGCTGATGTCTTCGATCAGGTTGTTGAGGCCGGGGAGTAGAACGAGAGCCATCGACGATGGAAAGAGTGGAACGGTGCTGAAGCTGAGCTGATCGTTAAAGTGATTTATCCCGTGGGGTTGGTAAGGCGCACGCAGGTCACAGCCTTACGTGGTATGCGTTGAATGCGTCCCTTGATGTTGATGTGCACATGTTCGTCGGATCGTTTGTGCAAGAGACCGGATTGATGAAGGTCTGAATCGTCGTCGCGGAAGCTGATCTCCACAGGGAAGCCTCTGAAAGTCAGGAAGTCCTGATCACTGTGGAGCTGATCTCCGATCCCTGGGCTGCTGATTTCCAGAACATACGCTTCAGTAAAAAGTTGGGAAGCCTCCAGGGCTTCATCCATAGAAGCGCTGAAATGAGCACAGTCGTCGAGGGAGACATCACTGCCATCCTTGCGACGGATCTGCACCTGGATGGTCATAGGAATCAGATGGGTGAATACCTGTACACAGCAAAGTTTGTAGCCTTTTGCTGCAGCCGTCGCCGAGGCGAGGGTTTCCAGGTCCGGGAGCAGAGGATGAGGCAAATGCAGGGGGTAAGGTTGGGCTTCTGGCCCGACCGGCTTCAGAAGTGACCTGCCTCCCGAAGGAGGTACCCGCCAGGCATCAAGACAATCTAGGTGATGGCCTCTTCATGCTGTGTTCAACTGATGCAAAGAAGGCCGTCAAGCCATCGAGAATCTGGAGAATTCGCTAATCAGCGCCGGCCAGCCGTTTGGAAGCGATTGGCTTCGCAGAACTAACGCTTCGCAGACAATTCAAACCTGTGCGGATGCATCTTGCTTATGCCTCTGATGACACCCCTTCCCTTCAACCTTCAGGTGCCGATTGCCGGCCTTGTTTTGGCCATTGTCAGTTGGTTGTTGCTAGACACTTGTGGCAGGCGGTTCCGCTCAGGTTCGTTGCGGCGTGGATTGCTGCTCAGTAGCAGGCAAAGCATTTCTCTGAGTTGCGCACTTGTAGGAGTGATCTGTTGGCTGTTGGATTTGTTGGATCCGTCATTGATTCAATTCCCGCGTGATGGTGTTAAGGCGTTTGGAATTCTTGTGGTCATAGGTCTTTCATGGACGCTGCTGTCTTGGAAGAAGGAGCTCAAGCAAAACCAAGACAGTTATGCCACTCAGATGCTGCAGGGCTTTGGTGAAAAAGACAGGCTGTTCCTATTCGATGTTGTTCAGAAGACCATCGGTATTGCAGCCATGGTCATTTTATGCCTGGAGGTGATGCA
Source organism: Prochlorococcus sp. MIT 1303 (assembly GCF_001631965.1). Classification (NCBI taxonomy): domain Bacteria; kingdom Bacillati; phylum Cyanobacteriota; class Cyanophyceae; order Synechococcales; family Prochlorococcaceae; genus Prochlorococcus; species Prochlorococcus sp. MIT 1303. The sequence continues at coordinate 10,283 of NZ_LVHK01000033.1, forward strand.
TCTGATGGGCATTTCACCTGCTGTACTGGTTACCGCAGGTGGGGTTGGCGCCGTTGCATTGGGTTTCGGGGCCAAGGGGATTGTTTCGAATTCCTTAAGCGGCCTTAGCCTTTACATTAACCGTCCCTTTGTTGTAAGTGACTTCATCGATATTCCCTCCGAAAATCTTTCTGGGAATGTAGAACATATCGGTTGGTTTTATACCAAATTGCGCTCCTCTGATCGCCAGCCAGTGTACATACCAAACAACATCTTTACAAGTAAGCCTGTTGTTAATATTGCTGATATAGACAACCGCAGGATTTGGATTGAATTTGGTGTTAATTATGGCGATCGTAGAAAGATTGAGTCGATTGTGAGGGATCTTCAGCAGGTTTTAGTTAATCATTCAGATGTAGATCAGAGCAAGAAAATGGCCGTGAATTTCACCGGCTATGGTGATTCGAGTCTGAATCTACGCTTGGTCTGTTATTCCTCTAGTGGCAATCTAAGCGATGCTTGGGCCTTGCAGCAGAGGTTGCTTCTCAAGATTGGTGATGTGGTTGAAGTGCATGGTGCAGGCATGCCATTCCCCACCCGCACTTTGATTCATTCAGGCTCGAATCAAAAAACGCAAACGATGAACCCTCTGATAGGAATCAATCAAGAATCGGGAGAAGGTGCAATTTGACCCTCCCCGATTTTCTGGTCAATTTCTAATGGTTCAACTGGATTACCAGCAGCCTTGAACAGAAATTCGGTAGCTGAACCCTGTAGCGCCTGGATCCTTTGCTGTTCCTACCTTGAAATTCACTTGACTCACCGCTTTGCCAGGAATTGCTTGGATAGGACCAAACATTTTCCCGGTACCCATTGGCGGCCGCATGGATTCGTTGACAACTTGAAGGTTGCTGCCATCGCTGAACTTGAGGAAGGCCTGAATTGGGTAGCTGGCAGAATCGGTTGAATCTGCAGTGAAGAATAGTTTGTAATTGCGATAGGGCTGATTAACAGCAAAGTCTGTATTCCAGTTTGTGCGGCCAAAGGCACTTCCCATCAAACCCTTTGGACGCTCTACTCTCTTTTTGACGATCTTGTTGCCATCACCGCCAATAGGCATGAGGAATTCACATTTGGCGATGGCTGACTGAGGGGTAAGCACTGAGGCCATCACCAGGCCAACGACCACAAAGCGTGATTGATTCATAGGAAAGGACTATTCACATCCATAATGATGGCGGGATTGGAATTTTGCAGAGCAATTGTAATTCTAGTTAGCCCTGAGCACTTAGGTACACACCAGTAGGTATCTGTGAAGCCTAGGGATTGCTGCAAGTGGCTCATGATTTGAGTCAATGGGTTGTTTAGGCAAGTCCATTAGTTTGCTTGCAATACTGAGCGTATAAATCAGTGTATAACCTGTTTTGACCGCTGGTGATGGTTAAGCCGCTGCGCGAGTCCCTCCGATGATTATCATTCGTGACATGCTGATGCGATCTGAGCAGCTTTGCTCACGGTGCATGAAGATATTGGGGCCAAAGTTCAGTTCGCTTGATCAGTAACTTGCTAAGAATGATAACCAGTACTATGCCCTACTCAAATCAACCTCAGTTGCCTGAACGATCAACGTTTTGGCAATCCGTTTTGGCAATCAGTTCATTTTTTTGATGGCTCCCAGCTTCCAGGTTTGATTGAACCAGGGATCAAGTGGACCATAGAGCCGCAGGATCCCGAACCAACCTTTACTGGGGATGGTTTTGATCCAGTTTGCCTTTTTCCCTTCTGGCGCTTTGGGCCCGAAGTAAAGATCTACGGAACCATCATCATTAACCAGCATGTCTTGGTTGCGTTTGTTGTTTTTGCTTGGATAAGGCGACTCCTTGCTTTGCAGCATCGAACGGGTCTGGGGGTCGTAAACCACAAACGACCAGAAGCGATTGGCGGGAGCATTAGCCGGAACTGTGAGTTTGTAGGTGTTGGCTCCATCGAGGTATGCACCGTTGCTGTCACGCGAGGAGAAGGCGTACTGAGATCCCACGCCAGGCAGCTCAAGCGCCATCGCCGGGGTATTCACCGTGGCGAGATAGAAGAAAAGGGTGCGTCCATCCATATCGCGCCCACCATTTCCCTTGTTCACGAGGTACTCGTGACTACCTCCGGGAAAGCCGGTTTGCCAGTAACCATCCCTACTTGGGTAGATGTAAGCCTTTGGATCCTGAGGAGAAAACAGGATCGAACGGGCAGTGGCATTCCCGATGGCTACAGCTTCAGTGAGCAGCGCTTTCTGCTCAGCATCCGGGGCAAAAGGTTTGCCTTTCTGAATGCCAATGGCTGACGCCATACCCAGCAGCTCTGGGGAGAACATCTCTGAAGGTTCACGCTGGATCACCTCATTGAGTTCCTCGTAAAACCTGAAATTATTGGCATGAATGGTATTCACCGTCCAGTCGGTAAGGTTCTTGAAATTGTTGGCTTGAGGGTTTGCCCGCATGGCATAGGGGTAAACCTTCAAGCAATTTTTGAAGCTGTCTCGTGCTGTATCAGTCTTGCCTTCCTCATCGAGAAAACCACGAAGAATCAACCAGTTGATGTAGCTGGGGGTCTTTGCCACAAAAAATCCATCGGTCGTCGCAGGAGCCTCTTGACCTGGCCCAAGAATCAGATATTTACCGCCCTTGCCCTTGTCGGGGCCGGGGCCTCCCATATCAACCACAAAGCGGAAGAAGGCATCATTAATGGTTCCCGGTCCGGTACCGGGTGGGACTTCCACCACGATCGGACCATCACTGAGATCGAGAAAAGTCGAGGCGTAAACCGTATCGGTATTACCAGTGAGCCAAAGAGACTTGGAACTCATCAGCTCATCAAAGATGCCGATGTCCTGATTTGGCTTCATGCCATAGCCATCACGATGCCCCACGTAGAGCATCTCTAGAGACGCTGCTGGCATGAAATTGAGGAATGTCTGCACACCACGGCCTAAATCAACCTGCCGGCGAGCAAGACTCATGGTTTCGTCATCAGGAAAACCATCGAAGTAATTAAATAATCCAAGCCTTGTTTTGACACGATCTGGAGTCAGAACATCCTCAGGGATTGGCATGTTATATCCACTCGCTTTAAGATCTTGGGCTTGAACAGCCAGACAAGTACTAGCCAAAAGAAGAGCAGAGGCGAGAGAAGATTTAAAAAATTTCATGGATTTAATTAGAAGAAATTAGTAAAATTAGGCTGGGATTATTCCATCAGTTGAATGTCATTGAGCTGCCAAATTTTGTCGAACCAAGGTTGCAGCGGTCCGTAGAGACGAAACACAGCAAACCAGCCCTTACCAGGAACAGTTTCAATCCAATTGGCTTCTTTCCCCGTGAGGGATTTGGGGCCGAAATAGAGGTCAATACTGCCATCAGCGTTCACGTCTAAATCCTGATTTCGGACACTGTTTTTGCTTGGCAAGAGCTGGCCAGTCTGCAGCTCAGACCGTGTCTGCGGGTCGTAAGCGACCATCGACCAAAAGTCTTTCGCAGGCACATCCTTATCAATCGTGAACTTGTAAGTTTTGCTTCCATCGAGATAACGACTATTAGCATCAGTGGCCACAACGCCATATTGCGACCCAGCCCCAATCATCTGCAACACCATCGCTGGTGTATTCACTGTGTAGCCCCAAAAGAAATTATTGCGCGCATCCAAATTTCGACCACCTGCACCATTATCAACAAGCCATTCATGACTTCCACCCCCAAAAGGTGTAAACCACTGTTTGCCTTGATAGAAGTAAACATCCTGATTGCGGGGCTTACCCATATCGGAGCGCACGTAGGCAACACCAACTTGAATTGCTTCCTCTAGGATCTCTTTGTCTTCTGGAGACGGAGAAAAAGGTTTGCCTTTTTCCAATCCGATAGCAGATGCCAATCCCCTTAGCTCAGGATCAAGGAAAGCAACGGGCTCACGCTGAATGACGGTATTGAGCTCATTAAAGAACTCAAAATTATTGGCATGAACTGTATTGAAAACCTTTTCGCCAACTTGAATAAAGCTCATCTGAGCCGGGTTGTCCCTTTGTGAATAGGGATAAAGACGCAAACCATTTTCATAATTAGCGATTGCTTGATCAGGCTTACCCTTGGAATCAAGAAAAGCCCTAAGAATTAACCAATTTGAATACGTAGGAGAACGAAAAACAAAATAGCCGTCAGCATTATTTGGCTCAGCATCATCTGGCCCCAGGATGAGATACTTTCCTCCTTTTCCCTTATCGGGCCCAGGAGCTCCAGTATCAGCAACAAAGCGGAAGAAGGCATCATTAATGGTTCCTGGACCAAGCCCGGCAGGGATCTCGATCACCAGAGGCCCTGTCTGCTTCAGGTTGAAGAACGTCGATCCGTAGACGGTGTCGGTATTGCCTGTCAGGAACAGAGGATTCGAGTTCAAGGGGGCCATCAATGCCACCTTCGTGTGGTTATCGACTCCTACTTCTGCATGACCATGGCGAAGCATTTCAATGCTTGCTGCTGGCATCAAGGTCAGAAATGTCTCATAGCCACGAATGAACTTGAGATTTTCAAAACTTTTCCGAACCGTCTCTTTATCAGGCATGCCGTCGAAAAATCTGAATGTTCCAGCACTCGTCTTTACGGTGTCTGGCGTGAGAATTCCTGAGGGTATTGGAGTCGTGAAATTCTGGGATACTTTTTTTGATGCAGTTGTCTCTGCAAATCCCATTGGGCTTGACAATCCATTCGCCAATGTGCTCATTAATATCCCAGAGATGATCGTAGAGATTCTGCGATTACAGATAGCCTGAGTGAATGGATTAATCATGATTCAATCGCTCTTCATATCTATTTATTGTACTGATAAATTTTTTAGTATGACTTGGGCGTCGCTCTAATCAGTACAAACTGCAACTCTTGCCGCTCTAATATTGCTTGAGTTAAAAAGGAGTTTCGTTGTCTATTGGAGGGCTAGATTTAAAGCGATCTAATAGCACATCTACAGGTATCTTATTGTTGAAGCGACAAGCATTTGTTTCGCTACAATTGAGACTTCCGTGTTCCCAGAACTTATTGCTTCCCATGCCGCCTCCGCAGAAGCCGAAGTAGTTGCATTCTTTCTCACAGCGTTGCACGCCAGACAGCATATCCTTCCATAATGTTTGAAATCGCTCGGTCTTAGCTGCTTCTATTAGCGAAATCTTGCGGATGCTACCAAGATCAAATGTGCCATAAAGCTTTGATGAGACTGAAAGGAGTTCAGGATCAAAGGTTGAAAAATTACCCTGCCAATCGACACTCAGAATTGAATAAGGTCGATTGAGTTCATTTTGATTAAGCCGCCGATTCTCACGAATCAGACTGATCACTTGATCAAACTCCCTCAGTACAACAGGGAAACCATCCTGCTCACTTAACTGCCAAAAGCTTCCTAGGAACTGACGGTATTGTTCTTCACGCTCGTAACCTTGCATGGATGAACTTGTATGCTCACCTTCTTGCTCTTCAACATTGAAGCCAACAGAATGAATTTCATTGTCACGAAAAAATTGATATATCTCATTTGGATGATCCATTGCTGTTGCAGTTACAACAGCAATCGCATGAAATGGGATTTTGTTTCGCTTGAGTGCTTCGATGCCTCGCATTGAGTGGACATGAGAGCCTTCCCCATTACGGAAGCAACGGTTGGCATCGTGTATGTCTTTGGGGCCATCCACGCTGATGCCAACAATGATCTGATTCCTGCGAAAGCATTCACACCAGGCATCGTTGATCAGTGTGGCATTAGTTTGTACATGCTGTTCAACATGAACTGTTCCATTAGTCCATTTTTCTACAGCTTCGTTGATTAATTGTGTGGCTCTGTCGTAGTAGCTGCAGGGTAGGGTCAGTGGCTCCCCTGCATGCCACACCAGGCTTAGCTCTTCACCAAAGAAGGGGCTTTCGAATATCCTTTGCATCAGTAAAGGCAAAAGCTCAAGATTAAAGATCTTGCGGCTCTTACGATCTGGCAGATAGCAGTATGAGCAGTCCAGATTGCATAGAGAGGTGGACTGAACAACTACCAGCCCGATTGGACCGAAGCGACTGATGTCAGGACTTGCTGTTGTCATTGAGATGAATGTTGTCTTTTCACCAGTTCAAGAAACCCCCACTACCATTTTTCCAGGAGCGTGCCTGATCATTTTGGCCAAATATTATATTATTAGGTCTTAGAAATAAGCTCCAACTACCGTTGCGAATGTCTTGGATATTCGCTTCAATTGGATTGCAAGCATTTGGTTGACTGTAAACTGCAGCCTCTGCAGATTGTGTGATTACAGCAGAAGTTGCTAGTAGCGCATATAGGCTGATGAGAGAGCGAGTTGCCATGCTGTAATGACTACATTAGTGGTGCAGTTTCATTCAGTACTAATGCTGATCAATGCATCGACCAAAGCATTGATGAGGGTCATTGTCTTGGTCGACATCGCGTGACTGGGTGGTATTAATCGTTACCAATTAGCAAAGCCACGGCCCCCGTAGCCGCCATTCATCCAGCCGCCTCCGCCATTACCCCATCCTCCGCCATTACCCCATCCTCCGCCATTACCCCATCCTCGGCGAACAACCCTACCGCCACCATTCCCCCATGCGCGGCCACCACCGTTGCCCCAGGCTCGAGCAACATTTCCTTCATTTGAGCTTGATTGATTCTCTTGAAGTAATGCTTTCCAGCTGCCAGTTCGAACGGTTTGAATTTTCGCTTCGATGGGATTTGAAAGGTTAGGCTTATTGTAAACGGCAGCTTCAGCAGACTGAATGACAACAGCTGATGAAGCCAGAAGCACATATATGCCGAGTAGAGAGCGAGGTGTCATGGGTTTGTAGAAAAGAGGATGTGAAGGATTGGAATTAGCAGCTTCAAGTGATCAACGCAAAGATAGTTGAGCAGCGGTAGATAAGACTGTGGCGTAGTAGGCCTTGATCAAGTCTTGCTTGAGGTTAACGGCACTTCCTGGACCAATCCAGCGATTGACCATGGCTTGAACAGGGGCAACATCATTCACATAGCCCTGCAAGATCTTGCCGATGGCGATGTTGCTGTAATTCAGCATTGTGGAGTTGTTTTCTGGAATGATGCAGCCGACACCTGAGCGGCCGTATGGAACGATTGGCACGATATCGGCGTTTGCTGCCACCCTGGCTTTATTGGCTTTGAGCCAGAGACTGTCTCCACCGAGGATGTCAACAGAGCCAGAGCGCATGGCGGCAAGAGCTGCTGCTGGAGAGTCGTAGGAGACGTAATTCGCTTGTGGGGCTGCTGTCGCGAGAGTTTGTGCAGCAACGGTGTCTTTAATGACCCCAACAGTCTTGCCTGCAAGAGATGCGGGAGTGCCATCATTGCCGGTAGGAGCTAGTACCCTCACCCCGCCCAAGGCAAACGGGATGGTGTAGTCAACAAGCATTGCCCTTTCCCAGGAGTAGGCAACACCACAGGCGATGTCTGCTTTGCCGCTAAGCAGGGCATCTTTTGCGTCCTGTACTGAGTTCACCTGTAAGGCATTAAGCCTGATCGGCTTGCCTGCAAATGCCTGAAGTTCATTTTTGACAGCTGCAACAACATCGATTGCTAGGCCTTTGAAGCCGGCGTCGCTCTTGCTAGCAAAAGGCAGCTCGTCACCAATGACTACCGCGTTCAGCTTGCCACTGCGTACAACCGACTCCATGGAGGTCTCTGCTGAGAGTGGCTGGGCTGTTAAGGCAGCTAATGCGAATAAAGAGCCCACAAACGCGATACCTCGTGTCTTCATTAAAATGCCAATTAGTAGATCATCCAAGTTTACTTTGTATGCACAAATAAGAGTGAGCCTATGGAATTTTGTTATGAAAACTGACTGACCTGGATTCATCTTTTGTTGCGAACTGCTTACGATTGCAGTTGAAATTTGACCTAGTGATGGGGTTGATGCTCTCTAAGTGAGTTAGCAATCAAGGCCCTCCTTTTGCACAGCGAAAGCCCATATGACACGTTGCAGTGTCTACTGTCTGGCCTTGTAGTGCAGAGGGGCGATAGCGGACGCAGTAATTATCTGCGCAGAGAAACGATCCGCCTTTGATAGTTCGCCGTTCCTGGTGGCCTGACGCCACGGGATAAACAGAGTTGGTCCATTCCCACACATTGCCGCAAACATCCAAGAGTCCATAGCCGTTGGCAGGAAAGCTGCCAACGGGCGAGGTCCAGAACCAGCCGTCTAGCTCCTCGTTGTGCCAAGGGAAAGGACCTTGCCAGATGTTCGCCATCCAGCGGTTGTTGGGAGTGAGTTCATTCCCCCAGGCGTATTGGGCATCGACAAGACCTCCGCGGGCGGCGACTTCCCACTCTTCAGCAGAGGGGAGACGCTTGCCAGCCCAATGGGCATAGGCGATGGCGTCGGCATAGGCGACATGCACGACAGGGTGATCATCAAGGCCATCGATCGTGCTTTCGGGTCCTTGGGGATGACGCCAATCAGCCCCAGCCATGAGGGTCCACCAGCTCAAGGGTTTGCTGCGATCCACCGTTGCTGGAGGCGGTTGAAAGACAACTGATTCAGGGATGCGTTCCTCGGGCGCTAGATCGGGATAGAGCGTTGGATCAGGTGGTAGCTCCGAGACTGTGAGATGCTGCGTGGCGCTAACGAAAGCTCGGAACTGGGCATTTGTGACTGGCCCTACGTCGATCTGGAATGAGTCAAGCTGCACTTCTCGCGCGGGTGTTTCCTCCGGATAGCAGCGAACTGAACCATCCGGATAGCAGCGATCACAGCCAACTCGATAGAGCCCTGCGGGGATGGTTACCATCTCTACTGGCAAAGATGTGGTCACAATTAAAGTCTGCAGGTGGAAATGTGTCCATCTTTATTGTTGCCTAAAAGCCAAGATGGCTAAGTATGAGCAAATTCATAGTGCCCAACCAATGTCACTGTGGATAGATCTCTAATGTCACCTTGTTGATGGTCCCATTGAAGGCACTGAACCGCTGATCCCCAATCACTCGTTGAGCAACAGGTGACCCACGATCCATGCCAACATCAGCACCTTCGTCAATCGAAAAACGTGTGCCAACGGTTGCATGAACCCTGCCGGTTGATGTGACTTTGTCATCAACTAGCAGGCGCACATCTGCACCCTTACCAGCGCCTCCCCCGTCGTAATCCATCTCAAAGCGAATCTTGTTGCTGCCAGAAGAGATTTTCTTGTTACTGCGGAAGGTATGAAGATTGCCCAGGTAGTTATAGGCATAGGCCGGATAACCATCTTCTACATAAAGTGACCATCCGCCAAAGCGGCTCCCTTGGGCCATGATCACGCCGTTGGCATCTTGGCTTGAGTCAATGTCGACCTTGGCTGTAATGCTGTTGGAAACATTCTTGACATTGAGGATGGCATCCTCAACAAGATCCCAGGAGCCTGGGTAGAGATCAAGTTTTGTCCTCGACGAGCCCATTATCGTTGGCCGGCCTGCAACAGAAGGCACTAAACGTTGCAACAGCCGATCATCTAAGGGAAGCACTTGATTGGCGATTGCTTCTTTCAAGAAGAGTCGTTTCATTGCCTCGAGCCGTTCTGGATACTGAGTTGCCAGGTTGTTAGCTAGGCTGAAATCATTGCGCGTGTCGTATAACTCCCATCCATCATCTTTGGCGACGCTATGCATCTTCTTGGGTGCTTCCCATGGTAGGCCAACGGTGGCTCTTGCCATCCAGCCATCTTGATAGATTCCACGATTACCAACAACTTCAAAATATTGAACCTTGTGACGCTCAGGTGCATCAGCATTATCGAAAGAATAAACAAGGCTGGTTCCTTGCATCGGGATTTGTGCAATCCCATTGATCTGTTCAGGCATGGGTAAGCCAGCAGCTTCAAGGATCGTTGGCGCAACATCAATCACATGGGAGAATTGATCGCGTATCTCTCCTTTTGATTTGATGGCCTCAGGCCAATGAATCACAGTGCCATTGCGTGTACCGCCAAAATCCCCGGCAATTTGTTTGGTAAATGCAAATGGAGTATCAAAGGCAATCGCCCAGCCGACTGCCATATGTGGATAGGTGTTTTTATCACCCCAATTGTCATAATGCTCTAACTGAGCCTCAAGTGTTTCAGGGATGCCGTTAAACATGTGCCCCCAGTTCCAGTTGCCGGTTTGGTTCCCTTCTGAGCTTGTGCCGTTATCACCACTGATATAAATAACCAGCGTGTTGTCAAGTTCACCAAGCTCATCAATGGCTTGGATCAGTCGCCCAGCTTGATAGTCTGTGTATTCTGTAAAAGCTGCGAACACCTCTGCTTGTCTTGCAAACATGCGTTTTTGTACATCACTAAGATCATCCCAGTTCGGCACACTTGCTGGTTTTTTTGCCAGTTGTGTGTTTGGGGGTACAACACCTTTTGCGATCTGATTTGCGAGCGTTTCTTCTCGAATAATATCCCAGCCCTTATCAAACTTTCCCTTGTACTTTTTAATCCATTCAGGTCTTACATGGTGTGGTGCATGTGAGCCAGCAGATGCATAATAGATAAAGAAAGGCTTGTCTGGGCGCAGTCCCTGTTGTTGGCGCATCCAGGCAATAGCCTGATCTGTCATGTCTTCAAGGAAGTGGTAATCCTCTCGATCTGGGTAATCAATGATTGTGACCCCATCGTGAAGTGAAGGCTCATACATATTTTCTTCTGCGCCGATGAAGCCATAAAATTTTTCAAATCCTTGCCTTGTTGGCCATCGGGTTTGTGGGCCCGCAGCAGTGGTCTCACGACCAGGGGTTTCATGCCATTTACCAAAAGCGCCTGTGTTGTAGCCATTGAGCCTGAGGATCTCGGCTACAGGTTCGGCATAGTTAGGCACAAATGTGGTATTGCCCGCATATCCAGTCGCAATTTCAGGGATGGAACCCATGTTCATCACATGGTGATTACGGCCAGCTTTAAGAGCAGCTCGTGTAGGTGCACATAGGGCTGAAGTATGAAATCGGTTATAACTCAGGCCATTGTTTGCTAGTTCCTGTAGGGCCGGCATTTGCACCACTCCGCCAAAGGGCGAAGGAGCACCAAAGCCAACATCATCCAACAAGATGACAACAACATTGGGTGCTCCTTTGGGTGCCTCGACGACATGTTGTCGTGGCATTTTGACTTGACTTGGTAAGCGCTCGACAACTTTCTGAGGATATGGATCTGCGATCGGAAGTCGCCGGCGATTAATCTCTTCTGCGTTGGTGGCAGATGTTGCTGTGAAACTTATGATACATGCAAGCCAAAGAAGCATTCTGAATTTCATGTTTGCTTTGAAGTGGGAGATTTTTTATTGGTGATCACCATTTAACAGGGATAAGTCCATAGCTGTTTGTGCATCCAGGTCGACTTGTTGCTAAATTTCAAAAAAATGCAAGGCTTTGATCGAAAGAAGTCGTTCTCAAGTTATTGAAGAGACTAGGGTATGCAACTTGTTTAATGATCTCATCCATGCCTGAACAATGCTAGGATGATATCACTTTCTCATGATGCCTTGACGCGCTGATGGGTTTCGTCTTATTTGCTATCAAAAATGAAGCATAAGAGTCATTTATTCTTCGCTATTTATTGACGGGAGCATTCTGGGGAGGTGATCAGTGATGGGTTCTGGATTGCTGGTTTGATTCATTACTTTTTCTTAACGCTTAATAGGAATTTTCTTTTAAAAGAGGGGATAACATTCTCAAAATCTTTTTAACCAATGGTCAGAATTGCTCCAGTAGCATTGCCACTAAGACGCTGTGTGCTGACTGCAGGAGCTGCCCTCAGTGCCATGGTCATGCAACCGTCTTTTGCTGAGCATCATGATATTGATACTGAGCAGCCATTTGATTTCTCGGCATTAACCATTCAAGAGGAGATCGCTCAAGCAGATTCTGTAGACCCTGAATCGAGCTCACAAGCGAACCTAGAGGCTGGAGCAGATCAAGGCAACACGGAAGATTTGGCCAAGCAAGCCCAGAATCCGATTGCGAGCATGATCAGCTTCCCGATTCAGTGGAATGCTACGCCTGGAACTCAATGGGCACCTTCATTAATTGACCCGTCAGCACGTGATAATCGCACGCAAAATGTTGTCAATGTGCAGCCTGTTGTGCCATTCAAGATCAGTGATGATCTCACCTTGGTCACACGAACGATTGTGCCAATTGTCAATCAGCCATGGGCTGACGGAGTGGACTTTACAGCCATAGGAGATATCAATCCGAGTGTTTTCTTTGTACCAACTCTTAAGGGGAATCTTACGATCGGCCTTGGTCCAACTTTGATGATTCCATCGGCGACCGATATTCGCATCAGTTCTCAGCGTTGGAGTGCTGGGCCTTCAGCAGTTGTGGTCTATACCAAAGGCCCATGGGTTCTAGGAGGTCTTGCTAATAATGTCTGGTCCTTTTCAGGACGTGGAGGCAAAGATGTGAATAAGCTTTTGATCCAGCCATTTCTTAACTACAACATGCCGAAGGGTTGGTACATCACGAGTTCACCAGTGATCACGAATGATTGGAATGCTGATGATGGTAAGGGTTGGATGGTTCCTATTGGAGCTGGGATAGGTAGGGTCTTTAAAATTGGTGATCAACCTGTTAATGCTTCGCTAAGTGCTTATTGGAATGCTGTAAGGCCGGAAATCTTTGGAGAAAAGCTTCAAGGTGAATTTACGATCCGTACTCAGGTACAGTTCCTATTCCCAACTGGTAGCTAAAAGTATTCTTTTGATTACCCTCCCTACTAATACAAAAACATGATGCCTTCACGACCCTTAATAGCACTGATTGCAATTTCTACTTTTTCAATATTGTCTTCTGAGGCCTTTGCAGAGCAATCTCTGTATGAGCGCAATCCTGATCAGGGTCAGGTCTTGGTTTCGATTGAACCAGATCAGATTGATGATGATGAGGTGGTTGAAGAAAATGAGGATGTATTGGAAGAGGATGATTGGAGAGTGTATTTAGACCTTTATGGATTCCTGCCATTATCGACCACTGGAGACATCACAATCAATGGAAACACTGCGCCTATAAACTCGAGCCTTGCCGATGTTTTGGCTACGGTTACAGGACTTTTTACAGGAAGAGCTTCTGTGGAGTATGGGCGACTAGGTTTCATGGCTGGGATTATTTATGGCACGTCTTCTGAGGACCAGAGCGGTACAAATAGCTTTGATGGTGAAGAGCTTAATCCTCCAATTGATGGCCTGAGGCTTAATAGTAAATCAACTACAGATTTCAATCAGTCTGTAGTTGATCTTGCTCTGCGCTATCGCCTTGGTGCCATTGAACAGCCAGTCATGAAAACAGGCGACTCAACTTTTATAGGCTTTGTTGGCGCACGAGTCATTGATGCAGGCATGGATATGGATATGTCTTTGTCAGCGGATGTGAAAGTTAATGGCAGGACGTTAACAAAGAAGGAAATACCAGAGTTGGAGAAGAGTGCAAGCGGATCTATTGATCGCACCTGGGTTCAGCCTTTGCTTGGCATGCAGGCGACCTATGCCATGAGCCCAGAATGGCAGGCTTTTATGAGGTTGGATGCGGGAGGATTCGGTCTTTCTGGCAAGAAGGACCTCTCTGGAACTGCTCAGGCAGGACTTGCTTATACAGTTGGGAATTCAGCGCAATTAACTCTTTCTTGGAAGTACTTTGGTATTCAGTACGCTGGTTATGATTCTGACAATAGCTATAGTAATTATCAGAATGGTGTCAACCTTGGCTTGAGATGGTTTTTCCCTTAATGGTCTTTAGGCGGTCCTACTCTGCTTTGGAGATCTTATCTCTATCAGACCTTTGTTTCGATATCTCTTGATGTATAGAGATTGATATTAGCGGGTAACTAATGCGAGTTTTGCTCCTTTATTCATCACGGTTGCTGTGTGTTATCCCTTCTTAAGTTTTGCCATGCCTTCTAGCTCTTACGTTTTTGGCCAAATCCAACTTGCCCTATTTGGCAGGAGTGATTTGTATGATCTTTTATTGCTTAAACTGCAGATAGCTCGGCTGATTCGATGCCATTTTTCTTCTGCCATCGAAGAACGAATGCTTTTGTCTTCAGGTGGTTTTGTGCTGACGATTGTCTGTAGCTTTATCGATATAGCATTGAATTGCTGGAGTTTGCCTGCTGATCATTTCTTGTTGGAGCCGGTCTAATGGTTTTTGGCCTCAAATCATTAGCAACCACATAGGCACGCAAAGTATTGATTTCAGCATTCTTCTGGCAGATCGGTTGCGCAGCTTTGTCGTGCTCCTCTGTTTCGGCTTAGCCTCGCGGTCATGATCTCTTTCAGACTGTTGCTGCAACAGGGTTGCATTGTTTTGAAGCGCTTTTGGGGATTGTTTTTGATGTCCGTGCTGTTCCCTCTTGCAGCCGGGGTTCAGCCTGTTTGGGCTTTGTCTGGTTTAGATGGGACGACTAGCCATAACTTCGTTGCTGATGCGGTAAGTCAGGTGGCGCCCGCAGTGGTTCGCATCGATACGGAACGCACTGTGCAACGTCAGCCCTTTGATCCCACACTGATTGATCCCTTGCTCAGAGATCTCTTGGGCGATCCAGGAATTGGGCCAGAGCGTGAGCGGGGTCAGGGTTCGGGTGTCGTGATCGATGACGAGGGGTTGGTGCTGACCAATGCCCACGTGGTTGAACGGGTGGATGCGGTCAGCGTCACCCTTGCCGATGGAGATCAACACGATGGTTCGGTTGTTGGGACGGATCCTGTTACTGATCTGGCTCTTGTTCGACTGGATGGGGGCACACGTCCTGAGGCCGCCCCTCTTGGAGATTCTGATGCGCTTGAGGTAGGCGATTGGGCGATCGCTCTTGGTACCCCCTATGGCCTTGAACGCACCGTCACCCTTGGCATTGTTAGCAGCCTGCATCGCAATATCAGCAGCCTTGGCTTCTCTGATAAACGTCTGGATTTGATTCAGACCGATGCCGCGATTAACCCTGGCAATTCCGGTGGTCCACTCGTGAATGGTCGTGGTGAGGTGATCGGTATCAACACACTGGTTCGTTCTGGTCCAGGCGCTGGTTTGGGATTTGCTATTCCGATCAATTTGGCTCGACATGTTTCTGAGCAGCTTTTGACCAGTGGGGAGGTGGTGCATCCTTATTTGGGTGTCCAATTGGTGCCGCTGACAGCTCGTATTGCCAGGGAGCACAATCGTGATCCGAATTCGCTGGTGGAATTACCCGAACGCTTTGGGGCGCTTGTGCAGAGTGTTTTGCCGGATAGCCCGGCGGAACGAGCTGGTTTGCGGCGTGGTGATCTTGTGATTGCGGCAGCTGAAACATCAGTCTCTGATCCACAAACGCTGCTTAAACAGGTTGATCAGGCTGAGATCGGTGTCCCCTTCTCATTAAGGATCATGCGCAATGGTCAAGAGATGAGCCTTTCGGTTAATCCAGCCGCATTACCTGGCCTTAGTTGAAACCCTTGCCCTTGCTACCGTCGCGCCGATGATTCAGAAACGATGGCGGACCTTCAAACTCAGATGAAGCAAGCGGTGGCGGCAGCCGCTGTGGAGCAGATCAAAGATGGCATGGTTCTTGGTTTGGGTTCAGGCTCGACGGCAGCTCTGATGATCCAGGCTCTTGGTGCCAAGCTGGCCAGTGGTGAGCTTCGGGAAATTGTTGGTGTTACCACCTCTTTCCAAGGCGAAGTGATGGCTGCGGAGTTGGGGATTCCCTTGCGTAACCTCACGGCCGTGGATCGCATCGACTTGGCGATCGATGGAGCTGATGAAGTTGATCCCTCTTTTCAGTTAATTAAAGGTGGCGGGGCCTGCCATGTGCAGGAGAAGCTTGTCGCGAGTAGAGCGGATCGCTTTGTTGTTGTTGTTGATTCCACAAAGATTGTTGATCGGCTCAATCTTGGTTTTTTACTTCCGGTTGAGGTCTTGCCTGGTGCTTGGCGACAGGTGCAGGGTCGCTTGGCTGAGTTGGGCGGTATTGCTGATTTGCGTATGGCTCAGTGCAAGGCTGGTCCTGTGGTCACCGATCAGGGCAATCTCGTTTTGGATGTGAGCATGGCCGGAGGTATTGGTGACCCTGAGGATTTGGAGTGTCGAATTAACAATCTTCCGGGTGTCTTGGAGAACGGTTTGTTCGTCAATCTCACCGATGAAGTTTTGGTTGGCCAGATTAGTGATGGTGTTGCGGGAGTGCGTCGTCTACAGCGCCGTGAGTAGAGGGGTTATTCGAAGCGGATACGCACGGATTCAGCATGGCTGTGCAAGCCTTCGCTGCTGGCCAATTCCCTTACGGCGTTAGCAGTGGCCTCAAGGGCTGATCGATTGAATTCGATCAGAGAGGTGTGCCGCAGAAATGTTTCCACGCTCAGGGCGCCGCTAAAGCGGGCCGTTCCGCATGTCGGTAGTGTGTGGTTTGGTCCGGCTAGATAGTCGCCTACCGCTTCAGGGGTCCAGGGGCCGATGAAGATGGCGCCGGCATTTTTGATGCGGTCGGCAATGGTGTGCGGGTGCTCGACCAATAACTCCAAGTGCTCAGGTGCGAAGTGATCGCTGAGTTGAACGCATATTTCCAGGTTTTCACAGATCACTACCAGCCCCCAGTTGCTTAAAGAAGCTCGGCAGATCTGCTCGCGAGGGTGCCCCTTAAGCTGAGCCTCCAAATGGGATGGGAGCTGTTCGGCGAGGCTTGCTTCGGTGGTGAGTAGTACTGCAGCAGCAAGTGGATCGTGTTCTGATTGGGCCAGTAGGTCGGCGGCCACCTGCTCAGCACGAGCACTCTGGTCGGCGATGACTAAAACCTCACTTGGGCCGGCGAGCGAATCAATGCCCACTTGCCCGTAGACGGCCTTTTTCGCAAGGGTGACGTAGAGATTGCCGGGTCCGCTGATCACATCGACCTTTGGCACAGTTTCAGTGCCAAAGGCCAGGGCTGCGATGGCCTGGGCACCACCGAGACGCAAGACCTCACGAATTCCTGCTAGGTGTGCGGCGGCTAGAACGGTTCTGTTGATCTGACCATCTCTTCCAGCGGGTGAAGTCATCACCAGCTGCTCCACGCCGGCTACTTGGGCTGGGACTGCATTCATCAGCACTGTGCTCGGATAGGCAGCTCGGCCTCCTGGGATGTAGATCCCGGCTTTTTGTACAGGGCGCCAGCGGCGGCCCAATTGTTCGCCGTGGATGCCTTGCACCATCAGGTCATTCGGTCGTTGATGCTGATGGAAATCCTGGATACGGCGATAGGCCAGCTCCAGAGCAGATTGAAGTTTTTGGGGAGTTTTTCGCCAGGCGTCTTCCAACTCTTCTGGAGCTACGGTCAATGGCTCTGGACGAAAACCGTCAAAGCGCTCGGTCAAGGTCATCAGGGCTTGGTCCCCTTGGCTGCGAACGGTGTCGAGGATGTCCTCCACCGTCGCCATGGCTTGCTTTTGAGAATTGCCGGTAGAGCGGTTGGCCAGCCGCTCTAGTTCAAGCTTGGCTTGTTGCCGATCCCGAACACAATGAATCAGGGTTGAGGGAGTCTCTGACTCGGCCTGGCCGCTTTGTGTCAAAGTCTGCAACCTGAATATCTGAAATCAAGTTAGGGCTTGCTCTTCTGGCTTGTCTTAAAGCGCTTGTAATGGCATCTAAAAAATTGGTGCTGGGTTACTGTGATGGATTATTGAATCAGCGCAAGCATCTGTGGCCAATAACAAGTCTTCCAAGAAGCGTGTTCAGATTGCCGAGCGCAACCGTCTTGAGAACAAGTCGTATAAATCGGCCATGCGCACATTAATGAAGCGTTGCTTCAGCGCTTGTAGTAATTATTCTCAGCAGCCTGGCGAGACAGCTAAAGCGAATGTAAAGGCCAGCATTGATTCGGCTTTCAGCAAAATTGATAAGGCGGTGAAACGTGGAGTTCTGCATCGCAACACCGCTGCCCATCAGAAGTCTCGTCTTAGTGCAGCGGTGAAGCAGGCGATTGAACCGGCGCCAAGCACTTAGGACTGATTTGGCATGGTCCATTGTGAAAGGGCTTGTTCTTTCCCTTGATGAGGAAAGGCCTGCACAATGGGGCCAAAGATGCGTTTTCGGTTTTGGTGTCGTCTCCGATTCTTATCGATAGTCATTGTCACATCGTCTTTCGCAATTTCGATGATGATCTCGATGAGGTAGCTGCACGCTGGCGACAGGCCGGCGTAGCGAGTCTGCTGCATGCGTGCGTGGAACCCGCAGAGATTCCTGCGATTCGTGCTTTGGCGGATCGTTTCCCTGAACTGCGCTATTCAGTGGGGGTTCATCCCCTCGACACGCAGCACTGGAATCCTCAGACGCAGTCGCTTTTGCGAGATGCAGCTCTTGAAGATCCAAGGGTGGTGGCTATTGGTGAACTGGGGCTTGATCTTTACCGGGATTCAAACCTTGAACAGCAGTTGGCTGTGCTGAGACCGCAGTTGGACTTGGCCACGGAGTTAGATCTACCCGTGATCATTCATTGTCGTGATGCATTTGATCCCATGACGTTGGAGTTGCGTCAGCGCCAGAAGGAGGGTCGTTGCCCTAGGGGGGTGATGCATTGCTGGGGCGGCACAACAGAGGATATGGAGGTCTGCTTGGATCTTGGTCTTTACATCAGTTTCAGTGGCACAGTCACCTTCCCGAAGGCTGAGGCCATTCACGCCTGCGCGCGCGAAGTTCCGCAGAATCGTTTTCTAGTCGAGACGGATTGCCCGTTTCTGGCCCCAGTGCCTCGTAGGGGTAAGCGCAATGAGCCTGCCTACGTCGAGGCGGTGGCTTCTCGGGTGGCTGAGCTTCGAGGGGAGTCTTTGGCCTTAGTCGCAAGCAGTAGCACGGCTAATGCAAGACGATTGTTCTCTTTGCCCTGATCTCAAGACATTGGACAGGTGTTTGGCGGCCTACAAGTGTAAAATTGTTGACTGGTCTGGCCATGATGCAGTTTTTCTGCTTCCCTGCCGCCCGAAGCGCCCATTGTCTTCTGGTGCATTGTTGACGTCAGTCTTTTTGACTCGAGATCTCTGAGCCCATAAGTACGGCAGCAGCTCCCTGTGCCAAGGAGCTGCTGCCGCTTCCTTTTGGGCTGCCGACTCGGATCTAGGCCCGTCGATTGTTCAGGTCTTCCAATTTCACTCCTCAACTGCAGGTCTCCGCATGAGCAGCAGCGCGATTCAGGTCGCCAAGACCGCCACCTACCTGCCTGATCTCGTTGAAGTTCAGCGGGCGAGCTTCAAGTGGTTTCTTGATGAGGGCTTGATCGAGGAGTTGGATAGCTTTTCTCCGATCACTGACTACACAGGCAAGCTTGAGCTCCACTTCGTTGGCAATGAATACCGATTGAAGCGGCCTCGCCACGATGTTGAAGAGGCCAAGCGCCGTGATGCGACTTTTGCATCACAGATGTATGTGACCTGTCGCTTAGTGAATAAGGAAACAGGTGAGATTAAAGAGCAGGAGGTATTTATTGGCGAGCTTCCTCTGATGACTGAGCGAGGTACGTTCATTATCAATGGTGCAGAGAGGGTTATTGTTAATCAGATTGTGCGTAGCCCAGGGGTATATTTTAAGGATGAACAGGATAAGAATGGACGACGAACATACAATGCCAGTGTTATTCCTAATCGTGGTGCCTGGCTAAAGTTCGAAACAGATAAAAACGACCTTCTGCATGTGCGTGTTGATAAAACACGCAAAATTAATGCCCATGTTTTAATGCGGGCCATGGGGCTATCAGATAACGATGTAATCGATAAGCTTCGTCACCCTGAGTATTACAAGAAGTCTATTGAGGCTGCAAATGAGGAAGGAATTAGTTCAGAGGATCAGGCTTTGCTTGAGCTTTATAAAAAGCTTCGTCCTGGTGAGCCTCCTTCAGTAAGCGGTGGACAACAGCTTCTGCAGACCCGATTTTTTGATCCCAAGCGTTACGACCTTGGCCGAGTTGGTCGTTACAAGATTAATAAAAAGCTGCGTCTAACAATCCCGGATACGGTGCGTACCCTCACCCATGAGGATGTGCTCTCAACCCTTGATTATCTGATCAATTTAGAACTTGATGTGGGTGGTGCCAGCCTGGATGACATTGATCACCTAGGCAATCGTCGAGTGCGTTCAGTGGGTGAACTTTTGCAGAACCAGGTCCGGGTTGGTCTCAATCGCCTGGAAAGGATCATCAAAGAACGGATGACTGTGGGTGAGACCGATTCGCTCACGCCAGCTCAGTTGGTGAACCCCAAGCCTCTCGTTGCAGCTGTCAAGGAGTTCTTCGGTTCCAGTCAGCTGAGTCAGTTCATGGATCAGACGAATCCATTGGCTGAGCTCACCCACAAACGTCGTATCTCAGCTCTGGGGCCAGGGGGGCTAACTAGGGAGCGTGCTGGCTTCGCGGTGCGTGATATTCACCCCTCCCATTATGGCCGTCTCTGCCCAATTGAGACACCGGAAGGCCCGAATGCAGGTTTGATCAATTCACTGGCTACCCACGCTCGGGTCAATCAGTATGGCTTCATTGAGACTCCCTTCTGGAAGGTTGAGAACGGTCGCCTGATCAAGGAGGGAGACCCCATCTATTTATCAGCCGATCTTGAGGATGAGTGTCGTGTAGCTCCTGGTGATGTGGCCACTGATGCCGATGGACAGATTCTCGCTGAATTAATTCCGGTGCGTTATCGCCAGGACTTCGAAAAAGTTCCACCTGAGCAGGTGGATTATGTGCAGCTCTCGCCGGTGCAGGTGATCTCTGTCGCCACCTCCTTGATTCCTTTCCTCGAGCACGATGACGCCAATAGGGCTCTGATGGGATCAAATATGCAACGGCAGGCCGTACCACTGTTGCGGCCTGAGCGGCCTTTGGTGGGGACGGGCCTCGAAACTCAGGTGGCTCGTGATTCCGGGATGGTGCCCATCTCCCGTGTCAATGGCATGGTCACATTCGTGGATGCCACTGCGATCATCGTCCGGGATGAGGATGGGGTTGATCACACCCACTACCTGCAGAAGTATCAGCGTTCAAATCAGGACACCTGTCTCAATCAGCGTCCGATTGTCTGCCAGGGTGATCCGGTGATCGTGGGTCAGGTTCTCGCGGATGGTTCTGCTTGTGAAGGCGGTGAAATTGCTCTAGGTCAGAACGTTTTGGTCGCTTATATGCCTTGGGAGGGTTACAACTACGAGGACGCTATTCTTGTCAGCGAACGCCTAGTTAAGGACGACCTCTACACCTCGGTGCATATCGAGAAGTATGAGATCGAGGCACGACAGACAAAGCTTGGTCCCGAGGAGATCACCAGGGAGATACCCAATGTTGCCGAGGAAAGCCTTGGCAATCTTGATGAAATGGGCATCATTCGCATCGGTGCTTTTGTCGAGAGCGGCGACATTCTGGTGGGCAAAGTGACACCTAAAGGTGAGTCAGATCAGCCTCCAGAAGAGAAGCTTTTGCGTGCCATTTTTGGTGAAAAAGCGCGCGATGTGCGTGATAACTCTCTACGTGTTCCCAGTACTGAACGAGGACGAGTTGTGGACGTTCGTATTTACACTCGTGAACAGGGTGATGAGCTTCCCCCTGGCGCCAATATGGTCGCTCGAGTGTATGTGGCTCAGCGTCGCAAGATCCAGGTTGGCGACAAGATGGCCGGTCGCCACGGCAATAAAGGCATCATCAGTCGCATTCTTCCCCGCGAAGATATGCCTTTTCTGCCCGATGGCACTCCAGTTGACATCGTTTTGAATCCTTTGGGCGTGCCCAGCCGGATGAATGTGGGTCAGGTGTTTGAGTGTTTAATGGGATGGGCAGCAGCCAATCTCGACTGTCGGGTCAAGGTGGTGCCTTTTGATGAAATGTATGGAGCTGAAAAGTCCCAGCAGACAGTGGAGGCTTATCTCAAGGAAGCTGCCAAACAGCCAGGTAAGGAGTGGGTCTACAACCCTGAAAATCCTGGTAAGCTTCAATTGATTGATGGACGCTCGGGTGAACCTTTCGATCAGCCGGTGACCGTTGGTTATGCACAGATTCTGAAGCTTGTTCATTTGGTTGATGACAAGATCCATGCTCGCTCAACAGGTCCCTATTCACTGGTAACCCAGCAACCTCTTGGCGGTAAGGCTCAACAAGGTGGCCAACGTTTAGGTGAGATGGAGGTGTGGGCTCTTGAGGCCTATGGCGCCGCTTACACCCTGCAGGAGCTGCTTACTGTTAAATCAGACGATATGCAGGGTCGGAATGAAGCCCTCAACGCAATCGTCAAGGGCAAGCCTATCCCCAGGCCGGGGACACCCGAGTCTTTCAAGGTATTGATGCGTGAGCTTCAGTCTCTAGGGCTCGATATCGCTGTTTATACCGATGAAGGCAAAGAAGTGGATCTGATGCAGGATGTGAATCCTCGCCGTAGTACTCCTAGTCGACCCACTTACGAATCCCTTGGAGTAGCGGATTACGACGAAGATTAACGGCCTTATCTAACTGCTTTTCGTTTCCCAAACTGTTTGCGATTCGTTCATGACTAACAGCAACCTCCGTACAGAGAACCACTTCGATTACGTCAAGATCACACTTGCTTCACCAGACCGGGTGATGGAGTGGGGTCAGCGGACACTTCCTAATGGGCAGGTAGTGGGTGAAGTGACGAAGCCGGAGACGATCAATTACCGCACCCTTAAGCCTGAGATGGACGGGCTCTTTTGCGAGAAGATCTTCGGCCCTTCAAAGGATTGGGAGTGTCATTGCGGGAAATATAAGCGGGTTCGACACCGTGGCATTGTCTGTGAGCGCTGTGGCGTGGAGGTCACTGAAAGTCGGGTCCGGCGTCATCGCATGGGCTTCATCAAGTTGGCTGCTCCTGTCTCCCACGTTTGGTATTTGAAAGGGATACCTAGTTATGTGGCGATCTTGTTAGATATGCCTCTACGCGATGTTGAACAGATTGTTTACTTCAACTGTTATGTCGTGCTCGATCCTGGCGATCATAAAGAACTCAAGTATAAGCAGTTACTGACTGAGGATGAGTGGCTAGAGATCGAAGATGAGATCTATGCGGAAGATTCTACGATTGAGAATGAGCCGATAGTTGGCATCGGTGCTGAAGCCCTAAAGCAATTGCTAGAAGATTTGAATTTGGCTGAGGTTGCTGAACAGTTGAGAGAGGATATTTCCTCTAGCAAGGGTCAGAAACGGGCCAAGTTGATTAAGCGTTTGAGAGTGATTGATAACTTTATTGCCACTAACGCAAGGCCTGAGTGGATGGTGCTGGATGCAATTCCAGTTATTCCTCCAGATTTGCGCCCCATGGTGCAACTAGATGGTGGACGTTTCGCTACATCCGATCTAAATGATCTCT
The DNA here is from genome assembly GCF_001631965.1 of Prochlorococcus sp. MIT 1303. Classification (NCBI taxonomy): domain Bacteria; kingdom Bacillati; phylum Cyanobacteriota; class Cyanophyceae; order Synechococcales; family Prochlorococcaceae; genus Prochlorococcus; species Prochlorococcus sp. MIT 1303. The sequence goes on from NZ_LVHK01000033.1 coordinate 33,599, forward strand.
ACCGTCGGGTGATTAACCGAAACAACCGTCTTGCGCGGCTTCAGGAAATCTTGGCTCCTGAGATTATCGTTCGCAATGAGAAGCGGATGCTCCAAGAGGCAGTTGATGCTCTGATCGATAATGGTCGTCGTGGTCGAACTGTTGTTGGTGCTAATAATCGCCCGTTGAAGTCACTTAGTGACATCATTGAGGGCAAACAGGGTCGCTTCCGCCAGAACTTGTTAGGTAAGCGGGTCGACTATTCCGGTCGTTCCGTGATCGTGGTGGGCCCCAAGCTGAAGATGCATCAGTGCGGCTTGCCTAAAGAGATGGCAATCGAGCTATTCCAGCCTTTTGTGATCCATCGCCTGATTCGTCAAAACATTGTTAACAACATCAAAGCCGCTAAGAAGTTGATCCAGCGAGCTGATGATGAGGTCATGCAGGTGCTGCAGGAAGTCATTGAGGGGCACCCGATCCTGTTAAACCGCGCTCCAACTCTGCACCGTCTGGGTATACAGGCTTTTGAACCGAAGCTGGTTGCTGGCCGTGCCATTCAGCTTCACCCGTTGGTTTGCCCTGCCTTTAACGCAGACTTTGATGGCGACCAAATGGCTGTTCATGTGCCTTTGGCGATTGAGGCTCAGACGGAAGCGCGAATGTTGATGTTGGCCAGCAACAACATCCTTTCACCTGCCACTGGCGATCCAATCATCACGCCTTCCCAGGACATGGTGCTTGGCTCCTATTACCTAACGGCGATTAAGCCTGGAGCTTCTGTTCCTGAGTTTGGCGATCAATCCAGAACCTATGCTGGTTTAGAGGACGTCATCCATGCGTTTGAAGATAAAAGACTCCTACTGCATGACTGGGTTTGGGTTCGCTTCAACGGTGAGGTAGAGGATGAAGATGAAATTGACAAACCTCTCAAGGCTGAATCACTTAGTGATGGCACTCTCATTGAGCAGTGGACTTATCGCCGAGATCGTTTCGACGAAGACGGAGCATTGATCAGTCGCTACATCCTTACAACAGTGGGACGCGTGGTGATGAATTACACAATTATCGATGCGGTGGCCGCCGCCTGAGTCACTCCAATACCAGCTTTCTTCCCTGACCTGATTCGCGTGTAGCCATGACCTCAACCTCCCCGAAATCCCGCAAGCCTTCGACCAAGACCACCAAGTCCAAGTCGAAGTCCAAGTCCAAGTCCAAGGCCGCGAAGGCTGCTGTGGCAAGCGCTTCGCCAGCACTGGCGAGGACCCCACCGCAGTTTCGCAACCGGGTTGTCGATAAGAAGGCCCTCAAGCAACTGGTGGCATGGGCTTACAAGACACACGGCACCGCTGTAACCGCTTCTATGGCGGACAATCTCAAGGACCTTGGCTTTCGCTACGCCACTCAGGCTGCCGTGTCGATTTCCGTGGAAGACCTCAAGGTGCCTGAGGCCAAGCAAGACTTGCTTGGCCAGGCGGAGGCTCAGATCACGGCCACCGAGGAGTGTTATCGCCTTGGTGAAATCACAGAGGTTGAGCGTCATACCAAGGTGATTGATACCTGGACAGAAACCAATGAGCGTTTGGTTGATGCGGTCAAGAAGAATTTCAATCAGAACGACCCGCTGAACTCGGTCTGGATGATGGCCAACTCTGGGGCGCGTGGAAACATGTCTCAGGTACGCCAGCTTGTTGGTATGCGTGGCCTGATGGCCAATCCGCAGGGGGAGATTATTGATTTGCCGATTCGCACCAATTTCCGTGAGGGTCTAACGGTTACTGAGTACGTGATCTCCTCTTACGGCGCACGTAAGGGTCTGGTCGATACAGCGTTGCGAACAGCCGATTCTGGTTATCTCACCCGGCGTCTGGTGGATGTTGCTCAGGATGTGATCGTTCGTGAGGATGATTGCGGCACCACTAGGGGCATCATTGTGAAGGTGGAAGACGGTGGTTTCGGTAGCCGTCTTGTTGGTCGCCTCACTGCAGAGCAAGTCGTCAATGTTGACGGCGAAATTCTTGCTGAACGTAATACGGAAATTGATCCACCGCTTTCTAAGCGTTTCGAAAAGGCAGCCATCACTGAGGTCATGGTGCGCTCACCGCTTACTTGTGAGGCCAATCGTTCCGTATGTAGGAAGTGTTATGGGTGGGCATTGGCTCATAACGAATTAGCCGATCTCGGCGAAGCCGTCGGCATTATTGCTGCTCAGTCCATTGGTGAACCGGGTACGCAGCTCACCATGCGAACTTTCCATACCGGTGGTGTGTCTACCGCTGAGACTGGTGTGGTTCGCTCCACTGTTGCTGGCACAGTTGAGTTTGGTCCCAAGGCCCGTGTGCGTGGTTATCGCACACCCCATGGTCTAGAGGCTCAGCAGTCTGAAGTGGACTTCACTCTCACTGTGAAGCCTTCAGGCAAGGGTCGTGCACAGAGGATCGACATCACTACCGGATCTTTGCTGTTCGTTAGTGATGGTCAGGAGATCGAGGCGGACGTGACTGTTGTTCAGATCGCGTCTGTTGCGGTGAAAAAGAGCGTGGAGAAGGCCACTAAAGACGTGATTTGTGACCTGGCTGGTCAGGTTCGTTATGAGCAGGTTATTCAGCCCAGGGAAGTTAAAGACCGTCAGGGAAATATCACTCTGAAGGCGCAGCGTTTAGGGCGACTTTGGGTGCTTGCTGGGGATGTCTACAACCTTCCTCCCAATGCCGAGCCTGTAGTCCAGGGCAATGTCAAAGTCGAACGTGGTCAGGTGTTGGCGGAGGCCAGCCAGGCCAGCGAGTTTGGAGGTGAGGTGCGTCTGCGCGATTCGATCGGGGATTCTCGCGAGGTGCAGATCGTGACCACCTCGATGACGATGAAGGACTTCAAGCTGCTCGGAGAGTCCACTCATTCAGGGGAACTTTGGCATCTGGAGGCAAAAGAAGGTACCCGTTATCGCCTCAACACCATTCCTGGAAGCAAGATTGGCAATGGTGAAGTGGTGGCTGAGTTGGCTGATGATCGCTTCCGCACTCAGACCGGTGGGCTGGTGCGCTTTGCCCCTGGTCTGGCGATCAAGAAGGCTCGCTCAGCCAAGAATGGCTTTGAGGTCAATAAGGGTGGCACCTTGCTTTGGATCCCTCAGGAGACACATGAGATCAACAAGGACATTTCCTTGTTGATGATCGAGGACGGTCAGTGGATTGAGGCCGGGACTGAGGTTGTCAAGGACATCTTCAGCCAGACCGCCGGGATCGTAACGGTGACTCAGAAGAACGACATCCTGCGCGAAATCATCGTTCGCAGTGGCAGCTTCCACCTTTGTACTGAAACCAAGGCCTTAGAGCGTTTCACAGGTGATGGCCAGATCGTGAACCCAGGCGAGACGATTGCCAAGGGCATCAATTCAGAAGCCATGGTCTTTGTTCAGACCGTGGACACACCTGAGGGGACTGGTCTGTTGCTAAGACCTGTGGAGGAATACACCATCCCAAATGAGGCACATCTCCCTGAGTTGACTCATGTCAAGCAGCCGAAGGGCCCTCATCTGGGGATTAAGGCCACCCAGCGACTCGCCTTTAAGGATGGAGAGCTGATCAAATCGGTTGAGGGCGTAGAGCTACTCAAAACTCAACTCATTCTTGAGACGTTTGACACCACTCCTCAGATGACTGTGGATGTAGAGGCTGTGCGTGACAAGCGAGCTAAGACCATCGAAAGATTGCGTTTGGTGATTCTCGAGAGCATCCTTGTGCGTCGCGACACAATCTCCGATTCAAGCCATGGCTCCACTCACACCGAGTTGCAGATTGAGGACGGCCAGTCGGTTAAGGCCAGTGATGTGGTCGCGACAACTCAGATCCTTTGTAAGCAAGAGGGGATCGCCCAGTTGCCTGTTCCCCAGGAGGGTGACCCTGTTCGACGTTTGATTGTTGAGCGTGATGAAGACACCATTACGGTGACGACCAATGGCAGTCCCCTCGTGGGGGTAGGCCAGCGATTGGTCGATGGCGACTCGCTAGCAAAAGGTGAGCCGTCTAGTTGTTGCGGAGAGGTAGAGGAGGTTGAAGGAAAAGCAATCACCTTGCGCCTTGGACGCCCTTACATGGTGTCTCCAGATTCTGTATTGCATGTTCGCGATGGCGATTTGGTGCAGCGGGGTGATGGTTTGGCGTTGTTGGTGTTTGAACGTCAGAAGACAGGAGACATTGTTCAGGGTTTGCCGCGGATTGAGGAGTTGCTCGAAGCTCGTCGCCCAAGGGAATCTGCTGTGCTCTGTAAGAAGCCAGGCACTGTGGAGATCAAGCAAGGAGAAGACGATGAATCAATCACGGTGACTGTGATTGAGGCAGATGATGCTATTGGCGAATACCCAATTCTTCTAGGTCGTAACGTCATGGTCAGCAATGGGCAGCAGGTCCATGCTGGAGAACTGCTCACTGATGGTCCGATTAACCCTCACGAGCTACTCGATTGCTTTTTCGAGGATTTACGTGGGCGCAAGCCGTTGATGGATGCGGCACAAGAGGCGATCGCCAAACTCCAGCACCGTTTGGTCACAGAGGTTCAGAATGTCTACAAGTCACAGGGTGTCTCGATTGACGACAAACACATTGAGGTGATTGTGCGCCAGATGACTAGCAAGGTGCGGATTGAGGATGCTGGTGATACCACTTTGCTGCCAGGTGAGTTGATCGAATTGCGTCAGGTGGAGGACACCAATCAGGCTATGGCGATCACTGGTGGAGCCCCTTCTGAATTCACACCTGTTCTGCTGGGAATTACTAAGGCGTCTCTGAACACCGACAGCTTCATCTCGGCGGCTTCTTTCCAAGAGACCACACGAGTGCTCACTGAAGCCGCAATCGAGGGTAAGAGCGATTGGCTACGTGGTCTCAAAGAGAATGTGATCATCGGTCGGTTGATTCCCGCCGGCACTGGCTTCAGTGGCTTCCAGGAAGAGTTGCGAGCCGAAGCTGGGCCTCATCCGGACATCCTCGCCGAGGACCCTGCTGGCTATCGCCGAATGCAGAACTTGCGTCCGGATTACACCGTGGACATGCCTGCAGCTCCTGCGGCCAGTTCGACTGCTGTGTTGGCTGACCCCAGTGACGCTGATTTGGAGGCCACACGCAGTCGTCATGGGATTGATCCAGCGGCTAGCAACTTCGCTGCTTTTGTTCGTCCTACTGGTGAGAATGAACTCGAGGAGGAACAGCTGCCAGATCCATCCGCTCTCGAGGGTCTTCAGCAGGAGGGGCTGCTCACTGAGGAGTGAGCAAACCTCTCCTGAACGTTCGTTTCTGCTTTGCAAACGCTTGATTGAGGCCTTCATCCATGCTTGAGCCCACCATCATTCCGCAACGGCGAAAGCCTCGTTATGGCTTTCACAGCCATAACGAGAAGCTCAATGGACGTATGGCGATGCTTGGCTTTATTGCCTTAATGGTGGTGGAGGCAACACTCGGGCATGGCTTGTTGATCTGGTGAGTTCTACCCATCTGCCTGGCGGCAATCAGGCGTTACTGGGTTGTAGTGCTACTGAACTAGAGAGCTGGGCTGTTGCAGAAGGCCAGCCAGCCTTCCGGGGCCGTCAGTTGCATGACTGGCTCTATGCCAAGGGGGCCAGAAGTTTTGATGCGATCACAGTGTTGCCAAAGTCATGGCGCATCTCTTTGCAACAGCGAGGCCTCACGATTGGGCGGTTGTTGGAGGTGAACCGGGCTGTTGCGGTGGATGACACGACCAAGTTGCTGCTGGCAACGGTTGATGGCGAAACCATTGAGAGTGTAGGCATCCCAACCCAGCAACGTCTCACAGTTTGCCTATCCAGTCAGGTGGGCTGTCCAATGGCTTGTCGCTTCTGCGCTAGCGGTAAGGGAGGGCTGCAACGATCGCTGGCCACACACGAGATTGTTGATCAGGTGTTGAGCTTGCGCGAGGCGATGGATCGCCGTCCTTCCCACGTTGTCTTCATGGGTATGGGTGAACCTTTGCTCAACATTGAAGCGGTCTTGGCGTCGATTCGTTGCCTGAATATTGATCTAGGCATTGCTCAGCGCCGTATCACTGTGAGCACCGTGGGTGTCCCCCATACGCTGCCTCAGCTGGCAGAACTTGCTATGCAACGTCTAGGTCGCGCCCAGTTCACCCTGGCTGTGAGTCTGCATGCTCCCAATCAAGAGTTGCGCGAACGTTTGATTCCTACCGCTTGCGCTTATCCCTTCGAGACTCTTCTTCAAGACTGTCGCCATTATTTGGCAGTGACTGGTCGAAGGGTGACTTTTGAGTACATCCTGCTTGGAGCACTTAATGATCAGCCTCAGCATGCAGAAGAACTAGCGGAACGGGTTAGGGGCTTCCAGAGTCATGTGAATCTGATTGCCTACAACCCCATCGACGATGAGGGTTTTCAACGTCCTAATCCAGAGACGATTGAGGCCTTTCGGCGTGTATTGGAGCAGCGTGGGGTGGCAGTGAGTTTGCGTGCAAGTCGAGGGCTGGATCAGAATGCCGCCTGTGGCCAGCTCCGCCGCCAGCACGCAGCCATCGGCTGAGATGGACTAGCTGAGCCACACTGAGATCAACCGCCTAGGGATATGGCTGCCATTGATTGGATGATCCTCGTTGGTTATCTCGCCATCACTCTCGTGATTGGGCTTTGGTTGTCTCGTCGCAATCGAAGTGAGGATGATTACTTTGTTGCGGGACGTCGACTCAGTGGTTGGTTGGCTGGGGCTTCGATGGCCGCAACGACATTTTCGATTGATACCCCTCTTTATGTAGCCGGTCTGGTTGGCACACGAGGATTGGCCGGCAATTGGGAATGGTGGAGCTTCGGCCTGGCGCATGTTGCCATGGCAGTTGTCTTTGCTCCGCTCTGGCGACGGAGTGGGGTGCTGACCGATGCTGCATTCACCGAGCTGCGTTATGGCGGAGCGCCTGCCGCCTGGCTGCGTGGGATTAAAGCATTTTTGCTCGCACTGCCGGTGAATTGCATCGGTATCGGCTATGCCTTCCTGGCCATGCGCAAGGTCGTAGAAGCCCTGGGCATAGTGTCTGGCAGCCCTGTGGCAGTGCTTGGCGGCACCCCTGACACTGTTGTGCTGTTGGCAGTCGTGGCTGTGATGGTGCTTGTCTACACAGTTGCTGGCGGCCTCTGGGCTGTCGTGATCACCGATTTCGTGCAGTTGCTGTTGGCTCTTTTGGGAGCGGTGGCGGTGGCGTGGGCCGCCGTTCATGCAGCCGGAGGGATGGACGCCATGCTCGATCAACTGAGGGGGTTAGAGCGACCTGAACTGCTGGCGATCGTGCCCTGGCAATGGAATGGTGATGGCTTTGATTGGATTGGTGGCGCCGAGATCAGTGTGGCCACATTCCTTTCTTATCTCACTGTCCAATGGTGGAGTTTCCGTCGCAGCGACGGTGGTGGTGAGTTCATTCAGAGAATGTTGGCCACGCGGGACGAACGTCAGGCTCAACTGGCTGGCTGGGTGTTTCTGGTGGTCAACTATCTGTTGCGCAGTTGGTTGTGGGTTTTGGTTGCTCTTGCCGCTTTAGTGCTGTTGCCAGCTCAGGCTGACTGGGAACTCAGTTACCCAACCTTGGCTGTGGCCTACCTGCCACCGGTGGTGCTTGGTCTTGTCGTGGTCTCTCTGGTGGCGGCTTTCATGAGTACGGTCAGTACCGCAGTGAACTGGGGTGCTAGCTATCTCACCCACGATCTTTACCAGCGTTTTATAAGGCCGGATGCTGATCAGAGAGAGCTGTTGCTGGTCGGTCAATTCACCAGTGTTTTGCTGCTAGTTCTCGGGGTGATCACCGCATTAATTAGCGACAGCATCGGCACAGTGTTTCGTCTGGTGATTGCTATTGGTACCGGGCCCGGAGTGGTGCTTGTGCTGCGTTGGTTCTGGTGGCGGATCAATGCTGCTGCCGAATTGGCGGCGATGGTTTGTGGTTTTGTGGTGGGCCTTTGTACATCCGTTGTGCCCTTGGTGACAATTCCTGATTACGGCACCAGGTTGATGATCACCACAGCGATTACTGCTGTGGTCTGGGTTGTAGTGATGCTGGTGACTCCGCCTGAATCGCCGCAAGTGCTCGAGCGCTTTGTGAATCAGGTGCAGCCACCAGGGCCAGGCTGGAGTCGCTTGCGTCAACGCTTGGAGATCACTCCGGTCGATTCCCTGGTGAGTTTGTGTTTGCGCTTCATTCTTAGTGTCGGTGTTCTGTTTGGCGGTCTGCTCGGCACTGGCGCGTTTCTGTTACATCAGCAGCTAGGCGGTTGGATCGGTTTGGTGGTCGCTGTGGGCTGTGTGCTGCCTTTAACCCGTGGTTGGCTGCGTAGTCGGATGGGCGTCGCATGATCTACAAGGTCTTGGCTTGGGCGGCAGAATGGGAGAAAGTGTTGATAAACCTTGGATTTCTTACGTTCCACCGTGTTGCCGGCCCTGATTGTGGCTTTGTTTGGGGTGGCTCTGGTGGCAGTGACTGCTCGTATCTGGTTGCCTGGGGACATGCTCGCGCCGGCTCCAATCGGGTGAGATCAGTCGGCCTAATGCCTCTACGATCAAGGTCATGAGTGAAGCTTCTAGACAGCTAGAGGAAGGTCTGGCCAACCTGGCCATTGATCCTGATGTCTTGGCCAAGGAGTTGGCGGCTGAACAGTTCGTTGATCCGCTTGACGAGATCAATCCTGATCATTCAGACGTGGCGCATGTGTGTGACGCAGGTCTTAACTGGCTGAAGCAGGGCCATGAGGAGCGTCTGCAGGGACTAAGGGTGTTTTGTGAACATAGGGATCCCAGGGCAGTGGCTTTGCTGTTGCCCTTGTTGAAGGAGCCTTGTCCAGTGGAACGGATGAGTGCTGTTTATGCGTTAGGTCGAAATCCTTCCCCGCCAGCGTTAGACCCCCTTTTGCAGTTGCTACAGGCTGATTGCAATGCCTATGTGCGTAAGGCAACCGCCTGGAGCCTGGGGAATTACGCCGATGCCCGCGTCCTCAACCCCCTCATTCATGTTCTTCAAAACGATGTTGCTGCGGTACGGCTATGGGCCACCGGCTCATTGGCGGAAGCCGGTGGCACCTCTCCTGCTAATGCTGATATCGCTGCAATTCAATTACTGATGAGTTTGCAGATCGATGGTGAGCCTGTTGTGCGAAGTAACTGCATCTGGGCCCTCGGACGTCTTTACAACACGTTGGCTGAACCTCGTCGCCAGGAGTTGGTGGAGGCTTTTGTTGATTCTCTGCTCAACGATGCAGAGCTCTCGGTACGTGATGAGGCTCGCATCGCTCTTGAGCAGTTGGAGAACTCTGAGGTGATTCAGCGGCTTCAAACTCTTGTAGATGAAGGACGCTTGACCTGAAGGCTCAGATGGGATCCTTGATTTACTTGGGTCTTGTGACAATCAACACGTCAGCTCTTGAAGATGGAGGATATTATTTGGAACCCTTCTGATGAAGTGGATGCCTCAACAGACTGTGCGATTCCGGATCCGTCAAGACGGACGTGTTGAAGAGAGTGTTGAGGGAGTGGTTGGTGAAGCCTGCCGTCTTCTCACCGAGCGGATTGAAGAATCCATCGGTGTCGTGGAACAAAGCACACCTACAGCCGAGGCGTTTCTCCGTCCACAGGATCAATCCCAGTCCATTCCAGCCGAGCTTCTTTGATGTCGCACTTCAGCACCGTTAAGACACACCTGCGCAAACGAGAGCCCCTGTTACAGGCGCTCAAGGATCTTGGTTATGTCCCCCAAGAAGGGGAGCGTTCTGTTCGCGGCTATCGCGGACAAACAGTCACAGCTGAATTGGCTGTGATCATGCCTGAAGGTGGTGATATTGGCTTCCGTTTGAATTCGACTACCGGGTCCTATGAATTGGTGACCGACCTCGACCTCTGGCGGCAATCTGTTCCTGTGGAACGTTTTCTTGCTCAGCTCACCCAGCGCTACGCCCTTAATACGGTGTTGGCATCAACAGCGCAGGAAGGCTTTGAGGTGGCAGAGCAGCGCAATACTGATGACGGCGCTATCGAACTGGTGGTAACTCGCTGGGATTCCTGATATCCAACCTTGACCATTGATTGATCCATCGGCAGCTTTTCAGGTTTCCGCCCAGCTTGATGAGCGGGCGAACGGATCTGAGCCGCTGCTTGGTGGCCAATTGCGTGAGAAGGCTGTCTGGGTTGATGAGGCTGTCTGCATTGGTTGTCGGTACTGCGCTCATGTGGCGACTAACACCTTTGTTATCGAGCCAACAATGGGTCGCTCGCGGGCCATCCGGCAGGACGGGGATAGTACGGAACGCATTCAGGAAGCCATTGCTACCTGCCCGGTGAACTGCATCAAATGGGTGCAGTTTGAGCAGCTAGATGAATTGAGAGCTCAATTAGAAGCTCTGGAATTGCTTCCTCTCGGCTTTCAAAGGACTTCTCGTAAGCGGCGTAATCATGGCTCCTAAGAGTTAATGAAGGCGTCTTTGGAGCAGAGCTCTCTGCCTTGCCGCCGCTTTGGCCGCACCGGTTTATCAATGCCTGTGTTGTCTTTAGGGGGGATGCGCTTTCAGCAGAGCTGGACAGATTTGGAGGCGGAGGTGATTACCTCTGAGTCGCAGCAACTGCTGCAGGACATTTTGGAGCGAGCGGTGGCCTGTGGCTTCCATCATGTGGAGACGGCACGCCATTACGGCAGCTCTGAGCGGCAGTTGGGATGGGCGCTACGTGATGTCTTGGATCCACAGCGGCTGTTGCAGAGCAAAGTTCCTCCTCGTGAGGATCCCAAAGTCTTTGAGGCTGAGTTGGCACTCAGCTTTGAACGATTGGGATGTGACCGATTGGATCTAGTTGCCATCCATGGCCTCAACCTTTCGGAGCATCTGGAGCAGACCTTGCGACCAGGAGGTTGCATGGATGTGTTGCGTCGTTGGCAGGGTGATGGACGCATTGGCCATGTGGGTTTTTCCACCCATGGCCCCACAGACCTAATCGTGCAGGCGATCGAGACGGATGCCTTTGATTATGTGAACCTGCACTGGTATTTCATTTATCAAGACAATGATCCTGCACTGGATGCAGCTGCTCGTCATGACCTAGGCGTTTTCATCATTAGCCCGACAGATAAGGGTGGCCATCTGCATAGTCCCTCGCCTCAACTTCTGGAACTCTGCGCTCCACTTCATCCAATTGTGTTCAACGATCTGTTTTGCTTGCAAGACCCAAGGGTTCATACGATCAGCGTTGGCGCAGCGCGACCCAGTGATCTCGATCGGCATCTCGAGGCGGTGGATTTCTTGCAGAGTGCCGCTGAGTTGCTGCCACCAGTTCAGCAGCGACTCGTTGATGCGGCACAGTTGGCTTTAGGTGAGGCTTGGTTGACCAGTTGGCAGAGGGGTTTGCCGCCCTGGCAGGACTCTCCAGGCGAGATCAATCTTCCGATCTTGCTTTGGCTTCATAATCTTGTAGAGGCTTGGGGAATGGAGGGTTATGCAAAAGCCCGCTACGGCTTACTTGGCAGTGGCAGCCACTGGTTCCCTGGAGAGAATGCCGAAGCACTTGATGCAGATGTGAGTGAGGCGGCCCTCAGGGAGGTGTTGGTGAACAGCCCCTGGTGTGATCAGATCCCAGGCTTGCTGCGTAGGTTGCGCAACCGTCTTGGTGGTCATCCTCAGCAACGACTGACCAGTGTTTAAGACCCGAGCGGGTTCTTGGCAGGTACACCGATTGGGCGTGGAAAGGTCGCTGGGCAGGGGAGCGTTGCGCGCAGGCGTAATTGGTGACGCACCCCGCGATTGTCAGGAAGTTCGCGACGTTCGATCTTGATTAGATCGGCTTGTAGCAATCTGAGAGCCTTGGCGAGATCCTTTGCATCGTTGGGGCTCCAATGGCCACGAAATAGCAGGGCTTCACCGCTTGGCTTGAGAAGGGGGACGAGGTATTCGGCCACAACCGGTGCTGTGCTCACTGCGCGAGCCATCGCGAGATCAAACAAGCCTCGGCAGCAGTGATCCTGCCCGGTGAGTTCTGCCCGTTCGCTACGTACCGTGACGCGGGATGTTAGCCCTAGCTTTGCCGCCATTGCCTTTAGGGCAGCTGTCTTGCGGCCTACCGAATCCACCAAGGTGATACTTGCGCCTGGTAGTGCGATGGCTAGCACCAGACCGGGAAAGCCACCGCCGCTGCCGATATCGATGCAACGAAGTGGTTGTTGGGCGTTCTGCAATTCGCTCTGCAGAGGCCAGAGGCTGTCGAACACCTGCAAAATCCAGTAGTCACCACCTTCGACCAGGCGGGTGAGGTTGACCCGGGCATTCCATTGGCGAAGGAGGGCTTGTAGGGTGATCATTTGCTCCAGTTGTTCACTGGAGGGATGCCATCCAAGGGCATTCCAGAGCTCCGGGCCTGGGTTGCTAAAGCAGGCCTGATTTGACATGGGCAATCAGAACATAGTTCTCTCTAGGATGGAATTGTTCAAGGGGAAAGGAGATGATTTTCTGCGAGTTGCCGATCAACTTCTGGTTTTGACTCTTGCGAAGAGCCATTACGAGCGTCTGGGAGTTGCGCGCTCTGCAGATGTTGAAACCATTCATCTAGCCTTCCGCCGTCGCAGTAAGGTTCTGCATCCGGATACGGCTCAGCTTCCTGTTGAACAGGCTGCCAAGCAGTTTCAGTTGTTGTGTGAGGCCTATGAGCTTCTCACCGACCCGGTGCGACGTCAGGCGTATGACGCCAGCCTGATGGCAGAAGGGTTGTTGGCTGCGAGCTCCAGTGTTGGCACTGATGCGCTGCCTTCAATGTCTTCTAGTGCTACGAAGGGGGTTGGCGTGCGCCGTCCTCTTTCCGGGGGGGAGTGGTTTTCTCTGCTTCTTCTGGGGCTGACTTTAATGTTCAGCCTGCTGATTGGATTTGGAGTGGCTTGGGCTCATGGACGTGAGCTGCAAGTTTGGCCTAGTTGGCTCAATAATGAACAGACTGCTGGCAGGATTTCAATAACAGGTGTCATCAATGTCGTCGTTGCCTCCCGAACAGACGCCTTTGGATCGCCATTCCCTCGTTTCTCTTGAGAGTTGGCTGCAGCGGCTAGGTGCTGAGCGCAGTTGTGAGGATCCCTGTCGATGGATTTGGCTCATGCCTGAATGGTCAGCTGAAATCGTTCTGGAGCAGGAAGAATTGAGGGTTGCATGGGAGCAAGGTGGTCAGCGCAGTCAGTGCTGTTTCCCTTATGGTCTGCCCCGCTCCGATGTGGAGGCTGCTCTTTCAGAAGGCCCTTAAGAACGCCGGTGTTGCTTCTGTTGTCTGTTGAGCGCTTGAACTCAGAGGGCTTCCAAGCCTAAATGGATGGCTGCATAGCATTGCTCAAGCTGAGCGTCATTGAGGCAGAGCGGAGGCAGCAGATAAACGACCTGACCTAGAGGCCGCAGGAAGACACCATTGTTGATGGCTTGTTGTTTGACGATTCGTCCTGCTGGATTGAGGTAGCCATGGGTTCCGTCTATCGCGAGGTCGAAGGCGGCGATGGTGCCGGTCAGTCTTGGTTGCTGCACCTTTGGATGTTCAGCTAGGGCTTCGAGATGAGGTTGATGCCTAGCCTCAAAGTTTTCGTAGCTTTCTGGGTTGGCCTCCAGTAGATCGAGGCTTGCGTTTGCGGCTGCGCAACCTAGGGGATTAGCAGTGAAGCTATGACCGTGCCAGAGGGTGAGAGATGGATCATCTCCTAAGAAGGCCTCAAAAACCTCTTCGCGGGCCATGGTGACGCCCATGGGCAAAAATCCCCCGGTGAGTCCTTTCGATAAAGCGATCAAATCGGGAGCAAGCCCTGCACGCTTGAAGGCGAATAGGGCTCCACAGCGTCCGAAACCAGTCAGAACCTCATCAGCAATCAGCAAGGCTCCCGCAGCATGTACGCGTTGCTCGACTCCTTGTAGGAATTCCGCTCGCACCATGGCCATGCCGCCTGCTCCTTGGACTAATGGCTCCAAGATGACTGCTGCTGTTGGGGTTTGAAGGCAGCGTTCCAGTTCAGTTAGAGCAATCCGTTCACGTGTTTCAACCTCTTCATCGCCCCACCAAGTAGCGGGCCAGGGCACCCGTGCTACTGGAAACAACATCTCCTCAAAGGGGGCACTGAATAGGTTGCGCTCCCCCACTGCCATCGCCCCGAACGTGTCGCCGTGGTAGGCCCCGTTGAAAGCGATGAGTTGTTGCCTAGGCTCGCCGCGGTTGTGCCAGCACTGACAAGCGATCTTGAGCGCAACCTCCACGGCGGTAGAGCCGTTGTCGGAGAAAAACAGGCGTTGAAGGCCTGTTACGGCACTGAGGCGCGCTGCCAGTTGTTCTGCTTGGGGATGAATGAAGTCAGCAAAGATCACCTGCTCCAGTTGCTGTGCCTGGGTTGCGATGGCGGCGGCGATGCTGGGATTGGCATGGCCATGAAGGGTGACCCACCAGCTGCTGATTGCATCAATCAGGGGAGGTGCACCATCCAGCATCAACAGCGCTCCATCCGCCGCGATCACACGTTGCGGTGGTGATGCCGATGCGATCTGAGTGAAGGGAGGCCAGAGATGGGGATGCCAGTTGTTGGCGTTTGGGGCGGCGAGTGGATCGAAGCAATCCATGATCCGATGGGATTGTGTTGCCATCTTGGATTGTGATGTTGCGGCCTGAACCGATCACGATGGCTCTTTGCAATCCTTTGGCTAGAACCATTGCTTGGCGATTGCACCACCATTTGCACTTTGAGGATTTTGATATGGCTTGCTAGTGCTTTTAATTAAGTGATGAAATCCTTGTTATCAAAGTGGTGCTTTGATTTGTCTTAAGCTATTGCAAGGCTTTTCTCAAGCTTCTTTTTGATGATGTCTTGAAAGGTGTTTGAGTAGTTCTGCTGTAGATAATTATGATTTACTTTGTTGTTGATCTATTCTGCTGATTTGGTTTTATTACTTTTAGGACACGTTTGGAGATGTGCTGACTCATCAAGAAGGAATGCTGAATTCGCTAAGGCTTGTCGTTGTCGTTGCAGAGAGTTTTGCGTTTGAATTCAATTCATCCATCCTTTTGGCTTGCTTCAGGTTGTTGCATTGATGAGATGGGACTGATTCAGCGGCAGACCTCGCTTTGTTGTTCCCCTTCTGTAGCGAGGGGGCCGCAGTTGACCCAGCGCACCATGCCGACTTCAATGTCGGTGAATAGCACAAGGATTCCTCCACAGAGAAGAACAACTCCAACGGTGGCCCATGACTGACGCTTGTTCATTGAACTTGACTCCAGGATTTCAGTAGCCGTTTGAAGGTAAGGCTCAGGTCTTGCAGATGCCACTGCTCTGCGAGTGTTGCTGCCGTGAGATTGGGTAAGTGAGGCAACTGAGCGATGACTGGAACACCACCAAATTGTTCCAGGGTTTTTGGATTGTCGGGGTGGGGTGGACCATTGAGCACCAAGCCTAAGACCTTCAGATTGCGCAAGCGCAGTGCTTCAAGGCTGAGCAGGGTGTGGTTGAGGGTACCCAGGCCACTGCGTGCAACGAGGATGAGCGGTAGTTGCCAACGCACGAGTTGATCGAGTTGTAGCCATTGACGGTTGAGTGGCACCATTAGGCCGCCAGCAGTTTCGATTACCACAGGACCAGATAGATCAGGCAATACAAGTTGATCGGGGTTGATGCAGCAGTTCTCTTGTTCTGCGGCCCAGTGGGGAGATACTGCGGCCTGGAGGTTATAGACCTCTGGGTGCCAACGTTCGGCGGGAAGATTAAGGAGCTGACAAACCCTATTGCGGTCTCCACCGTCTTCCTCTAGGCCGCTCTGTATTGGCTTCCAGTAGGTGGCAACTAATCCTTGCACTAGCAATGCACTCACCACAGTCTTGCCGACGTTGGTGTCTGTGCCGCAGACGATTAGAGGAGTCGTTGCCTCAGTCATCGCTGGATTAAAAGCAGTTGGATCAGCCATGTGAGTTGTGCCTCTCCACTGTTCTTACAACGTGGCCAGGCTTGTTTGAGATGGCGCCAGTTGCCAACCCCCATGCTTGGGCAAGGGCTGGCCTGGGCACCAATTTGGCGCATTGGTTTCAAGAGCTGAAAGACTTCAGGACTCTGTTGAGTGAACTGGTGTAGCTGTTGATGGCGGATGTTATTGCTGGACAGCACATCAAGCAATGACGCTTGGGAGGGGAATGGCAGAGCTGTGCAGCTCACGCCTGCCGTTGCTGCTGCTTGGTGCCACTGGGGGAAACTTCCTTGTACCGGTAAGGCCAACGCCAGCCAGCCTTCAGGAGTGAGAGCGGCCATCCATTCATGTAGTCGTTCTAAAGGATTAATCAGCCAGTGAAGGGCAAAACTCGAGGCCAGCAAGCTGGGTGATGTGGGCCAAGACGGCAGGCCTACATTGAGATCCCACAACTGTGAGGCGCTGGTGATGTGCTGATGTTTCAGCATCTCGGGACAGCCATCCACGCGGAGGACGGCTTGGTCGGGATTGCAGGCCTCCAGAGCATCTGCCATTAGGCCTGTACCTGAACCGAGGTCTACCCAGAACCCTGCTGGAATCGGCTGCCGAGCACACTGTCTGGCGAGCCTCCAGGCAACAGCACGCTGTAATTGCGCCTGGCTGTTGTAAGTGGTTGCAGCTTGCTCAAAGTTGCTCAACACTTGTTTTGACCAGCGAGTGCTCAAGGGGCTGACTCCAGCCACTTGTGCACTCGTTCAATGAGTTCGGGTATCAGCAAGGCATGCCCCGCTTCAGGCAAGATCCAATGGCAAGGGGGGCTTTGTAAATGATTAAGCAGGGCTTCTACCAAGGCGATTCGTGCAGCAGGGGCCACGATTGCGTCTTGCGCCGCTTCGACCACCAGCACCCTGGTCTTGGCAGGAAGTCCTGCTGGTAAACCATCAGTTTTGATGAGTAATTCGAGATCAGCCTGCAGTTGCTTGCGGCCGTTTGCTGAGAGGCCTTGTTGGATGGGTCCCGCTGGCAAGGCGCTAGCGGGCATTGGATAGGCGGCCCGAGCGAGGAAAGTGTGGAGCATGGCGCTTTCAGCTGCTGTGCCGAGGCGTTCTTGCATGCCGTTTAGGCCAGTGCGTAGGGCACGGTTTGCTGGTCCTTTGGGCAAGAAACCCCCGAAGCTTGCCAGCAGCACCAGATCGGTGGCCTGCGCAAGCACTTCGCTGGCGAGCAGGTGTGGGCCTAAAGAATGGCCAACCACCACCCGCCTTTGCTCTGCTTGTGGTTCAGGGGCGTTATGCCATTGGGGTTGAAGCGGTGGCAGTGTTGCGTAGCCCTGTTCTTGGCTTTGCCACAACCAGCCATGGGCTTGAAAATGGCGGGCCCAGAGCTGCCAGGTGTTGCTATCGCCACACCATCCGTGCATGGCGATTACCTCTTTCATCCAGTTTCAAGGGCGCTCATCAGCCGTTCCAATGTCTCATCGGGTAGCCCCCTGCGCAGCACAAGCCGAAGGCGCGCCGTGCCTTCTGGAACAGTGGGAGGACGGATGGCCACGCTAAGAAGGCCAGCTTCCTCGAGTTGACTTTGGCGATTCAGAGCTTGTTGGTCGGAACCGATCAGCAGAGAGAGGATGGGTCCATATCCAGGTGGGCGAGCCCATCCGCTAGCGGCCAATTGACCACGCCATTGTTCGGCACGCTCTTGCAGTTGCTTGCCCCATTGAGGGTGAGATTGGATCAGGTTTAGGGCAGTGAGAGCTGCCGCTGCTAAAGGCGGTGCCAGTGCTGTGGTGTAACGAAAGGCGCCACTGGTTTGCAGAAGGTGATCGCCCATGGCGGAATCACCTGCCAGGAAGGCACCACCGCTACCGAATGCTTTTCCGAAGGTGCCGCTGATGATTGACACTGGTGCAGAGAGCCCATGGCAAAGACCTCGCCCTTGAGGACCGATGACACCCAGGGCATGGGCTTCATCCACGAGCAGCTTGGCACCATGCACTTCGCAGAGCTCGGCCATTGTTGAGAGCGGTGGACTGGTGCCCTCCATGCTGAATAGGCTTTCGGTGAGTACAAGCGGCGGTTGATGCGGTTGATGATGCCGGCAGAGCTTGAGCCGCCGCTCAAGGTCTGCCAGGTCATTGTGGGCATAACGCTGCAGCCTGGCGCCACTTGCTTTGACACCCATCAATAGAGAATGGTGAGCTAGGCGATCAGCCAGTACTGGGGTATTGCGGTTGGCCAGTGCGATCACTGCTGCCAGGTTTGCTTGGAACCCGCTTGGGAAAAGTAAGACCCGCTCGCGACCTAGCCAGTCGGCGAGTGCTTCTTCCAGTGCAACATGCACTGGCCGGCTGCCAGTTACTAGCCTGGATCCACCTGCTCCAACACCTTCTGAATGCAAGGCCGCTCCGGCGGCTTCGATCAGATCAGGATGCCGACATAGGCCTAGGTAATCGTTGCTGGCCAGATCTAGTAGAGGTTTTGATTTCCCCTGAGCTGACACTGGTTTGAACTCAGCTGGCCCTGGCCCTGGCCGCCAGGTGCGCAGCTGGCGGCGACGTGCTGTGGGCTGGCTTTGCATGGGTCCAGTCTGCAAGCCCTGCGCAGTTCAGGATGGCTTCTTTGGCTTGATTTTGCCTTGTTGGCATGTTGGCTGGTGCCAATGCCAACGATTGCCAGAAGTGGATTGCAGGGCTCTTTAGGATTGAAACCATGAGTTCAGTGGCGCACGTCACGACTGCTTCCGACGTCGCCAAGCTTGAACTGGATCCATTCGCGATCTTTTCTTTTCCGCTGGATGAATTCCAGCTTGAGGCCATTGCCGCACTTAACCATGGACATTCTGTGGTTGTTAGTGCTCCTACGGGATCCGGTAAGACATTGGTGGGCGAATATGCCATCCATAGGGCGATTGCCCATGGACAGAAGGTTTTTTACACCACGCCCCTGAAGGCTCTTTCAAATCAGAAGTTGCGCGATTTCCGTGAACAGTTTGGTTCGCAGAACGTGGGGCTGATGACCGGTGATCTGAGCGTCAATCGTGAGGCTTCGATTGTGGTGATGACCACCGAGATCTTCCGCAACATGCTTTATGCGGAAGCAGACCAGGCTGACGATCCGTTGGCTGACGTGGAAGCGGTGGTGCTCGATGAGTGCCATTACATGAATGACTCTCAACGGGGCACGGTGTGGGAAGAGTCGATCATTCATTGTCCAGCGTCTGTGCAATTGGTGGCGCTTTCTGCAACGGTGGCCAATGCTGGACAGCTCACCGACTGGATCGAGCGGGTGCATGGCCCTACACAGTTGGTGTTCAGCGATTATCGGCCGGTACCACTGCAGTTCAGCTTCTGCAGTGCTAAGGGATTGCATCCTTTGCTCAACGATGCGGGCACAGGACTTCATCCCAACAGCAAGGTGTGGCGTGCTCCTAAGGGACACAAGCGCAAGGGGCGTTCCCCTAAGCCCCCTCAGCCAGAACCACCGCCCATCAGATTTGTGATTGCGCAGATGGCGGAGCGCGAAATGTTGCCGGCGATTTATTTCATCTTCAGCCGTCGTGGCTGTGATAAATCCGTTAAGGATCTTGGCTCTCAGTGTCTGGTCTCACCGACCCAGCAAGAGCAGATTCGCCAGCGTCTTCGAACCTATAGCGAGACCAATCCAGAGGCTGTTCGTGATGGCATCCATGCTGATGCCCTACTGCGGGGCATTGCTGCTCATCATGCTGGTGTGCTGCCTGCGTGGAAGGAACTGATCGAGGAGTTGTTTCAGCAGGGGCTTGTGAAGGTGGTGTTTGCCACTGAAACGCTTGCGGCAGGGATCAACATGCCGGCACGTAGCACTGTGATTTCAGCGTTGTCGAAGCGCACTGAGCGTGGCCACCGACCACTGATGGGCAGTGAATTTTTACAGATGGCGGGCCGTGCCGGGCGGCGCGGGTTGGATTCTCAGGGTTATGTGGTCACAGTGCAAAGTCGTTTCGAGGGCGTGCGTGAGGCAGGCCAGCTGGCCACCAGCCCAGCAGATCCTCTTGTGAGTCAGTTCACCCCTAGCTACGGCATGGTGCTGAACTTGTTGCAGCGCCATGACCTCAAGAAGGCAAGGGAACTTGTAGAACGCAGTTTTGGTCGCTATTTAGCCAGCCTGGATTTGGTGTACGAGGAGGAATCGCTGGAACAACTGCGGCTACAGCTGGGGCAACTGCAGGGAGTTGCTGGTGATGTTCCCTGGCAAGACTTTGAGGATTATGAAAAGCGACGCAGTCGATTGCGTGAGGAGCGGCGTTTGTTGCGGATTTTGCAGCAACAGGCTGAGGAGACCTTGGCCAATGAGCTCACCCTGGCTTTGCAGTTTGCCAGTGTTGGCACGTTGGTGAGCCTGAAGGCCCCCCAGTTGCGGGGACGTGTCACTCCAGCTGTGATCGTCGACAAGCTTGAGGGCCCAGGTCAGTTTCCGCTTCTGCTTTGCCTAACCGATGAGAACGTTTGGCTACTGCTGCCCTGTCCGGCGGTTGTCAGTCTGCATGCGGAATTGAGCTGCTTGCAAGTGACTGAAATGATTGAGCCGGATCTGCAGCGCTCTGGCGAACTTCGTCATGGGGATCAGCACAGTGGAAGCCTTGCTCTTGCTGTCGCCCATATGGCCAAGCGTCACGACATGACGACTCCCCAGTACGACCTGGCCGGTGAGGTGTTGGCCCAGGCGCAGCGGGTTCGTGGTCTTGAGGAAGAGTTAGAGCAGCAACCGGCTCATCGTTGGGGGGATCGCAAACAGCTCAAGAAACATCGCCGTCGTATGGAGGAGCTTGAGCTTGAGATCTGCGAACGTCAACAGTTGCTGCACCAGAGGGCCAACCGTCATTGGGAGACCTTTTTGAGTTTGATCGAGATCTTGCAGCACTTTGGTTGTCTTGATGATTTGGATCCCACGGAGATTGGACGCACTGTGGCGGCGATGCGGGGCGACAACGAACTTTGGCTGGGTCTTGCATTGATGAGTGGCCATTTGGATGACTTGCACCCTGCCAATCTGGCGGCGGTGTTCGAGGCGATCAGCACGGAGGTCAATCGTCCTGATCTTTGGAGTGGCTACCCACCACCGGCGAGTGCGGAGGAGGCCCTCCATGATCTAGCAGGTATTCGCCGAGAGCTCTTGCGGGCACAGGAGCGCTGCCAAGTGGTTGTCCCCGCTTGGTGGGAGCCTGAGCTGATGGGTTTGGTCGATGCCTGGGCCCGTGGTACTGCCTGGAGTGATCTGATTGCCAATACGTCACTGGATGAGGGCGATGTCGTGCGGATCCTCCGCCGCACGGTGGACCTGCTCGCACAGGTTCCTTACTGCGAGGCGATCAGTGAGCAGTTGCGTCGTAATGCACGTTTGGCACTGAAAGCGATCAATCGCTTCCCTGTGTGTGAGGCAGAGGATCTGTTAGATGCGGCTGCAGTTGACGAAGAACTCAATCCTGCTACAGAGCGGGTGGCTTGATCAGGCGAGTTCTGGTTGGTTAGTGGGCGATGACAAATTTCTCCTTGCGCGGTTTCGTATCTTTCACGCAGAGGGAGAGCCCTGTTGATATGAACATCAGGACGACAACGAGACCATAGCCTTGGAGTTCCTGGCCCGGAGATGGGACCAAGCCCTTAGCAACCCCTATTTGAGCAAGGAAGCCAACAGCGGGCTGAATGAATACTGGCAGCACCATGACAACGAAGTTCACGAAAGCTAGTTTGACTGCGCGGTTATGACGTTTTGCCACGTCGGCCGTCATCACGAAAGCCAGCAGCTGGGAACCTGTTGTCAATCCGAGCGCGATCATCAACATCGCGTTCCACCAAAGCGGGGCTGAGTTCGTCAAGGCAATCGCAACGGCGATCACGGACGACAAGATTGCTCCAGTGACAAAAAGAATCTTGCGGCGCTTCAAGCGATCGGATAAGTGCCCAGTTGCAATTCCTCCGGCGGCGAAACCAATGAAGATGAGAGTGGTGAGCAAACTCGACAGCCCTGTCGACAAACCTGAGTGGATGTGCAGGAAGGTCACTCCCCAAAGATCGCCAATCACTGAGATCGGGAGATATAAACCTGCTGCGGCGAGAGAAAAACACCAGATATTCCGGTCGCGCATGATTTCCTTGATCAGACTCGCGAGTGGTTGGGGACTCTTTGGATCAAACCCGTCTTCTCGCATCAACTCCACGAACCAATTGGGGCGTTTGGGTAGGAGTTTCCACAGCATGAAAGCGATGACCAGACCCGCCCCTGTACAAACCAGCAAAGGGACGCGCCAACCCCATGACTTCGTCAGAATGAGAAGTGGGTATTGAGCGAAAGATGCGCCCAGAGTGCCCATCGCTACTGTTAAACCCGGGACCATCCAATGCGTTTTGGCGGCAACCAGATCATGGCGAGATAGATGACGCCGAGATAAGCAACTGAACTGCCCAATCCCTGCATCAAGCGCCCTAGTCCCAGCA